>NZ_QSHC01000006.1:0-98801 GCF_003467545.1 Collinsella sp. AM38-1BH | reverse complement strand
TCAGCGCAACGCGTTGCGCTGAGTCCTGAGGCTGTTGCAATGAAGATGAGAATCAAGGGTTTGGTATGCCTGCAATGTGCAGCGCATAAATTCGGTGCCGCAGCGCGATGCTGATGCTATAGTTACTGCGGTTAATGAGGGTCAAGAGAAAGGTTACAGGTGAAATCCAAACCTCGACCATACAGTCGATGACCCCATGCAGGTGCTTTCTGCGCGTGCACGGGGTGTGAGCGCCGAGCGGCGTGCCGCCCGCGCATGCGTATACATGTCTAAAAGTCCACGGATTGCGTGCCGGCATGGTCACGCGGTCCGCAGGAATAATGATGGGGAGCACCATTGAATTATCTGAGTGAGATGCTCAAATTGCCGGTCTTGGACGTCGATGGCGAAAAACTCGGCGTTGTGAACGATTTTGGCATTGCAACCGGCGAAGTTTTTCCGCACGTGACGTCCCTCGCGTTCCGTGGTCCCGGCAAGACGCCGTTTATGATCAGCTGGCGCAAATGGGTCGACCGTATCGACGAGACGGGCGTGCACCTTAAGACGTCGGCCACCGAAATCCGTTTTTCGTACCTGCAGCCGACTGAACTCTTGCTCGCGCGCGACGTGCTCAACAAACAGATTGTCGACACGCAGGGCATGAAGGTCGTGCGCGTCAACGACATCAAGTTCTCCATGTCGGGCGAAAATCAGCTGCGCCTGCTGGGTGCCGAGGTCGGCGTCCGCGGCCTGCTGCGTGCAATCAGCCCCGCGCTCGAGCACGTCGTCGAGGGCTTTATGAAGCACCTGGGCAAGCCGCTCAGCGAGGACATTATCGCCTGGTCTTATATGGACCTGCTCGATCGCTCGACTAAGAACATCCAGCTCTCGGTGTCGCACAAGACGCTTGGCGAGCTGCATCCTGCCGACATTGCTGACATCATCGAGCAGCTCGATCCGCGCCTGCGCGCGCAGGTGTTCGCCCAGCTCGATACGGCACAGGCCGCCGAGGCCATCTCGGAGTTCGATGACGACGAACTCATGACCGAGATGCTCGAGGGCCTGTCCGATACCGACGCATCGTCGATGCTGGCCATGATGGACCCGGACGACGCTGCCGACCTGATCGACGAGCTCGATTATGAGAAGGCCGAGAAGCTCCTGCGCCTGATGGGCGTCAAGGAGGAGAAGGCGATTCGTAATCTGCTGGGCTACGAGGACAACACCGCCGGCCGCATCATGACCTCGGAGTTTGTCTCGCTGCCCGCCACGGCGACGGTCGGCGATGCCATCGAGGCGATTCGCAAACTCGACGAGGACTTTGAGAGCGTCTATTACGTCTATACCGAGGATCCGAGCGGCATGCTGACGGGCGTGCTTTCGCTGCGCACGCTGATCGTGGCCGACCGCGACGCCACGCTGGGCCAGCTCGCCTATCGCGATCTGGTCTACGTGTCGCCCGACGAGGACCAGGAAGACGTGACGGACGAGATGACCAAGTACGACCTGGTTGCAATCCCTGTCTGCGACGAGAACCGTCATATCCTGGGTATCGTGACCTTCGACGACGCCATGGACGTTATCGCCGAGGAGCATCAGGAGGACCTGCAGATCGCCGGTGTCGGCTCGGGCGATAGCGCGTCGGACGACTCGACGAACGTGCTCAGCTGGTTCGTGCATCGTCAGTACTGGGTCGTCGTGTGGGGCATCGCCTCGTGCATTATGGCGACGGTGCTGGGGACGGCGCTGGGTTCCGCGCATCTGGTGGTGTTCCCCATGTGCGCCATGCCGCTCGTGCTGCTGGCTGCCTCGCGCATGGTGTCGTTCGTCAAGAACTACTTCCTCGAGTACGACGGTCACGACGACGAGCCCAAACCGTACCTGGGATTCTTCTTCCAGAGCACGGGTATGGGCCTGATCCTTTCGCTTGTTACTTACCTGTGCGCGCAGCTGGTGCGCACCGCCGCGTTCCCCGGCGCGCCCATGTTTGAGGAGCAGCTCTTTACCGGCTGCTTTAACATGGCCGCCATCATCTGCCTGGTGGGCAACATGAGCGCCGTGATTTACCTGATAGTGCTGTTCTGGCGCGATGAGCACGACCTTAACACATCGGGTACCGCCATGAACGTCATCGCCGTCATGATTTCGTGTGTGGCGTACTGCATCGCCGCGGTGCTGCTCACCATGTCAGTCATGGGTTAGGTGGTCGCGTGCAAAACACGAAGCAAAAGGCGAGCACCAAGCAAAAGCTGACCATTGCGGCCATCTTTGGCGCCATGGGCCCCGGTCTGTTGGCGGCGCTTTCGGGCAATGACGCCGGCGGCATCGCCACGTATTCCAGCGCGGGCGCCAGCTATGGTTACAAGATGCTCTGGATGCTTCCCGTCATGACCGTGCTGCTCATCGTGACGCAGGAGACCGCGGCGCGCTGCGGATGCGTCACGGGTAAGGGCCTGGCGTCGCTCATTCGCGAGCGCTTTGGCGTGCGCAAGAGCGTGCTGGCCATGGCGGCGCTGTTGATCGCCAACACGGCCGTGACCATTTCGGAGTTTGCGGGTATCGCGAGCGGACTTGCCCTGTTTGGCGTGCCGGCGAGCATTTCGGTGCCGCTCGTGGCGCTGCTGGTGTGGATGCTTACCATGTCGGGCAGTTTCCAGCGCATCGAGAAGATTTTGCTGCTGGTAAGCTGCGTGTTCGTGACCTACATCGTCGCCGCGTTTATGGCCGGCCCCAACTGGGGCGAGGTCGCGGTCGACTTGGTCGTCCCCAATATTCAAAACGACCCCAGCTACGTGTCGCTCGTGGTCGCAACGATCGGTACCACCATCGCACCGTGGATGATCTTCTTGGCTCAGAACAACGTGGTCGATAAGAATGCGGGCGAGGACGACATCGTGCTGCAGCGTATTGATACCGTGAGCGGTTCGATTGCTGCTGATATCATTGCGGGCTTCATTATCATCACGACCGGTACGGTGCTGTTCCCGGCGGGTATTCAGATTAGCGATGCCGCCGATGCCGCCCGCGCGCTGGAGCCCATCGCGGGCCAGTGGTCCACGGTGTTGTTTGCCTCGGGCCTGGTCGCAGCGAGCTTTTTGGCTGCCTGCGTGCTGCCGGGCGTTACGTCGAGTGCCATCTGCGAGGCATTTGGCTGGGAGCGCGGTGCCGACCGCAGCTGGGACGAGGCCCCGGTCTATCGCGGCATCATTACGGCCATCATCGGTATCTCTGCCGTGCTGGTGCTTATGCCCGGCGTCGATCTGTTCCAGATTATGATGACCTCGCAGGTCATCAATGGCGTGCTACTGCCCGTGGTTCTGGTGTTCCAGGTGGTTATCGCCGCCGACCGTCACATTATGGGTGCCAACCGCAACGGTCGCGTGTGGAACGTGCTCACGTGGGCGACTATCGCCGTGATTACGGTGCTGACGGTCGTCATGTTTGTCCTGCAGGCGATGGGCTACAGCGCTTAGCGTCTCTTTTGGACTCCAAACAGGCCGCTGCCATGGGTTGCGGCCTGTATTTTGCCTGTTATAGGGGGTTAGTAATATGCGAGTGGACAAAAAATGCCAAATATGAGTACTGTTGCCTGGCCGATAGCATTTACGACCAAGAAAATAATGAACATAGCTAAGAATCTGTTCATTAAAAGCGGGTCTCCAAGTCCTAAGCCGGCTATTCTGGTCAACTGAAAGGGTCGCGCGCTACCGCATGAGCGCCATTTTGGGTGGTTTTGCCTGCTACTAAAATGGCAACAGTACTCATATTTGCCCCTTTTTGTCCACGACCTCTTGGAGCCGGCTCGAAAAGAGTGATTTTGGGTTGTTTGCTGCGGGTGTGGGCTTGGAAACAACGTTCGGGGTGGCGAGGTGCCCAGAATTCGGTCGCAAGGAGGGCGTTCCTCGGCTGTGTCAGGAGTGTCCCTAGGTGCCGGCACATAAGGAACGTCCCTAACTGCCGGAGGGGGTGCCTGCCGTGGCAGGCACCCCCTCCGGATGTGGGAAGTTTGCGTTGCAGGTTACTTGTCGGTGCCCAGCTTGTGCGGCTTGAGAGCGAGCGCATTGACGAGCGCGTCGGTGGCAGACTTGACGGCCGCCGGCTGCGGATCGTTGACGTGATCCTCGGGATGCACGGGCAGGTCCTTCTTGACTGCATCGTGGATCAAGTTGAGGTACTCAGTCACGCCAGTGGTCGACAGGTGCGTGCCATCGCCATCGAACAGGTCGTTGCGATTGGCACTGTATCCGTACCAGTCGATAACGCGCACGTTCTTGTAGCGCGTAGCAGCGTTGGCGATGGCCTGGTTGGTAGAGTCAACCCACGGCTGCGGGCTGCGCGTGTTCACAAACACCACAATACGCTTATCTCCTGCATCGGTCATGATGGCGTCGATCTGGTCGTCGGTTACCAAGCCGTTGGTGCCCAGTGCAAAGACCACGATCTTGCCGGCAAGGTTCTGTTGGAGATAGCCCTCAAATGTCGCGCGGCCCGCATCAAACTGGCGGCCCTTTTCGGCATCGATATGGCTGTCCGGGAACACGCCGTCAAAGGAATCAACGGCGCGCAGCGACACGGAGTCACCGATCATCAACAGGTCGTAGGAGCCATCGGGGAAGCCGTCGTTGTCCTTGTCGGTGTCGTCGGCTGCCTGTTGGTCCGTTGGCGCGGTGTTCTTGGCTTCCTTGTTGAGGACTTCGGCGCCCTCACCGCTCAGTGCAGACGTCTCGGGCACAAAGACCAGGCCGCCCAGTGCAACGACCAACACGACAGCGCAGGCTGCGCAGACAGGGACGTGCGCGCGTACCCAGTTGGCGGGCGTGGTGGCGCCGTCGCGAAACTCGGATACGGTGCGCCCAAAGGCGCCCTTTCTAAACGGCGTCTCGATAAAGCGATATGAACATTCGGCTACGGCGACCACCAACAACACCTGCAAAATGTACTGCCACCACGGCGTATCGTTGATGTTGGCGACCGGGTTCATGAGCAACAGTAGCGGATAGTGCCACAGGTAGATGCTGTACGAGCGCTTGCCAACCCACACGAGCGGCTCGGCGGACAGTGCGCGGGCAACCATTCCCTGGGGCTGCACGCAGGCCGCGATGACCATGAGCGTGAGGATGGAGCATAGCAGCGTGCCGCCGCGATACTGGAACGCGGTGTAGCCGTTGGTGAGCGCGACCATGGCGGCAAGGCCAACCAGACCCACGACGCCCAACACATCGATGGATGCGGGCGAGGACCAAAAGCGCACGAGGGCGCTCGGCTGTGCCGGGACGGTCTCGGCTGCGTTGTCGGCCTTCTCGCTAGGCTTGCCCTCGGCGTTCTTGCCGTGCTTGGCGGCGCCAGCCAGGCGATTGAGCCCCAAACGATGAGCGAGACGCACCGGCGCCAGGTCGCGATCGGGGATAAAGGCCATCCAGGCGCCCAGCAGCAGCGAGAAGACGCGGGTGTCGGTGCCGTAGTACACGCGGCTGGGGTCGGCGGCAGGGTTGTAGAGCACCATCATGGCAAGGGCGGATACCGCTGCGAGTCCCAGGACCACACGGCGCGTGTTGGGTTTGCTCACATGCATGGACACCATGGCAAACAGCAGCGGTGGCCAAACCAGGTAGAATTGTTCCTCGATGGCGAGCGACCAAAAGTGCGTAAGCGGCGAGGGATCGCCCAGAGCATTGAAGTACGAGACGTTTTGGGCAATCTGCCACCAGTTGTTGAAGAACAGCAGCGACGGCAGAATGTCGGGGCGCATCTTGGTGAGCATCACGTGGTTAAAGATGGTGCACAGCGCGCAGGTCACGAACACTACCGTTACCACGGCGGGGACCAGGCGACGGATGCGGCGGATCCAGAAGCTCTTGAGGTCGATGCGGCCGGTCTTAGCGACTTCGTTGAGCAGCAAGCGCGTGATCAGATAGCCCGAAAGCACAAAGAAGATCGTGACGCCAAGCAGGCCGCCCTGAGCCCACGTGAGGTTGAGGTGATAGAGCACCACTGCGACGACGGCAAGCGTGCGCAGGCCGTCAAGGGCAGGGATGTAGCGGGACTTGGGGCGAGCAGGCGTCTGCTCCGCGGCGGGAGTGTTGGCGCGGCCCGCGTTGTTGGCAGAAGCGCGATGGGGGCTCGCGGTGCGTCGCGGCTCGTTGGCACGGCGTTCGCCCTTCACGCGTTCGTGCGGCGCCGGCTCGTTGCCCGTGCGGCGTCGACCGCGCGAGCCCGATTGCGAGAATTGTTCCATAAAACATCATCCAATGACGAGAATAATCAGCACGTATTCATTGTAGCTGCCTGCCCCTGTGAATGCTTGCTGCTGGCGTAAGCTCAAGCGCGCGTCCACATCAAAGTGGACTAAAGTTATAGGGGGTGCGAGAGTGCACAATCGTTGGTCGACGGTGGGCGCAAAGCCTGAAGACGAGGAGGTTTCCATGGCGGATCACAGCATCGTTGCGGTGTTCGGCAGCATGAACATGGACCTTTCGGTGGCGTGCGAGCGCATGCCGCGTGCGGGCGAGACAGTCGGTGGCAGCGGTTTTATCACCAACGCTGGTGGCAAGGGCGCTAACCAGGCCGTCGCCGCTGCGCGCATGGGTGCGCGCACATGCATGATCGGCGCTGTTGGGCGCGATACCTTTGGCGATGCGCTCGTGGCAGGGCTCCAGGATGCCGGCGTGGGCGTTGAGTTCGTGGCGCGTCGCGATGACGTGGAGACCGGTACCGCGACTATCATTCGCTGCGAGAGCGACAACCGCATCGTGCTGTCGCCGGGCGCCAACCATGCGCTTGCGGGCGAGGACGTTGCCCGCGCACTGAGGCGCTTGGTGGCCGACGAGCTCGACGGCGATGCCAGCGAGATTGCCCCGGCTGCTGGCGGCGTCTTTATCGCCCAGGGCGAATGTGACCTTGCGGCGACGGCCGGGGCGCTTGCTTGCGCTCACGAGCTGGGGTTCTATACGGTCTTTAACCCTGCGCCCGCCTGCGATTTGCCGGCAGGAGCGTGGCCTGCGGTCGACTTGGTCTGCCCCAACGAGACCGAGTGCCAGATGCTGACGGGCATTCTGCCCACAGATGATGCGAGCTGCGTCGCCGCGCTCAATGCGCTGCTCGACAAGGGCGCCGGCGCCGCGGTCATCACGCTGGGCGGCGCCGGCTCGGTTACGCTCGGCGATGGCGGTGAGCCGCTGCGCATGCCGGCGCTTTCGAGCGCGGTGGTCGATACGACGGCCGCGGGCGATACGTTTATTGGTGCGCTTGCTGCAGCTCGTCTGGAGGGTCTGCCGCTCTTTGAGTGCATGGCCGCGGGTGCTCGCGCCTCGGCGGTGACGGTATCGCGCCTGGGCGCTCAGCAATCAATTCCCACGCGTACGGAAGTCGAGCACAAGTTTGGTTTAGACGGTTTGGATGTAGACGGAGAAGCGGAGTAGAACAATGGCAACCAAGAAGCTGATCCTTGATCTGGATATGGGTGTGGATGATGCGATGGCGCTCGCCTATGCCATCGCAAGCCCCGAGGTGGAGCTCGTGGGCATCACCACGTGCTTTGGCAACGTGCGCGTCGAGCAGTCGGCGCACAACTGCTTGGCGGTGCTCGACCTGTTGGGTCGTCCCGAGGTGCCGGTGTACCTGGGCGCCGATCGTCCCATGAAGGCGACCGAACCCTACACGCCGCCGGCGTCCACCACGCTTATCCACGGCAAGAACGGTATTGGCGGCGCAAGCGTGCCCGCCTCGCCGTACGAGCCAGTGGGCGCGACGTCGGCCGATGGCAATGCGGCGGTCGATTACCTGATTGATGCCGCGCGTACCTATGGTCCCGATCTGGTCTACGTTGCGACCGGCCCGCTCACCAATCTGGCGCTTGCCCTGGAGCGCGATGCGGCGGCGATGATGTCCATCGGCCGCGTGGTCGTGATGGGCGGTGCGCTTACCGTGCCCGGCAACGTGAGCGCGGGCGCCGAGGCCAACATGGCGGGCGACCCCGAGGCTGCCGACGCCGTGTTGCGCTCGGGCCGCAAGCTCACCATGGTGGGCTTGGATGTGACGCACCGCGTGGTGCTCACACGTCGCGACGTTGCCGGCTGGACGGGCTCGGGCACTATGGCTGGCTGCGCGTTTGCGAGCATGGTCGAGCACTATATCGGTTCGTACGAAATGAACGCGCCCTACCTGGGCGGCTGCGCGCTGCACGATCCGCTGGCGGTTGCCGTGGCGATTGATCCCACGCTCGTGGGTGCGCTCGGCTGCAATCTTCGTGTCGACCTGCTGGGCGAGTACCGCGGCCGCACTATCTGTGACGAGCACCGTCTGTCCGATCCGGATAAGAGCGCGCTCGTGGCGCTCACCGTGGACGCCCCGCGCTTCCTGTCCGAGTTCAAGGCCCGTATGGCTCGTGTCCTGGGCTAAATGATTTTCACGCCCCGTCCCATGTAGTCAATTTGGGACGGGCTTTTTTAGCTACCGAGTAAATACGCCCGTTGGGGGAATAGTCGCGTCGCTTCGCTTGACAACAGGCTAAACTAGCTATTAAACATTTACTATTCTGTTTAGATTGAATTTGCGGTCGTTTAGTTGTCGAGTCACGGGGCGGTCAGGCCACGATGCTCCGCCACGACCGTTGCTAGGGGGAACAATGGCCAAAGCAAGTGTTCGCGAGATCAGCCGCATCACCGGTTTTTCGCCCGCAACCGTGTCCAACGCGCTCAACCGCAAGCGCAGCGTGAGCGAGGAGACCGCCAAAGTCATCCTGGAGTGCGCGCAGTCGCTCGGCTATCAGCAGTCGACGCAGCTCGAGAGCATCCAGTTTGTGCTCGCGCGCAAGACGGGCGCCATCCTGGACGAGAGCACCTTCCACCCCGCGGTCATCGAGGGCGTGGAGCGCCAGGCGCGTCGCCACGGCATGAGCACGAGCTTTGTCTCGCTCGACTTTAGCGACCTAGACGCCGTGCGTCCGCAGGTCGAGGGCCTGATTGCCGATCCGGCCGCCGCTATTGTACTAATGGGTACGGAGTTGGGCGAGGAGGACTACGCCCTGTTCGCTAACGCCGCCGCCCACCTGATTGTGCTCGATGGCTGGAGCGACCGCCAGTACTTTGATGCCGTGGTCATTGCCAATACCGATTCGGTGCTGCGTGCCGTGGACTACCTTATCGAGAAAGGTCACAAGCAAATCGGCTATCTGGCGGGCGACCTTCGTATCCGCAACTTTAAGGACCGCGAGCGCGGCTATCGCCAAGCACTTGAGGATGCGGGCCTCGAGGCAAACCCGGCATGGCGCGTCACGCTGGGCACCACGCTCGAAGGTGCCTATCGCGATATGGGTGCATGGCTCGACAGCGTCTCACGCGACGACCTGCCGACGGCTTTCTTTGCCGAGAACGACGTGCTCGCCGTGGGTGCCATGCGCGCGTTCAACGAGCACGGCATTCGCGTGCCCGAGGATGTCTCGATCATCGGCTTTGACGACCTATCTCTGGGCGCCTTCTCCAACCCGCCACTCACCACGGTGCATGTTCCCAAACACGAGGTGGGCGAGATCGCGGTGCGCCGTCTGGTGGGTAACATCCGCAATCCCAAGAGCTATACCTGCAAAACGGCCGTGTCGACCTATTTTGTCGAGCGCCAGAGCGTGCGCGAAATCTAGGCGGAGACGGCATTGCCTGCAGCGTGCCAAAGCTCGCTAGGGCAGTTAACATAGTGCCATTCAGAAGAGGATCCTTCGGGGTCCTCTTTTTGTTTCCCTTGTATGTTCAGATTGTTTACATACCGTTTAGGCTGATTTCTCTACCGTCTACGGGTATTTCGCGCTAAACTTCTAAACAGAAGAGTAAAACATTTAGTAAACAGAACAAAACGAAACATGCGTCTGTTTACTGAACATGTGACTAGGGGAGGACGTACATGGACAAGATCAAGCTCGGTTTTGTGCCCACGCGCCGTAGCATCTTTAGCGCGCCGGACGCGATCAAGTATCGCGGCCTTACGGCTGATCGCCTGCGCGAGATCGGCGTCGAGATTGTGGATATCGACGACATCAACGACGAGGGCCTGCTGTTCGACGACAGCCATATCGCGCCTATCGTCGAGAAGTTCCGCGCCGAGGGCGTCGACGGCATCATGCTCTGCCACGCCAACTTTGGTACCGAGTATGTCTGCGCCCGCCTTGCCCGCGAGCTCGGCTTGCCCGTGCTGCTGTGGGGTCCGCGCGACGAGCGCCCCGAGCCCGACGGCACCCGTCTGCGCGATAGCCAGTGCGGTCTGTTCGCCACCGGCAAGGTCCTGCGTCGCTTCCAGGTTCCCTTCACCTACATGACCAACTGCCGTCTGACCGATCCCGAGTTCGAGCGCGGTGTCTGGGACTTTTTGGCCGTGTGCAACGTGGTCAAGACTTTCAAGCACACCCGCATCCTGCAGATGGCCACCCGTCCGTTCGATTTCTGGTCGACCATGTGCAACGAGGGCGAGCTGCTCGAGAAGTTCAACATCCAGCTTTCGCCCATCCCCATGACCGAGCTTGTCCAGGCTGTGCGCGACGCCCAGGCCGACGAGCAGGCCATGGCCGCCATGCTTGCCCACATCAACGACAGCTTTGAGATCTGCATTCCCGAGGACAAGGTCCCCGCGGTCGCAGGACTTGCCATCGCCATGAAGCGCCTGGTCGAGAAGTACGGCTGCAACGCCGGTGCCATCCAATGCTGGAACGCCCTGCAGGACGAGCTGGGCATTATGCCCTGCGCCGCCAACGCTATCCTCAACGAGATGGGTATCCCCGTCGTGTGCGAGACCGATATCCATGGCGCCATCACTGCGCTGATGGTCGAGGCCGCCGACCTGGGCCGCCACCGCGGCATGTTCGCCGACTGGACCGTGCGCCATCCCGATAACGAGAACGGCGAGCTGCTGCAGCACTGCGGCCCCTGGCCCTGCAGCTGCGCGGCCGTCAAGCCCAAGCTCACCTACCCGCTGGCCTTCGATCACCCCGGCGCGCTGACGGCCGAGGCCAAGCACGGCGACCTCACCCTTGCTCGCTTTGACGGCGACAACGGCGAGTACTCGCTGCTGTTGGGCAACGCTCGCGGCATCGACGGCCCGGCCGGCATGGGCACCTACCTGTGGGTCGAGGTCGAAAACCTCAAGCGCCTCGAGGCCAAGATCGTCGAGGGTCCCTACATCCACCACTGCGTCGCCATTCACGCCAACGTGGTGCCGGTGCTCTACGAGGCGTGCAAGTACATTGGCATTGCCCCCGACCTGTACGACCCCATCGAAGAAGACGTCAAAGCTTACCTGCGAGGAGAGTAGAAATGGCAACTATCGAAGAGCTTGAGTCCCTGCGTTGGGACCTTCGACGCGATTGCGTCGATATCATCATGGCTGGCGCCGGCGGGCACATCGGCGGCGACATGTCGGTCATCGATGCGCTGATGACCCTCTACGCCAACCACCTCAACATTTCGCCCGAGACCGTCGACAATCCCAACCGCGATCGCTTCGTGCTCTCCAAGGGCCACGCCATGGAGGCCTACTACGCGGTGCTCTGCCACGAGGGCTATCTTGACCTTGATGACGTCAAGGCCCGCTTCTCCAAGTTCGGCAGCCCCTACATCGGCCACCCCAACAACAAGCTCAAGGGCATCGAGATGAACTCGGGCTCGTTGGGTCACGGTCTGCCCGTGGCTGTGGGCATGGCACTTGCCGGCAAGATGGATGGCCGCGGCTACCGCGTCTACACCATCATGGGCGACGGCGAGCTTGCCGAGGGCTCGGTCTGGGAGGGCGCCATGAGCGGCGGCAACTACCAGCTCGATAACCTGTGCGCGCTCGTGGACCGCAACCGCCTGCAGATCAGCGGCAGCACCGAGGACGTCATGAAGCAGGACTCGCAGGAGGAGCGCTGGGCCGCCTTCGGTTGGAACGTGCTGTCCATTCCGGGCAACGACGTCCAGGCCATCGACGCCGCGCTGACGCTGGCCGCCGAGACCAAGGGTAAGCCCACGGTCATCATCCTCAACACAGTGAAGGGCTACGGCTCGCCGGTTATGGAGGACAAGGCCGCCTGGCATCATCACCTGCCCAACGATGAGGAATATGCCCAGATCATCGCCGATTTCGCTGCCCATAAGGAGGCCATCAATGGCTAACAAGATCGCCAACCGAAAGGCTATCTGCGACACGCTGCTCGAGGCCGCCGCAACCGATAAAGACATCGTCGTCCTGTGCTCCGACTCCCGCGGCTCTGCATCGCTCACGCCGTTCTTTGACCAGTATCCCCAGCAGTCCGTTGAGGTCGGCATTGCCGAGCAGGACCTGGTGAGCATCGCCGCCGGCATGGCCTCGTGCGGCAAGAAGGCCTGGGCCGCCTCGCCGGCGTCCTTTGTGACCACGCGCTCGTATGAGCAGTGCAAGGTCGACGTTTCGTACTCCAACACCAACGTCAAGCTCATCGGCATCTCGGGCGGCGTGTCCTACGGCGCCTTAGGCATGAGCCATCACTCCGCGCAGGATATCGCCGCCATGAGCGCGATTCCCAACATGCGCGTGTATCTGCCGAGCGATCGCTTCCAGACCGCCGAGCTCGTGCGTGCCCTGGTCGCCGACAACAAGCCGGCCTACATCCGCGTGGGCCGCAACCCGGTGGAGGACGTGTACACTGAGGACGAGTGCCCGTTCCAGATGGATCGCGCCACCTGGGTGCGCCGCGGCACCGATGTGACGATTGTCGCCACCGGTGAGATGGTCCGCCATGCCGTGGACGCCGCCGATCTGCTGGCCGAGCAGGGCATCTCGGCAACGGTGCTCGATATGTACTGCGTCAAGCCGCTCGATGCCGAGGCCGTGATCGAGGCCGCCGGTGCCACGCGCGCCGTCGTGACCGTCGAGGAGCACAGCCCCTTCGGTGGCCTGGGTTCCATGGTCGCGCAGGTCGTGGGCGAGCATTGCCCGCGTCCGGTCAAGTGCCTGAGCCTGCCCGATGCGCCGGTCATCACCGGCACGAGCCCCGAGGTCTTTGCGCACTACGGCCTGACGGGCGAGGGAATCGCAAAGACGGTCGCCGAGTTCCTTCCCGCAGAGTAACTGGAATGTGACAAAGGGACCGCCCCTTTGTCACATTCGTTTTGAAAGGGGTGGCCATGGGCCGCTACATCATCGGAATCGATCAATCCACGCAGGGCACCAAGGCGCTGCTGGTGGACGAGGGCGGCCATTTGATTCATCGTGCCGATCGCCCGCATCGCCAGATTGTCAACGAGGCCGGCTGGGTGAGCCATGATCCAGCCGAGATCGCCGCTAACGTGCTGGCCGTGGCGCGCGCCGTGGTGGAGGAGACCGGGGTCGATCCGGCCGACGTCGCCGGCATCGGCATCTCCAGCCAGCGCGAGACTACCGTTGCCTGGAAGCGCACGACGGGCGAGCCGCTGTGCGACGCCGTGGTGTGGCAGTGCGCCCGCGCCCGCGAGCTGTGCGACGAGCTTGCTGCGCGCGAAGGCGTGGCCGAGCTGGTGCGCGACACGACGGGTCTGGTGCTCTCGCCCTACTACCCGGCGGGCAAGATGGCCTGGATCCTCGCGAACGTTCCCGCGGCTGCCGAGGCCGCTGCGGCGGGCGAGCTGTGCCTGGGCACCATCGATGCCTGGGTGGTCTGGACGCTCACGGGCGGCGCGGAGTTTCGCTGCGACTGGTCCAATGCCAGCCGCACGCAGCTCTTTGACCTGCGCCGTGGCTGCTGGAGCGAGCCGGTGTGCGAGGCCTTTGGCGTCGATTCGGCTTGCCTGCCGCAGGTGACCGATTCCGATGGCCTGTTCGGCATGACGAACCTGGGCGGCTTTTTGCCGGCGCCCGTGCCCATTCACGGCGTGCTCGGCGACAGCCATGCCGCCTTGTTTGCCCAGGGCTGCCATAGCCGCGGCATGGCAAAGGCGACCTATGGCACCGGCAGCTCGGTCATGATGAACGTCGGCGACGAGTTCGTCGCCAGCTCGCACGGGCTTTCGAGCTCGCTTGCGTGGCGTATGGACGGTGTGACCGAGTATGTGCTCGAGGGCAACGTGAGCTACGCCGGCGCCGTCAAGACGTGGCTGCGCGACGACCTGGAGCTCATCAACAATCCCGAGGAAGTCACCGACCTGTGCTACGCCGCCAATCCGGCGAGCCGCGTCTACTTTGTGCCGGCGTTCACTGGCCTGGGCGCGCCGCACTGGGCGAGCGATGCCGAGGGCTGCGTCTTTGGCATGACGCGCACCACGGGCCGTGCGGAGTTCGTAAAGGCCGCCGACGAGTCGATCGCCTATCAGATCTTCGACGTGATCGATGCGATGGTCGAGGATTCGGGCGCGGCACTGGCCGAGCTTCGTGTTGACGGCGGTCCCACGCGCGACGCGTACCTGATGCAGTTTGAGAGCGACCTGGTCGGCTCGCCCATCCGCATTGCGAGCAACGACGAGATGAGCGGCCTGGGTGCGGCTTGGGCCTGCGGCATTGCGCTGGGCATGTACACGCGCGATGTCGTTGACGTCTACGGCGCCCGCGGCATCGTGGAGCCTGCCATGCCTGCCGACGAGCGAGCCAAAAAGATCGCCGGCTGGCGCCATGCTGTCGACGCCACAATTGCATACACTGCCTAGGCGGCTGCGCGGCGCCCAAGGATTTTTCTGGGACGGGGATAAAAAACTCATTGATCCCCGTCCTAGGCAGCTCATTTGGGGCGGGGCTTTTTTGACTGGTATGATTGGTGCGACCATTCGAACCAGCTAAAAGAGCCCCGTCCCAATTTAACTACCGAGAGGAACTGCCATGGAGCGTATCGCGAGCTTTTCCGTTGACCATCTGCTGCTTGAGCCCGGCGTGTACGTGAGCCGCATCGACCGCGATCCGGCGACCGGCGCCGCCGTTACCACCTTTGACCTGCGCCTGACCACGCCCAATAAGGAGCCGGTCATGAACACGGCCGAGTGCCACACCATCGAGCACCTGGGCGCGACGTTCCTTCGCAATCATGCCGAGTGGTCGAGCCGCATTGTCTACTTTGGCCCCATGGGCTGCCGCACGGGCTTTTACCTGGTTGTCTTTGGCGAGCTGACGAGCGAGAAGGTCTTGCCGCTCGTCCGCGAGCTGTTTGAGTTTGTCGCCGGCTTCGAGGGCGATGTCCCCGGTGCCGCTCCCGAGGAATGCGGTAACTACCTGGACCAGAACCTCCCCATGGCCAACTGGCTTGCGCGCCGCTACCTCGACCGCGACCTGGCCGATATCGACGAGAAGCATCTGCACTATCAGCAGGCGTAAGGGCTTTGTCGTCCAAAACGCGCGCATTGGGCGCCTTCGCTTATGCGGGGGCGCCTTTTTGTTGATTGGTCGGGGTGAGCGTTCAAAATCGCTCATGTTTGTTCTAGAATGTTCGTATAGTCACATTTACGAACAGGAGTGAACATGCATATCTACTCTGTCAACGATCCCGAGTTCAAATCCTATGGCAACGTTTGGGATGACGTTCCGTCTGAGCTCACGTCGCCCGTGCTCGAGGCGCTCTCTGCCGCGCCCATCCCCGAGGGCAGCAAGTACGTTGCAAGTGCGCCGGAGCTCGAGGGCGTCAAGGATGCCGATAAACTGGGCTTTCTCATGTTTGGTGGCCGTCCCTTCCAGCTCGGCTGGTGCAACGGCCACAACACGCGTCTCAACTGCCTGGAGTACCACCGCGCGAGTGAGTTCAACCTGGGCGCGCGCGACTTTATCCTGCTCGTGGCGCATCGCTGGGAGATCGAGGACGGCAAGCTCGATACCGCGTGCGTCAAGGCGTTCTGCGTGCCGGCGGGCAAGGTTGTCGAGGTCTTCAACACCACGCTCCACTACACGCCGTGCATGGTCGACGACGGTGGCTTCCAGGTGATGGTGGCGCTTCCCGCCGGCACCAACGGCCCGCGCCCCGAGGCCGCAACCGACATGCCTACCGCCGGTGACAGCTACTGCTACTGGAAGGCCGACAAGTGGGTTCTCTGCCATGCTGACAGCCCCAAGGCTGCCGAGGGCGGCTACGTAGGCCTCATCGGCAAAAACCTCGATATCGCCTGCGACTAGAATCTTCTGTCTCGATCTGTAACATCTAGCGGGCTAAATCGTCTCTACCTGTTACAGATTTAGACAAACTGCAGGGGACAGACCGAACAATCTCGATCTGTAACACCAGGCTCGGTTTCGACGGCCTACCTGTTACAGATCGAGCCAAACCGGGCCCAAGCCGCCACAAAGGTGCCTGTCCCCTTTGTGGTGGCTGCCTAGAGTTGGCTGCGCAGATAGTCAGCCATATATGGAACGGCGAAACGCACGTAACCGCGGCGCGCCTGTTCGATTACGCCGGCGTCGATGAGGCGCCGGCGATACTTTTGCGCATAGTCGGGTGTGACTGACATACGTTTCGCTACATCGGAAATGCGCGAAACGGCGTCTTCGTCATCAGTCATTGCGTCGAGAAACGCGACGTCTTGGTCCGATAGCGCGGCGAGCGTCGTTTCACAAACATCGTTTTCGAAATCGGCTTTTGACGCTTCGATAGCTCCGTCGACTTGCTCTGGCGTTACGTGTTCTCCTGTCTTGCAGCGATTGCCGATGTTATAGCCGATGAGCTGCAGCATATAGGGCGAGCCTTGGGTTGCGCGAGCGGCACGGAGGCGAAGATCGCCTGGAATATCAAGGTCGAGCTCTTCGAAAGCCCGCTGATAATAGGCATCGACATCTCCGACTGAAAGCGGTTCGAGCGTGACCTTGCGAGCGCGGTTGAGAAATGTCAGCACGCGGTCATTGAGCGTTGCACAGACGGCTCCCGGGAGACCTGCCATAACAAGCGCGACGTTGAGTCCCTCACCGACCAGCTCTTGATAGGCGGTGACGAGCTGTCTAATCTCAGGTGAATTAGCTTGGAGCTCATCGATAAGGATGAGGATGCCGTGCCCCTGCTCGGTCAGCTTGCGCGCCAGCTGCGTGAGTTTGAACTGGAAACTCTTGGTCTCCTGCACATCGCGTGTGAACTCGAGACCGGCTGAGAAGCCGAAGACGCTCAAGCTACCGCCAGAAAGTTTGGGGAGATGACGCTTGCTGACATAAGGCTCGCCTGCTTCTTGGATTTTTTCAACAATGCGCTCAAGCATATCTTCGGAGGCTACGGTGGGTGTGGCGACAACAAAACCGAGCTTGCGTGCGCGGTCGGCAAGTTCCCACAGAAGAACCGTCTTGCCGCTGCCTCGCTGGCCGAGCATGAGCATGGCTCGGTCTCGATTGCCCGGCTCCTGCTCAAGACCGGAGATGAATGTCGAAATCACGTTCCCGCGACCCACCAGATAGGACGGGCGATTTCCAAATGAGGGGGAGAAGATGGTTTCAGTCATAAGTCTCCTTTCCTTTTTTTCCTATTTTTTCCTTTCTTTCCTATTCAGTCAAATGAATTGCTGAGCGAAGGCGGTTACGTAGGCCTCGTCGGCAAAACCTCGACATCACCTGCGACTAGAATCTTCTGTCTCGATCTGTAACATCTAGCGGGCTAAATCGTCTCTACCTGTTACAGATCGAGACAAACCGGGCCCAAGCCGCCACAAAGGTGCCTGTCCCCTTTGTGGTGGTTTGGGGCGGCGGTATCAGAAAGTGTCAGACGGGGGCGGCTGCCGGGCCGCCGTGTGCGAAAAGAAGTGTCGGCCTGCGTCGCTGTCGTTGGGCGAGGCCCTATTTGCGGGGATACTGAAACCACGACAAGCAGCGTATGAAAGGATCGATGCATGGCTTTTCGTAAAGACTTTCTGTGGGGCGGCGCGACGGCTGCCAACCAGTGCGAGGGCGCCTATAACGTGGACGGCCGCGGCCTTGCCAACGTGGACGTGGCTCCGCACGGCCCCGAGCGCTATGCGGTGGTCTCCGGCCAGCGTAAAATGCTCGACTTCGAGGACGGCTATTACTATCCCGCGCAGACCGGCATCGATTTCTATCACCACTACAAAGAGGACATTGCTCTCTTTGCCGAGATGGGCTTTAAGACCTTCCGTATGAGCCTGGCTTGGACCCGCATCTTCCCCAACGGCGACGAGACCGAGCCCAATGAGGCTGGCCTGGCCTTCTACGAGGATGTATTCCGCGAGTGTCAAAAGCACGGCATCGAGCCGCTCGTGACCATCGCGCACTTCGACTGTCCGATTCACCTCATCAAGGAGTACGGCGGCTGGCGCAACCGTAAGCTCATCGACTTCTACAAGAACCTCGCGACCACAATCTTTACCCGCTACAAGGGTCTGGTGAAGTACTGGCTTACCTTTAACGAGATCAATATGATCTTGCACCTGCCGTTTATGGGTGCCGGTCTGGTCTTTGAGGAGGGCGAGAACAAGGAGGCTGTCGAGTACCTGGCCGCCCACAACGAGCTCGTTGCCAGCGCTTGGGCAACCAAGATTGCCCACGAGATCGACCCCGAGGTCAAGATTGGCTGCATGCTCGCCGCAGGTAGCTACTACCCCTACAGCTGTCGTCCGGGCGATGTGCGCCAGGCGCAGCTCGACAATCAGGACAATTACTTCTTCGTCGACGTTCAGAGCCGTGGCTACTACCCGGCCTATGCCGTCAAGAAGCTCGAGCGTCTGGGTATCGATGTGGGCATGACGGACGAGGACCGCGAGATCCTGGCCGCCAACACCGTCGACTTCATCAGCTTTAGCTATTACAGCACCCGTTGCTCCGCCGGTGCCGATAACCCCGATGTCGAGCGCACCCAGGGCAACGCCTTCGCCGGCGCCAAGAACCCCTACCTGCAGGAGAGCCAGTGGGGCTGGGCCATCGATCCACTGGGCTTCCGCATTACGCTCAACGACCTGTACGACCGTTATCAGAAGCCACTGTTTGTGGTTGAGAACGGCCTGGGCGCCAAGGATGTTGTCGAGGAGGATGGTTCCATCAACGACGACTACCGTATCGACTACCTGCGCCAGCATATCGCCGCGATGCGCGATGCGGTGACCGAGGACGGCGTTGACCTGCTGGGCTACACCACCTGGGGCCCGATTGACCTGGTGTCTGCCGGCACGGGCGAGATGTCCAAGCGCTACGGCTTTATCTATGTGGACCGCGATGATGCGGGCAACGGCACCCTCAAGCGCTCCAAAAAGAAGAGCTTCGACTGGTACAAGAAGGTTATCGCCACCAACGGCGAAGATTTGGCCTAAGGGCACTGAGGTACTCAACCTTGAGGCTCCAACCCTCCTCGCGTACCTAAAGTACGCTTCGTCGGGCTTGTCGCTCCCAATCTTGAGCACCTCAGGCCCTTAGGAGGCGGACCTGACCGTCGCGTTTCGGAAGTCCTGCTTTATAACGTCCTAGCCCAGGCGCCCGGCGAGCAGTTAATGCTTGCCGGGCGCGTTCGCATCGGGATGCCCATCAAGGAAGTGGCGTTGCGCGTGTCCCTTCTGGTCCATGCGGCTCAAAATCGCGGCGTGATGTGGATGACTGGGGTCGAATTGGCAGCATTTCGAGCCTGGCTTCGATATTGAGACTGGTTCTTTATTAAAATAGATTTCCAGACAATTGAGCTGCTGGGGGTTAACCATGAGGGGCATGGGAGACACAACCGCATATTTGCGTCGGGGCATTCGGGAGATTATATGCCTGGCGCTGTTCTTCTTCACGTTTTTGGCGTGCGAGTATCTTTTTGATGTGCGCATAGCCGAGTTCGTGCCATCGAGTGAGGTCGTCATCTACGAGAGCATCGTTGTCGGCGCGAGCGTGATTGGCTTTTTCGTGCGCCCATTTCTGTACTATCGCCTTCCCCAGACGATCGATGCGACGAGCGATATTACAGGCGTGCTGTTGGTATCGGCGTTGCTGCTGATGATTACGGCAGTGCGGTTTGAGGTAGTAATTGCCGGCGGCCTGGTGGCGTGCTGCGCCCTGGGCTATTGCGGATCGACCGCCCATGCCAATCTTGCGCGGCGTTTTGCGCAGACGCCCTGCCTGGCGCGCGCCGCCGCACTTTCTTACGCCATGGGCGTTCTGGTGCAGGTTCTCAACCACATGGTGATGCCTGTCGGCATTCCTCAGCAGGCTGTTCTGGTCGTCTGTGCGATCGCGCAGGTGGCGTTGCTCCACGGTGCCCGATGCGCCAAGCTGCGCGACGAGTCCGATCCCAACTTTGAACCCAGTGCTGCCGGGCTTTCGGTAGATGCTCTGGAATATGGCGCCAAGTGGCATGACGATCCCGAGGCAAAGGCGGCATTCCGTCGCGCCGTAGTTCGCCTGACCGTGGCGACGGCGTATCTTTCCAGCGTATTCGCCGCTCTCAACGCGGGCTTCACGACCCTGCATGCTGTCGGAGCCGTCGATTTGGGCGATTGGCCGCGCCTGCTGCTTGTCGTGAGCTCGTTGGTCGCTGGCGCACTATTTGACCTGCACGGCCGCTCGTATATGAATATCGGCATGACATGCGCCGCCATACTGTCCACGCTTTCGTTCTTTGTGCTCATCGTCGATGGCAATGGCGGCAACGAGCTTGCTGCCACGATCATCTTTTATCTGGGCTCGGGCTTTTTCGTGGTGTTCTTTACCACAAAATTCGCCGCCGTCTCGCTCTATGCGCGCTGGTCATATTTTTGGCCGTGCATGGGTCGCGTCGTCAACAACGTGTGCTCGATGCTCGTGACGGCGCCGGCGGTGGCGATCATCTCGAGTCAAAACGTGCTGGCTGCGGTCGGTGCGGCGCTCGTGATGTTTGTGGGCATTGCGATTACGCTGCTGGGGCAGTTGGGGCAACGAGCCGATGATGCCGTGATGCAGGATGGCCTGCCGCTTGCCACCGACGATCTTGGTGGGGATCTTGCGCCCACATGTTCCGACCCCGAGCCCGTGGAGGCAGCGGAGCTCACGTCCGATGAACGCCTCGATGCTTTCGTCGCCACCTTTGGGCTTACAGAGCGCGAGCGCGATATTCTTGAGGTCTTGGTCGTTTCGGACCAGAGCGTTCAGGACATCGCCACAACGCTCTTCCTTTCGCGCTCCACGCTCTATCGCCACATTTCCTCAATCAACAAGAAGACCGATACCGCCTCGCGTGTGGCCCTTATTAACTTCTTCTGGTCCTGGACGCCCAAGGACTAGCGTATGAGCCGCCGCCCAGTTCCTTACTCTAACGGGGGGATGTGGCCTCAAAGCACGCCCACATCGACGCCTCGCCTGCGCTAAACTGAAGAGCACGTACGCAATTACGAGAGGAGCCCGCATGGAGGCTTACAAGCAAGAGTTCATCAAGTTTATGGTTGAGTCCGACGTTCTTAAGTTCGGCAGCTTTACGCTCAAGAGCGGCCGTCAGTCCCCGTTCTTTATGAACGCCGGCGCTTACGTGACGGGCTATCAGCTCAAGAAGCTGGGCGAGTATTACGCCCAGGCCATCCACGATAACTTTGGCGACGACTTTGACGTCCTGTTTGGGCCGGCCTACAAGGGTATTCCGCTGGCTGTTGTTACCGCAATTGCCTACCACGAGCTGTACGGCAAGGAGGTCAAGTACTGCTGCGACCGCAAGGAGGCCAAGGACCACGGTGCCGATAAGGGCAACCTGCTGGGTTATGAGCCCAAGGACGGCGACCGCGTGGTCATGGTCGAGGACGTTACCACCAGCGGCAAGTCCATCGACGAGACCTATCCCAAGGTCAAGGCTGCTGCCGATGTCGAGATCAAGGGCCTGATCGTGTCCCTCAATCGCATGGAGGTCGGCAAGGGCGGTGTGACCACCGCTCAGAAGGAGATCGAGGCAAAGTACGGTTTCCCCGTCGCGAGCATCGTTTCCATGGCCGAGGTCGTCGAGACCCTCTACAACCACGAGATCGACGGCAAGGTTGTCATCGATGACGAGCTCAAGACCGCCATCGACGCCTACTACGAGCAGTACGGAGCTCGGGAGTAGTAGTTACGCGGTTTTACCAAATCGCGTAACGGCTCGACGCTGCGCGGGCCGCATTTGGACAATCTGACGTTCAACTTCAAGGGCGCGACCGAAAGGTCAGCGCCCTTTCGTTTCACGTCACCTTGCCTCAAATGCGGCTCGCTCGCTGGCGTTGCCAAAACATCGGTGTTGCCGTGGTAATCATTGGGGACGTTCTTGTTTGACTAGTCGTTTAAGAACGTCCCCAATGACTAGTCAGAAACGAGCGTGGATAATCTCCCGGTTTTGGCTCGGTGACGGCCTCAAAGTGGGAGATTATCCACGCTCGTTGGATAGGTGTCCGAAAATCAACGCTCATTCGGTTGGCGCAGGGGCAAGCTGTTTTCCGCTGTGGTGCCACATGTGAGCCTGGCCTCCTGTGCCAGATTCTAATAACGAGTTTACGGAATAAATAGTTATTAGAGCTGAAATGGCCGACCTAATGACGAGAAGTCGTTATTAGGTCGGCCATTAGTCATTGAGGACGTTCTTAAATGACTACTTGAGCCCGGGCAGGCGGGTGTAGGGGAACGAGCGCTCCAGGAATTCGGCGCAGCGGGCGTAGTCTTTGGCGAAGTAGCTGCTGTAGAGCGAATCGAGCACGTATTGCACGGCGATGTGGCTTGCGAACTGCGTGATGCGGTGCGTCATGCTCTCGTGATCGCTCACCGTAAGGTAGGCGGCAAAGCCGGGGTGAATGCGCGCGCAGTAGGGCGTGCCGATGATGATGACCGGGACATGCCGGCTGCTGAGGATCGGCAAGATTTTCTTGAGGTTGGGCGCAAGGCCGCTGTAGGAGATAACGATTGCCGCGCGGTCTGAATCCGAGGTAAGCGCCGTGCGCACCTGTGCCTCGATGTTGCCGTAGCATGTGGCGCTCTTGCCGGCGGAGAGCAGGCGGTCGCGGAACATTCCCGCTGGATAGAGGTTGTGCGAGCCCGTGTAGATGTCGACCTGTCGGGCGTTCGCGATGAGCTTGGCGGCGTGGTCGAGCTGCGTGGGGTCTAGCAGCTCCTGCGTTTCGGCCAGCGTGGTCTGGTAGAGCCCCTCCATGCGCTCCATAACCTGCGCAGGCGTGGAAGTGGCATCGAAGGGAAAGTTGATATCCACGTCGCGCCGGTTTCCCGCCTCGCTTGCTAAGCGAATAAGCTCGACCTTGAGATCTTTGAAGCCCTCGAGGCCGAGCTTTTTGCAAAAACGGTGCACGCTCGCAACAGAAACGTTGGTGCGCGCGGCAAATTCCTTAATAGAAAGCCCGCGGATGTCCTCGCCGATGGCAAGGGCTGCAATGCCGAGTTGTTGCTCGGTGGGGGTGAGGCCCTGCGCCTCGGTGATCTTGCGTTTGATATCCATGCGAACTCCCACACTCGCCAAACCTACCAAAAAGGGATGGGTTTATTTTGGCACGTTTCGGTCGGTATCAGGAAGTGTCAGGGACGGGGCGGCGGCAGGACTCGAGAGCGAAAAGAAGTATCTGGCTTGGTGCGCCCGCTTCTGCTCGTCCCGTGCGCAGGCGATACTCGGCTTATCGACCCGCGATGCAAAGGAGATGCTCATCCCACGAGCACTACCGGGAAGGGCTTGCGATTCGAGCCCTCGCCTTAGTATTTTGGTCATTTAGCACTATAATCACCATAGGGATGCGCATAACGTTGCGCTTAATCAAGAGGAGAAAACGTATGGGTCTGTTTGACATGTTCAAGAAGAAGGCTGAGCCCGCGGCTGCCGCTGCCCCGGCCTCCATCTCTGCTTCTGCCGGCGCCGACGTGCTGTGCTCGCCCGTCAAGGGCAAGGTCATCAAGATGGCCGACGTGCCCGATCCCGTCTTTGGTGGCGAGGTTCTGGGCAAGGGCTGTGCCGTGTGGCCCGAGGATGATCTGGTCTACGCTCCCTGCGACGGTAAGGTGACCGTCACCATGGGTCACGCCGTGGGCCTGCAGTCCGATAGCGGCATCGAGGTTCTGGTGCACGTTGGTGTCGATACCGTCAACATGAACGGTGACGGCTTCGAGGGCTTCGTCAAGGCTGACGACGTCGTGAAGGCCGGCCAGCCCATACTCAAGATCGACCGCGCCAAGATCGCTGCCGCCGGTTACAAGGACTGCGTCGTCGTGGCCGTGTCCAACACCGCCGAGTTTGCTGACGTCGAGCTCGCCGTCGAGGCCGAGTCTGCCGTCGCCGCCGGTGACGCCATCGTCAAGGTCGTCCGCAAGTAAACTGCGGCATCCAAAGGATGTGCAAGGGTGGTCGGGTTTTCCGGCCACCTTTTTTATTGCACCGCGGGGAAGCGTTTTATTGCACGTTTGGCGGGTTTGCAAACCGTTCGGACGCTAAAACGAACCGACCGCGCCTTCGCGTTGCCGAGGGTGTTCATAAGTGGATAGTATGGGCTTACTTATTACAACGTGTGCCGCGTCCGGGAAGCGCGGTGCCGCTCATTGGGAGGAACAACATGAAAAAGAAGCTGCTGCTTGCGCCCCTCATGGCCGTCTTGGTTGCATGCGTGGTCGTGCTTTCCGGTTGCGGAGGCCCTTCGGTTGAGGAACTCATCACCGAGGATCTTACGACGCAGTTTGACGAGGTCAAGAACGGTGGCGACGACTTCCTCTCTGGTCTGGAGGAGGCTTCGGGCGACGAGTTCGAGCAGCTGGGTATCGATCCCAAGGAGTATGCCAAGACCTATCTCGAAGGCTTTGACTACAAGATCGGCGACGTGACGGTCGACGAGGACAAGGGTGTCGCGACCGCCGAGGTCTCCATCACCTGCAAGTCCATGAACAAGATCGTCGAGGACTTCTCCACCCAGTATCAGGAGAAGGTCGCCGCGCTTGATGCGGTTCCTTCCGATGACGAGCTGTATAAGATGGCCGGTCAGGTTATGGTCGATGTGACCAAGGCCACCGAGCCCAGGAAGACCACGGTTATCTTCAAGTACACCTGCAACGACGACGGCGAGTGGTCTGCCGACGACTCCGTCAACTCCGAGATGATGGATGCAATGCTGAGCTAGTTCGTTGCGGCGTTTTACCAAACGCCGCAACTGCTCGACGCTGCGCGGTCACCAGAGCGACAACTTGTCATTCAAAGAGGACGGCATGACCAGAAGGTCAATGCCGCCCTCTTTTCATGCCAATTTGTTCGCTCTGGTGACCGCTCGCTGTCGTTGCCAAAACATCGGCGTTGCCATGGCAGTCATTGGGGATGTTCTTAAATGACTAGTCGTTGGTGACGTTCTTGTTTGACTAGTCGTTTAAGAACGTCCCCAACGACTACTTTCCGCGCAACGGTATTGCGGCGGCTGGGTTGAGCAGCACCAGCGTTACTCGCCCAGAATCAGCGCCGTGAGCTCTGCCTGGGTGTCCACCACGTAGTCGGCGCCGGCGGCTTCCAGCTCTGCGCGGCCGCGGAAGCCCCAGCTGACGCCCGCGCTCTTAAGGCCGGCGTTGTGGCCGGTCAGGATATCGACATTGGAATCGCCTACGTAGAGCGTGGTCGTTGGGTCGGCGCCCAGCTCTTCCATCACATGCAGCGTAACTGGCGCCTCGGGCTTGGGGGGAAACGCATCGACGCGGCCCTGCACCAGCGCAAAGCGCTCGGAACCAAAATACTTCTCGATAAGCGGAGCGGCCGAGACGTGGTCCTTGTTGGTGAGCACGGCAAGCTGCACGCCCGCGGCACGCAGGCGGTCGAGCATCTCGATTGTGCCGGCATAGGGGGCGGTGTGGTCCTCCTTGTGCTCGCCGTAGTAAGCCCTAAACTCGGCAAGCGTCTGCTCAAACATGCGGCCGTCGCCCGCATACTCGGCGGGCATAAAGCGCTCAACCAGCTTGAGCATGCCGTTTCCCACCTTGTAGCGGTACTCGTCGACGGCAAACGTAGGCCAGCCGTGCGTCTCGCAGGTATGGTTGCCGGCGGCCGCCAGGTCCTCGAGCGTGTTGAGGATGGTGCCGTCCAGATCAAAGATCACATGGGAAAAGGCTGCTGCCATGAAAGCTCCCGTCGTTGGGTTTAAAACGCACCTCATAATACTGGGCTTATGCGTTGGGCGTGCTTGGAATCTGAACATCTCCAGGGATATCAGGTGACATCGCGCCAATCATGCGATTCCGCCCTAGCAAATTCTCGACAGCTGCTTTCCCACGAGCATGTCGAGAATGCGGGTCGAGCCCTCTACCCGATATCATGCGTAAGCGCAGCCAGAAACTCCTCGAACGTGTCGGTCTGCATGAGCCTCATCGTTGTCTCTACCGAGGAGAACACCTCGATAATCAGGTCGAGCACATCTCTAAAGAGCCCCATGTCTTCCTGCGCGATGCCTATAAGCAGCACAAACCGCACGTCGTGGCGTCCCCAGGGAATCGAGGCGTCATTGTGGGCCACGGCGATAAACGAGCGCTCGGGATATACCGAGATCGCGTGAGGCATGGCAAGGCTGTCGGTAAACGCCGTCGACGAGACACTCTCGCGCAGATGCACGTCAGCGATATACTCGGGCGTTGCGAGC
Organism: Collinsella sp. AM38-1BH; assembly: GCF_003467545.1. Lineage (NCBI taxonomy): Bacteria > Bacillati > Actinomycetota > Coriobacteriia > Coriobacteriales > Coriobacteriaceae > Collinsella > Collinsella sp. AM38-1BH. The sequence goes on along the minus strand of NZ_QSHC01000006.1, from coordinate 72,393 downwards.
CCCTGAGCGGCCAAAAGCTCTCCCATTCGGTCGATGCAGCTTGTGGCGTCGTTTGCGTCTACGTTGCGCATAAACAGCCCCGGCTGTAGCAGGCGCCCCAAAAGGCCCTGGGCATAGAGGCGCCGCCGTTGCTCTTGGATAGCGCAAAGCCGGTCGCGGATCTTTCGCACGTTTTGCTTAGTGAGGATTGGCCCAATCAAGATCTTGGTGCTGCCGCCGCAAACCGGCACGTCGATCGTTGCAATCACCACATCGCTCTCGGGAGGATCGGCCAGGTAGCCATCACAGCTCATCACGGCAACAACACTTATGTCGTCGCCAAACTCGGACTTGAGGTCGTCGACGAGCCTGCGTGCAAAATCGTGATACTCCTCGATAATCACCGTGCAGGTGATGGCACCGTCGGGCGCAGAGAACTTCTCAAAGTAGGCGCCGATGTGAAAGGCGATAAACGCGATTTCGTTCTCGCCTACCTCAACATTCATGGCGGTCGAGAAACGGTGGGCGATATAGACCGCCATGTCGTAGACCGGTGCGTGTTCGCTTTTGATTTGCGCGGCGAGCGGGTTGGGGTAGCTTACGTGGTAGACGGCGCGCTGGTAGGCGTTAAACATATGCAGGACGAGCTGCAAGCGCATAGGCTCGTCGATAAAGCGCGGCAGGTTGTAGCGCTCGCCACACTCGTCGAGAATCCCCAGGACCATGTCCATAAAATCGCGGTCGATGATGCTTGCGAGCTTCTCGCGGTTGAGGTCGCCAAAATCGCAGCGCTCGACGGAAAGCGCCAGAAGCAGCAGGATCTGCTGAAAATCGGCACGCGGGACGGCGCAGCCAAACTCCTTCTCAAAGTAGGCGGCGATGCACTGGGCGCAGCGCACAATCTGCTCACGCTGCCCAAGCTGCGCCACCAGGCCGTCTCCGTCGATGGGGCCGTCCACCTCGCTGAGCTCGTTGTTCGAGGTGAGCCTGATAATGATCACCAGCAGGTGCATGAGCAGGTTGGAGAACGCGTAGTTGTTGATAAACAGGTCCGAGCGCTGACAAATCTCGACCAGGCTCGAGAGGATTCCTTGCACATCAAAGCCGGGAAACATGTTCTCGAGCGTCTTGGTCGAGGTGAAGTAGCCATAGGAGTTGTGCGTGGCTATGTGGCCGAGAAGTTTGCGCTTGTCGGCCTCACGCCCCGTGAGCGTCATGCGGTAGTCATGTGTCTCGATATTGAGGTCAAACTGTCGCACGAGCGCCCGCGCCTGCGGCATCACGGAACTCTGAAACGTGCTTTCGCTGATAAAGAGCTCGTCGGACACATCGAAGACGGAGAGTCCGTCGCGCGCGTTCACAAGGCGCGAGATGGTGAAGTCGCGCCGCGAATCGCTGCCAGCGGGGACGATATCGGCGTTGCCGAGGAGGGAGGCCGGGGCATTGCCGGCGGCCGACGTTGTTGCAGCAAGACGATACCCCTCTTTAGATGATTCGATATGTCGTGTACCGGCCTCGTTGACCTCGGCAACATAGTTGCGGATGCTGCGCTCGCTTGCGCCCAACAAGCTGGCGAGCATAGAGGAAGATATCCAGGAGCTGCTGTTTTCGAGCACATTGATCATGCGGTTGATGCGGTTCTGCTTGGCGCTCGACATGGTTTTCTCCCAGAGATGATCGGCAGATAGGGTGTACCGCCCCATGGTATCTCAGGGAAAGACGGGGCGTCTTTTTCAATTTGCCGCCCAAGCGGAAAACCGCCCGGCTTGCCGCGCAAGCGGAAAATCTGCCGCCTTGCCGCCATGCGGCAAAAAGACGGTTGGCGGCAAGAACCCTCTGCCGCGTATAGTGCGGTCACGGTCAAGGGCGGCCGGGTCGACACGGACGCTCAAGAACATGGCGGGGACTGCGGCGGCATCGGAGCTGCCTTGGGCCCGCTTATTGGGAAAGGAGTACCCCATGGCAGACGAGAACGGCACCGTCCGTATTCTCCTCGCTTGCGGCATCGGTGCCTCGACCGGCTTTATGGCGGCGGGCATGCGCAGGGTCGCAAAGTCCAAGGGCCTTGACTGCACCATCAATGCGGTCAGCAAATCTGAAATTATGGACTATGCCGATAAGATCGATGCCCTCCTCTTGGGGCCGCATTTTGCCGCCGAGGTTCCGGCGACGCAAAAAATGCTTGAGCCTTACGGTGTAAAGGTAATGTCAATCGACCCTGATTATTATGCGTCGCTTGATGGCGAGGGGATTCTCGAAGATGCCTACGATCTTCTCGACATAGATTTTGATGGCGAATAGGGTGTGCTTGATATGTCTAATGTGATGGAAAAAGTCCAAGGGAGCATCGAAAAGAACGTTGTCCCCGTTGTCAATAAGCTTACGTCGAGCTATTGGTTTGGAATCGTTGCCAATGCCGTTTTGTATATCGTTCCGTTTACAATGGTCTCGGCAATTCCGAGCCTTTTTAATGTGGTTCGTAATTTTGTGCCCGCTCTACCTGACCTGTCAGCGCTTAATACCTACTCGTTTGGTCTCGTAGGAATGTTCATCGCTTTTATCATTCCTCACAGCGTCTGTGTCAAGGAGGACGATAAAGGTAGGGCCCTGATCGCTGGCTTTACCGGCGTCGGCGCTTTTATGCTGTGCATGAATCCCCAGACGGTCGATGAGGGCATGGCCTTCGAGATGTGGAAGTTCGGCTCGAGCGGCATGTTTGCGGCTATGGCAGTGGGTATCACGGTCGGTGCAATCTACAAGTTCGCAGCGCATCATAGCTTCTTCGGTGAAGAATCGGTTATCCCTGATTTTGTTAAAAGCTGGTTCGACAGCATTATCCCAATTTTGCTGAGCCTTACAATTGCGTTTCTGCTGACGTTTCTTGTTCGAATTGATGTCTTTACCGTAATTGCGCTGATTCTTTCACCCGTTACCAGTTTTGGCCAGTCTCTCCCCGGCGTTGTGTTTATGGCTTTGGTGATGGACGTGTTCTACTTCTTTGGTGTTTCGGGCTGGGCGTTTATTTCGGTGACGCTTCCGATCACCCAGGGTGGTATGGCTGAGAATATGGCTGCAGTTGCCGCGGGGGCTACGCCGACCAACATCAATGCGTATGGCCTTTCGCGCTACTACATGATTGGCGGAGAGCTCAACACTTTGCCTCTGGCGTTTATGATGCTGTTCTCGAAATCCAAAAAGAACCGCACGCTCGGTAAGGCGACGTTCGTGCCGTCCCTCTTTAATATCAATGAGCCTCTGGTTTTTTCCACTATCGTTAATAATCCCTATCTGTTCATCCCGGTTATTCTTCAAGCTATCATTCTGCCCGCAAATGCCTATCTGTGGCTGCAGTTCGACTGGGCAAGTCTCCATACCCAGATGTTTGCGATGAACTTCCTTCCCAACGCGGTTTCGGCTTACTTCCTTTCCAACGGAGATTTTCGCAACGTGGTGCTTGTCGTGGTGAACCTGATTCTTGCGGCAATCATTTGGTATCCCTTCTTTAAGGTTTTCGACAAACATGCCGCAGAGGACGAGCAGAAAAGCGAGGCTGAGCGCGCTGCGAAGAAGGCGGCAAAACGTGTCGCTCGTGAGGCAAGGAAGGCTGCAAACATTTCCGAGACTGCTTCTGAGAATGGTCCATCCGAAAAAGTTGTGCTGGCAGCTGCAGATTCTACAACGACGGGAGCGAACGATGAGTGACGCAATTGACATCAGCGCTGTGGCTATGGAAGTCATTTTAAATACTGGTGACGGTAGGACTTGTATTGACCAGGCGTTGGATAGCTTGGCGGAGTTTGATTTTGATGCGGCAGAGGAGCACCTTGCCCAAGCGGATGCAAAGATTCTGACCGCGCATAAAGTGCAGACTGCCACGATTCAAGCCCAAGCGGCAGGTGAGGAAGTCGAGTACTCGTTGCTTTTTACGCATGCTCAGGACACTCTCATGACCATTAGTGCTGAACTTCATATGGTTAAAAAGATGATGCCGATTGTGCGCGCACTGGCTATCCGCGCCGGTCAGTAATTCGAATCTTCCAATTGGTTGACGCGAGGGAGATTGCGACAAAGGTCTCCCTCTATTTTTAAGAACTCCATCTTTAAGGAACTAGATTTATGGATACTGTTAAGAAGCAGAGCGCATTTCCTGATGGCTTCCTCTGGGGAGGAGCAACGGCTGCAAATCAGATTGAGGGTGCGTTTGATGAGGGGGGTCGCGGGCTTGCAACCTCTGATTTCGCTCCGTTTATTTCTCGCGAGGCGAATCGTGGATATGAAGGTCAGCCTCTCCCGCATAATTCCGTTACCGCCGAGATGTTGGAGCAAATGAAGCTACATCCCGAGCAATACAATCTTCCCAAGCGTCGGGGAATCGATTTTTATCATCGCTATAAGGAGCAACTGGCCGAGATTGCGGGTATGGGATTTAAGGTTTTCCGCATGTCGATCAGCTGGAGCCGCATTTTCCCCAACGGTGACGATGCTCAGCCAAACGAGGTCGGTTTGGCTTTTTATGACCGCGTGTTTGATGAATGCCACAAGCTCGGTATGGAGCCAATGGTGACGCTGTGCCACTTCGATACCCCGCTTCATCTTGCCGAAGCATACGGTGGTTTCAAAAGCCGCCACACTGTCGAAGCATTTGAGCGTTATGCGGAGACTTGCTTTAGGCGTTACAAGGGGAAAGTTAAATACTGGCTTACGTTCAACGAAATCAACAATGTTCTTACCAATCCTTTCACCTGCAGTGGCGTCATTATGAGCGAAGAGGATTCTAAGACTCCGGAGAATCCGTATCGCGACAATTGGGAGCTTAAGTATCAGGTTTCCCATAATCAATTTGTTGCGAGCGCCAAGGCCGTTATGAAGTGCCACGAAATTGATCCGGATGCAAAGATCGGAAACATGCTCTGCCGACTCGAGAACTATGCTGAGACCCCCAAGCCCGAAGATCAGCTCCAGGTTCTGTTCGAAGACCACTTCAACTGGTTCTACAGTGACGTCCAGGCTAAAGGCGAATACCCGTATTACATGGATCGTTTCTTTGATGAGAACGATATTCATATTGATATGCAGCCGGGTGATGCTGGGGTGCTCAAGTCGGGTACTGTCGATTTCGTAACGATCAGTTACTACATGACCTACATCATGCGCTATAAGGGTGAGCCGGTCCCCAAGCCCTCGGGCTCTTTGGTTACGGCAATTAAAAATCCCTATCTTGAGGCGTCGGAATGGGGATGGCCTATCGACCCCATTGGTTTCCGTATCACTCTTAATCATATTTACGATCGTTACCATTTGCCTATTTTTATCTCTGAGAACGGTCTTGGAGCCATAGATGAGCTCGACGAGAATGGATATGTCGAGGACGACTATCGTATCGACTATATGAAGCGCCATGTCGAGCAGCTCGCTGAAGCAATTAAGGATGGTGTGGATGTATTTGGTTATGCGTGGTGGGGTCCGATTGATCTGGTAAGTTCCGGAACTTCCGAGGTAAGCAAACGATACGGCTTTGTTTCGGTCGATGTTGACGATTTTGGCAATGGAAGCATGGCGTTGGGGCGAAAGAAGTCCTATTTCTACTACAAGAAACTCATCGCCAGCAACGGCGCCGACACCGCAACCGATAACATCGTGGTGGAGTAAGGAGTAGAGATGGTTTCCAAGACGACGGTCGTCAAGAATCCGAGCGGCATCCACGCGCGCCCTGCATCGCTGTTTGTGCAGGAGGCGAGCAAGTACGAGAGCTCGATCACCGTTGGTAAGGTGGGCGGAGACGCCAAAGACGCCAAGTCGATCCTGATGGTTATGAGCCTGGGAATGGCCTGTGGTTGCGAGATTGAGATTGCAGCCGACGGCGCCGACGAGGCGGCCGCCGTCGATGCCCTCGTGGCGCTAATCGAGAGCGGCTGCGGGGAGTAGGCGGGCAAAAGCCACGTCGATGCTCGTTACCTTGCTGCCTATCATGGCGCTTGGAGGCATCGGCGACGTTCGCCAGATTCTCATACAGCTGGGCGTGAGCGTCTCGCTCGTACTGCTGACGTATCCAAAGTTCCGAGTGTAGATAACGGCAAAGCTCGCAAATGCAAGGACCCCCGCGACCGATTCAACTCGGTCGTGGGGGTCTCTTGTGCTGAGCGATCAAAAGCGCATTGTTCAAAGCGCGGTGGCGCACGGATGCCGTCGTTAGCAAATTCTCGGCAGCTGCTCTCCCACGAGCATGTCGAGGATGCGGGTCGAGCCCCAGCCGGTGCGCACACGCACGGCGGGACGGGCGCCCTCGGCAAGTGGCAGCACGCGACCGATGATGGCGGCGTTTTCGCCGTAGTGGGCGGCGCGCATGGCGGTTAGAGCCGCATCGGCCTGCTCGGCCGGCACGACGGCAACCATCTTGCCCTCGTTTGCCACCTGCAGCACATCGTAGCCGAGCATCTCGCAGGCGGCCTGCACGTCGGGACGCACGGGCACGGCATCCTCGTCGACCTCCATGGCAACGCCGCTGGCCTGCGCAAACTCGTTGAGCGTCGAGGCCAGGCCACCGCGCGTGGGGTCGCGAAAGCAACGCGTGCCGGGCGCTGCGGCCAGAACGTCGGCAATCAGGTGGTTGAGCGGTGCGGCATCGCTTTCGATCGTGCTCGAAAACGCCAAGCCCTCGCGCTGGCTCATGATGGCGATGCCGTGGTCGCCCAGTGTGCCCGACACCAGGATGACGTCGCCGGGCCGGCAGTTTGCGCCACTGAGCGCCACGCCCGCGGGTACCTCGCCCACACCGGCGGTATTGATATAGACGCCGTCGGCCCCGCCGCGCTCGACCACCTTAGTGTCGCCCGTGATTATGGACACGCCCGCTTCGTGCGCCGTTTTGGCCATCGTCTGCACAATCTGGTGGAGCTTATCCATGGGATAGCCCTCTTCGAGGATGAAGCCGCACGATAGGTAGCGCACGTTGGCGCCCGAGGTCGCGACATCGTTGACGGTTCCGCACACGGCGAGGCGGCCGATGTTGCCACCGGGGAAGAACTGCGGCGAGACTACAAAGCTGTCGGTCGACATGGCGATGCGCCCGCTCGCGGGCAGCGTGGCGACGCCGGCGTCGTTGCCTTCGAGCAGCTCGGGCGACCCAAAGGCATCCAAAAAGACCTCATCGATGATGCGTTTCATCATCTGGCCGCCGGAGCCGTGGCCCAGCAGGACGGTGCTATCGGTAACGCTATGGGACATATCGAAAACTCCAATCGTGGGTGGTGCCAGTGTGCGGGTGCGTCCGGACTAGTTACGGTAGCGGTAGTACGCCGCGCAGCTGCCCTCGGAGCTCACCATGCACGGGCCGACGGGGTGCTCGGGCGTGCAGGTGCGGCCAAAGAGCGGGCAGCTGCTCGGCGTAATGGCCCCGCGCAGCACGTCGCCGCAGCGGCATCCACGCGGCTCGACCGTCGCCTCAACGGGCACGTCAAAGCGAGCGCGGGCATCAAAACGCAAGAACTCGGGGCGGATGGAAAGGCCCGAGTTGGCAATCGGCCCCAGACCGCGCCACGTGGTGTCGCATGGTTCAAACACCTGCTCGACCAGCTGGCGCGCCACGGGATTGCCGTCTGCGTTGACGCCACGGCGGTAGGCGTTGTCAATCGCCGGCCTGTCCTCGACAACCATCTGGACCAGCATGCAGATGCCCTGCAGGATATCGACCGGTTCAAATCCCGTGACCACGCCCGGGGTATTGAATTCGTCGACCAAAAAGCTAAAGGGCGCCAAGCCCGTGATGGTGGCGACGTGGCCCGGTAGGATAAAGCCGTCGATGGTGGTCTCGGGGTCGTTGGCGATGGCGCGCAACGCCGGCGGCGTGGTCTTGTGGGCGCAATAGACCGAGAAGTTCAAAAGCCCGCGCGCCTCGGCCTCCAAGATGGCGGCGGCGATGGTGGGCGTCGTAGTCTCAAAGCCCACGCCCATAAAAATGACCGGGCGATCAGGGTTTTGCTCGGCAATGTCGAGCGCGTCGAGCGGGGAATAGACGATGCGGATATCGCGCCCCGCCGCCTTTTGCGCAGCGAGCGAGGTGGATGATCCGGGCACGCGCATCATGTCGCCAAAGGTGGTGATGATGGCGCCGTCTATGTTGGCGAGCGCGATTGCGTGGTCGATGTCGCGGTTGGCGGTGACGCAGACGGGGCAGCCCGGGCCGCTCAGCAGCTTGAGCCCGGCCGGCATAATGGAGCGAAAGCCATAGCGTCCGATGCTCACGGTATGCGTGCCGCAGACTTCCATAAGGTTGATGGTGCGGTCGCCGACAAGCTCATGAATGCGCTCGATGAGCTCGCGAGCCAGCTTGGGATCGCGGAATGCCGAGAAATCGATACCGGAGCGCGCCGGCTGCTCGGGCGCCACTAGTAAGCCTCCGCCGGGTTGGTGGTCAGCTGGTCTTCTTCGACCAGCTCGGACATGGCATTAACAAGCTCGAGCGTTTCCTGTGCTTCCTGCTCGTCGACAATCTGGATGCCAAAGCCGGCGTGTACGAGAATATAGTCGCCAACCTGCGCCGTCGGCACGAGTCGCAGCGACACGGGGCGCTCGATGCCCATCATGTCGACGGTGGCCTTGAGGTCGTCGTCGCGTTTGACTACTTTACCGGGAACGGCAAGGCACATATTGTTCCCCTTTTATACGCTTTGCGCTGGACGGGCGCTCAATAATCCATCAGTTGATGGTAGCGCTCGCGGGGTTCGCGGGCAAACGCGTTACGCCTGTGAGACGGCTGGGCGCGGCGGCGTGCGAGGGCGAGCTACTGTGATGCAATCTGCGCAAGACGAGTGCGTGCGACTGCTGCCTGACCGTAGGCGATGCAGCCGTCATTGACGGGTACGGTGTGGGGGACAAGGACAGTAAAGCCTGCGCTTTTGAGCTCGCGGGTGAGAAGCTGAAGCAGAAGTCGGTTCATGAACACGCCGCCCGAGAGCGCGACGGTGTCGATGCCCTCGTGCACGCAGATATCGCTGGCGATGCGCGCCGAGGAGCGCGCGACGGCGACATGGAAATCGAGTGCGAGCCTGTCGGCGGGCGCTCCGGCTTCAATTCCTCCCAAAAGTGCCTCAAAGAGCGCTTTCTGGTCCAGAACATCGGGGCCGTCCAGCCGCGATGGGTCAGATGTGGAATAGCCGGCATTGTCGTCGGGAAAATGGACGCCTTCGCTGTCGAGCGCGCGCCAGGCGGCGGCTTCGAGCTCGATGGCGGGTTCGCCCTCGTAGGTTGCCTTGTCGCAGATGTCCAGAATTGCTGCCGCGGCATCAAAGAGACGCCCCATGCTGCTGGTACGCGGGCTGTTGATGCCGCGCTCGATCATGGTGGCTGTCACGCTGCGCGTTTGCTCGTCGAGGCTGCCCAAAAGCCGAGCGGCACCTGGGTGCTCGAGCAGGCCGAGCTCACTGAGCAGGGCAAAGGCGTTGCGGCGGGCGTCGCGCACGGAGGCCGCCCCACCGGGGAGCGCCCAGGTGCGCAAATGCGCGGTGCGCTCAAAGCCGCCAAGGCTGGCAACAAGAAACTCGCCGCCCCAAATGGTCCCATCGGTGCCGGCGCCGGTGCCGTCAAAGGCGATGCCAAGGACGCGCGCGTCGGTTGTAAGCTGGCCCGCGGCGATGGCTTCGGCCATTACGCTCGCGATATGCGCATGATGGTGCTGCACCTCGACGAGCGGCAGATTGCATTTTCGCGCCTGCTCGCGCGCCCACTGGCCCGATAGATAACTGGGGTGTACATCGCAAGCCAAGGCGGCGGGCGCCAAATCAAAGAGATCTTCCAAGCGCGTGCGCGCAGCGTTCCAGGCATCGAAGGTCCCGCCGTTTTCAACATCGCCGATATGCTGCGACACAAAACAGGTCGCCTCGCCGTTCGTCCCTTCACGCGTGAGCGCAATCGTGGCCTTTTGTTGTGGCCCGCAGGCGAGCACGCAGGACGGAGCGCGGTCGAGCGCCGGCAACGGCAGCGGCTGGGGTGCATATCCGCGAGCGCGGCGAACGGGCATAACGGCGCCGTTGACCACGCGCACCACGGAATCGTCATAGCGCGAGAGAATCGCTCGATCGTTGCCGAGCAGCGCGTCGGCAATGCCGGCGGCAACGAGGCGCTCCCAGGCAAGATCGTCATCGGTCTCGATGGGCTCTTCGCTCAGGTTGCCGCTGGTCATGACGAGCGCGTGCATACCGCAGGCTTCTGCCACGGCAAGCAACAGATGTTGAAGCGGCGTATAGGGGAGCATAACGCCAAGCTCGGGCAGGTCGCGCGCGACGGACGGTGCGAGTACGAGGGCGTCGGAAGAATCGCCGTCGTTCCCGCAAACAGCCCGCCGGCGCAGCAGCACGATTGGGCGGATACTGCCAGCGAGCAGATTGCGTTCAGCATCGTCGATATGACACAGGCGCCCGGCATCGGCAAGACTGCGCACCATGACGGCAAGCGGCTTATTGCTGCGACGCTTGCGACGGCGCAGCTCAGCCACCGCCTGCTCGTTGGCAGCGTCACAGGATAGATGGAATCCGCCCAGGCCCTTGATGGCGACGATGCCACCGCTGGCCAGCAGCTCAACACAGCGGTCGATAATGGCGTCGCTGGCCTCGCGTGTGGTGCCGACGGCCAGCGACGCGGCGGCTTCGCCCGGCCCATCGCCCACGCCCGCTTCGCGCCACGTAATATGCGGTCCGCAATCAAAGCAGGCATCGGGCTGCGCGTGAAAACGCCGGTCGAGTGGGTCGGCATACTCCGCGGCGCACTTGGGACACATGGGAAAACGGTCCATCGAGGTAGCCGCTCGATCGTAAGGTAGCGAGCGGATGATGGTAAAGCGTGGGCCACAGTTAGTGCAGTTGATAAAGGGGTAGTGATAGCGTCGGTCGGCGGGATCGAACAACTCGCGCAGGCAATCGTCACAGGTGGCGATATCGGGCGAGACGAGCGTCGTGTGCGCGGTCTGGTCCTGCGATGCTACGATGCGAAAGCCCTGTTCATTGGCAGCGCTCCAGCCGCCAGGCCCCAAATCCGCAATATCGACTCGCTCAACGCGGGCTGCCGCAGGCGCATGCTCAGAAAGCGCGGCAACAAAAGCATCGAGCGCATCGGCCGGAGCGTGCGCCTCGATATGCACGCCGTCGCCCGCGTTGAGCACCCAGCCGCAAATGCCGTGCGCCATGGCCTCGCGATACACAAACGGCCGCATGCCGACGCCCTGCACAATGCCCGTTACATGGATATGCGCATGTCGCATGCGACCCTCCTTCGTTGAAATGTGTGCTGTTACAGCCCCAGGCTCTGCTTGGTGGCGGCGCACGTGAGCTCGCCGTGCTTAACGCCGCGCAGGCCCAGCAGGCGGTCGGCTAGTTCGTAGACGCGCTCGCCGCGACCTTTGAGCGCCAGGATCTCCAAGCAGTTGTGGTGATCCAGATGCACGTGCATGGTCGATACGATTTCATCGGTGTAGTCGTGCTGCACCTCGTCCAGGCGGCGCGTCAGGTCGCCGGTGTGATGGTCGTAAATCATGGTGAGCGACCCGATAACGTGCTCATCGGGCGTGCGCATCTGCTCCTTGGCGATCGAGGCGCGAATCAGGTCGCGCACGGCCTCGGATCGGTTGGCCACGTCGCCGCGGCGCGCGATCTGCTCGTCAAAACGGCGCAGCAGGTCGTCGGGTGCGGTAACCGAAAAGCGGACCAGCTCGGAGCCGGAGCCACTACAGTGGCAGCCTGCGTCGCCGTCCGCCCCGTGCGGATGCTCGTGCTCGTACCCGCAGCCGTGCTCATGTTCGGCCACGTTACACCAGCTTCACGGAGCCGACGGAGTTGTGGTCGGCCTCGATGGCTTCCTCGTAGCCCTCGAGCGCGTCATGCGCCTCGTGCAGCGCGGCCATGGCGGCCTCGAGCTTGGCGCCGATGCGCTCCATGTCAAAATTCTCGGTCGCATGCAGCAGCTGATGGCTCCACTCATGAGCGAGCTCGATGGTGTCGTCGACCTGTTTGACGCTCATGGCAAGCTGGCTCATGTTCATTCCAACATCATGCATGGAAAATCTCCTTTTGTATGGGGCAGTTCAGTGGTTCAGATTTTACTACGCCCGCTCTGCGCGCAGCTGCATAAGAAAACGGGTACGAGTCTGTGCGACCCGCACCCGTTCACTGGGGGCTGTTTGTAACTACCATACTATCCGTGGTCGTCCGCGCCGCGCCCGGCAGTCCGGCGAGCGGTGCAAAACCGCTCATGGACGGCGGGTAAGTAACAAGCGTATTACAGATGCTTCTCCAGCAGCGCCTGCAGCCTCGCCTTGGGCAGAGCGCCAACCGAGCGGTCAATCTCCTCGCCGTTCTTAAACACAATCAGCGTGGGGATGCTCATGACGCCATACTTCATGGCCAGGTCCTGGTTGTCGTCGACGTTGCATTTGGCAACGGCAAGCTTGCCCGCCAGCTCATCGGCAACCTCGTCAACGATGGGCGAGAGGGATCGACAGGGCCCGCACCACGGTGCCCAAAAATCGACCAGCACGGGCAGGCTGTCGTTAACGATGGAATCGAAGTTCTCGGGGGTAATCTGATTAATGTCAGCCATGGTGACCTCCATAATGCGACGCGGTCCGGCCGCGTAAAACTCAGTACGACCGTGCTTATACCCAGCCGCCCGCAAAGCAACCACTCGCGGGCGGCTCTTTTATATAATGGTGGGCACGCAAACGATTGGAGAGCGCATGCCCACGTCACAAAGCCAGAAAAAAGAAGCCATCGCCCAGGCGGCCGAGCAGGAGCTCACATCGCTTGCGGTCCGTGGCGTGCGTATCGCGGGCAACGCGTGCTCGCCGATCGTGCTGGTCAAAGGCGATTTGGACGAGGCCGAGCGTTCGGGTGGCGAGCTTGCTGCCGGCCCGGATGGCGCGGCGTTACGCAAGGCGCTCGGGGCCATCGGCTACGCGCCCGAGGATTTTTGCGTGCTGGCAAGCGTCGCCGGCGTGGGTGACGGAGCGGTCGCGGTGGGCGAGACTCTGCCGTGCGAGCTGTTCCGCGAGGCGCTTGAGGCTTTGGACCCCGAGGCAGTGCTACTGCTCGACAACAACGCGGCTGACGCCATGCGCGAGACCTACGCCGATATGCTCGTGGCGATCGATGACTTCGACACCGCCATGCTCAAGCCCGGCCTGGTCGCCCATGTGCAGGGCCGCCGCGTGCTCGCGCTCGACGGCTTTGAGGCGGCACTCACCGACAAGGCCGCTAAGCAGCGCATGTGGGCCTACATCAAGCAGCTGACTCCGGCGGCCGCCCCGCTGTAGCGAGCCCGCGTCGACAAGCGACCCCGAGCGGGCGAGCCGTACCCGCGGAACGCAAATCCGTCGCGCCCGCGCCCTTACATCACAGCGCGCAGCTCAAACCGATCGCCGTTAATGCGGAACTGACAGTTGCCGTTCATGCGCTCCACGGCAAGTTTGATGCTCTTGGTGCCAAAGCCGTGGCCCGCATGCCGGGTCACGGGCATGCCGTCGACCATGCGCGGCGCGCGGTCAAACGTATTGGAAACTAACAGCAGCAGCTGGCCGTCCTCTAATCGCAGGTCAAAGTCGACGAATCGCTTTCCTTGGGGTGCGGCGCTTGCGGCGGTGATAGCGTTTTCCAAGGCATTTGAGAGCACGCTAAACAGGTCGGCGTCACCTACATGGATGGTTTCGGGCACGGCGGCGCGCAGGTTGGCGGTAATGCCGTTTCTATTGATTTCCGAGTTAAATGACGAAAGCGCAATGTTTACCGTTTCGTTGGCGCAGAAGCGGCGTACGGCGGTGCGGTCGCCGGCTTCGCAGAGTTCATCGATGCGTTTGAGCGCCTCGTCGGTGTGGCCCTCCTCAATTAAAGCGGCCAGGCCGCGTAGGAAGTGGCGCATGTCGTGGCGAAGAATCGACAGCTCGCGCCCAGATTGACGCCAGGCCTCGAGCTCTTTAATGGCGGCGCTGTCGCGGGTTTCGAGCATCCAGCGCTCTCGCTCGGCGGTTTCCTTTTCTTCGTATTCGCGCAGGTAAACGGCAAGAAACATAAGATAGAAGGCACAGAGCGCAAAGGCCAAAAACTCAACCGTCACCACCGAGCCCGAGTGGAACAGCGTGGTGTAGACGTTGGTGGCGTAGTCAAAGACGTAATAGACGAGCGGCAGGATTAAAAGGATGCCCAGCTCGGTGGTGCTTTTAATCGCCAAGCGTGGACCGATGTCGCCGGCCCAATGCAACAGGACGGCAAAGACGGCGAGTGTGGTCGCGATGCGCGCCAGATAGTACGCGATCTGAGAATCGGTTGCGGCAAATGCGGCGATGCCCATCCAATTGCTGAACTGGCAGCTCAGATAGGCGCTCGTAATGCCGAGCACGGCAAGCAGCGGGCTCAGGCGGTAGCGCGCGCACAAATAGATGACGAGCGGCAGATGCACGACGAGCGGATAGACCTGACGGGCAAAAAGCTCTCCGCCGACGGCATTGGCGAGGCCAAATGCGCATCCGGTTGCGGCTCCGACCCCCACCAACTCGAGCGCATGACGCCGGTTGATCTCGACACCGCACAGCGCCGCCGAGGCAAAGACGCCAAAGAGCAGCGTCGTGGCGTGGTGGATTGCCCAAAGGACCATTTCGACCGAGGAGACCATCAGTGTCTCCCGCCCTCAAAGCGCACCGCAAAGTAGGCGTCTTGGAATCCCTGCTTGCAGCTGCGCGACAGCGGAATGCACGCGCCGGAGCGCATGACGATGTCCGTGCGATCGAAGTGGTCGATGTTGCGCAAGTTGACCTGGTAGCTACGGTGGCATTTAAAGAAGGTGGCATTTTGCGCCAAACGGTCCTCGACGCTGCGGAACGATTCGAGTGCCTCGATATCGCGTCCGTCGCGCAGGTGGAAGACCACGTGCTTGTTGCGCGCCTCGGCATATTCGATGTCGGACAGGCGCAGGGCGTGGTAGCCAAAGGAAGTTTTAATCACGAGCTCGTCGGTTGCCGCCGGGCGCATGCTCGAAAGCTCGTCGAGTAACTGCGCCAGGCGTTCGTAAGTCACGGGCTTGAGCAGATAGTCGAAGGCACGGACCTCGTAGGACTCCAGTGCGAACTCGGGCGACGAGGTGAGAAACACCAGGCGCACGGCGGTGTCGGCCTGGCGCAGTTCGCGTGCGGTGTCCATGCCGTTGACGAGCGGCATGATCATGTCGAGCAGAATGATGTCGGCGCGCGATGCGGCATGGCGGGCCAGCAGGTCCTCGCCGCGCGTGACGAGCGCAACATCGACCGCCGTGCCCGTCTCGGTCGACCAACGGTCGATCATCCGGTGCAGTCTATCTAGAAAAGCGACATCATCGTCGCAGGCAATAATCTTGAGCATTCTGAGCCCCCTTAGTAGTTCGATTTTGCCACATTGGGTGCGGACCGCTCGCGGAGGCGTGTCCCATTTGCGCCCCACGTCGCGCAACTCGCGCCGAGCGGTATTGCGGTGGCGAAAGATGCCTCCTGCGCTATCGAGAACTCGGCTATCCATAGCTTGCCGGTTCGAAAATGGACCTGCCACATGATTGAATCTTTATTTCAACTTTACACCTAGGTTTACAGCTGTCTTGTCAGCTGTAAACCTAGGTGTCATACTAAAGCCCCAAGATTCGCCAAAAGAGAGGGGCCTTGATGGCACAGAGCGCGAACATGGATGCATCGGAGCTTGCACGCGATATCGCGGCCGGCCTGGCATCGGCAACGACGGCAACGGAGCGCGCGGCACTGGTGCCCGCAGAGCTCGTCGAGGCCATTCAGCAACTAAAAACCCAACGTGACGCGGTGATCCTAGCGCACTATTACGTGGCGCCCGAGGTCCAAGCCGTTGCCGATTACGTTGGCGACAGCTTCTACCTGGCAAAGCTTG
Source organism: Collinsella sp. AM38-1BH (assembly GCF_003467545.1). NCBI lineage: Bacteria > Bacillati > Actinomycetota > Coriobacteriia > Coriobacteriales > Coriobacteriaceae > Collinsella > Collinsella sp. AM38-1BH. The sequence continues at coordinate 56,515 of NZ_QSHC01000006.1, read as the reverse complement.
CCAAGAGCCTGCCGCAACAGACTATCGTGCTGTGTGGCGTGGAGTTTATGGGCGAGAGCGCCAAGCTGCTCAACCCCACCAAGACCGTGCTGCTGCCCGAGCCGGGCGCGGACTGTCCCATGGCGCACATGGTCAAGCGCGAGACGGTCGACGCGGCGCGCGCCGAGTACGGCGACGACCTGGCTGTCGTCTGCTACGTCAACTCCACGGTCGAGATCAAGAGCTGGAGCGACGTGTGCGTCACCAGCTCCAACGCCGTTAAGATCGTGTCCGAGCTGCCGCAGCAGCATATTCTGTTCATTCCCGACCAAAACCTGGGCCGCTTCGTAGCCGAGCAGGTGCCGCAAAAGCACGTCATCCTCAACAACGGCTACTGCCCGCGTCATCACATCATCACCGTCGAGCAGATCGTCGACGCGCAGGAGGCGCACCCCGACGCGCTCGTGCTGGCGCACCCCGAGTGCAAGGCCGACGTCCTGGCCGAGGCCGACTACATCGGCTCTACTGCCGGCATCATCAAGTATGCCGAGGAGTCCGACGCGAGCGAGTTCATTATCGTGACGGTCCGCGGCGTGCTCTACGAGCTCGAGCGCCGCTGCCAGGGCACCGGCAAGAAGTTCTATTTCCCCGCGGTGCAGCCCACCTGCGTCAACATGGACCTCATCACGCTCGAAAAGCTCGTGCGCTGCCTGGAGACGGGCGAGGGCGAGGTGCAGATCGGCGTCTCGGACGAGGCAGCAGACCAGGCCAAGCTCACGCTCGACCGTATGCTCGAGTACGCAGCACGCTAGAACAATGTTGCATGAGGGACGGTCCCTTATGTCACATTCAAGGGAGAGGATTCCTGTGGAAACCAAGCAATACCCCGATATGGAGTGCGACGTCGTCATTGCCGGCTGCGGCGTGGCGGGTCTGTACGCGGCCCTCAATCTGCCGACGAGCACGCGCGTGATCATGCTCTCCAAGGGCGCGGTCGATGAGTGCGATTCGATGCTCGCGCAGGGCGGCATCTGCGTGCTGCCCGAAGGCTCGGACTACGATGCCTTCTTTGAGGACACCATGCACGCCGGCCACTACGAGAACCGCCGCGAGAGCGTCGACATCATGATTCGCTCGAGCCGCTCGGTCATCAACGACCTGCTAGCGATGGGCGTGGATTTTGAGCGCAAGGCCGACGGCAGCCTCAATTTTACCCGCGAGGGCGCGCACAGCCGTCCGCGCATTGCCTTCCATGCCGACATTACGGGCAAGGAGATCACGACCAAGCTGCTCCAGGCCGTTCGCAAGCTGGACAACGTGCAGATTTTGGAGCACGTGGCCATGACCGACATCCTGACCGCCGAGCGCGATGACGCCACGGTGTGCACCGGCGTCGTCGCCGTAGCCGTGGACGAGGACAACTCGGTTCGCCCCGCCGACGAGCTGGCAAATGCCGCTGAGGGCGTGCATGCCGGTAAGCCGTTTAAGATCCATGCCCGCCACACGCTGTGGGCGACGGGCGGCATTGGCGGCGTCTACGACCACTCGACTAACTACCCGCAGCTCACGGGCGACGCCTGCTACATCGCTCAGGAGCATGGCATTAAGATGGAGCACCTGGACTACGTGCAGATCCATCCCACGGGTCTGTTCTCGCCGCAGCCGGGTCGCACGTTCCTGATCAGCGAGAGCTGCCGCGGCGAGGGCGCGATTTTGCTCAACGCCGCCGGCGAGCGTTTTACCGACGAGTTGCAGCCGCGCGACGTTGTCGCCGCCGCCATCCGCGAGCAGATGAAGCAGGATGACACCGAGCACGAGTGGCTGAGCTTTGCCCCCGTCGAGCGCGACGTGGTGACCGGGCACTTCGCCAACATCCGCGCGCGCTGCCTGGAGGACGGTCGCGACATCCTGGATGAGCCCATTCCCGTTACGCCGACGCAGCACTACTTTATGGGCGGCGTGTGGGTCGACAAGGACGGCCGCACCTCGATGCCCGAGCTCTACGCCGCGGGCGAGACGGCCTGCAACGGCGTTCACGGCAAGAACCGCCTTGCTTCAAACAGCCTGCTCGAGGCGCTGGTCTGGGGTCGTCGCGCCGCGTGGTATATGCGTACCGGCGAGTCGCTGGCCGTGGAGCAGGCGGGCGATCCCGCGCTCGATGGCCGTCATCGCGCCCTGGGCGCCGACCCTCTGGCAATCGATGATTTGGCCCGTGCCGCCGGCACGCAGGCCGTGGAGGAGTAGACCATGAATCCCATTACCATGAAGCTCGTCGTCGATGATCTGATTCTGCAAGCTCTGCGCGAGGACATTACGTTTGAGGACGTGAGCACGGCGAGCGTGTGCCCCACGGCGCGTCCCGCCACGGTGGAGCTTATCGCCAAAGCCGATGGCATCATTGCCGGCCTGGATGTGTTCGCTCGCACCTTTGAGCTGCTGGATTCGCAGAGCTCGGTGCTGTTTGATGTTGCCGACGGTGACGAGGTGCATGCCGGCGACCACGTGGGTCAGGTGCGCGGCGATGCGCGTGTGCTGCTTTCGGGCGAGCGCGTGGCGCTCAACTACCTGCAGCGCATGAGCGGCATCGCTACCTATACGCACAGCATGGCCGCGGCGCTCGAGGGAACCAAGACCGTGCTCGTCGACACGCGCAAGACCACACCGGGCATGCGCGTGTTTGAGAAGGCGGCGGTTGAGATTGGCGGCGGCAGCAACCACCGTTACAACCTGTCGACGGCCGTCATGCTCAAGGACAACCACATCGATGCCGCCGGTGGCGTGACGCGCGCGATCGAGATGGCGCGCGCCCATGCATCGTTTACCACGACGGTCGAGATCGAGTGCGAGAACCTGGACATGGTGCGCGAGGCCGTGGAGGCCGGCGCCGACATCATCATGTTCGACAACATGACCCATGACGACATGGCCGCCGCTATTGAACTTATCGCCGGCCGCGCCAAGACCGAGTGCTCGGGCAACGTGGATGCCAGCAATATCCGCGCGCTTGCCGACCTGGGCGTTGACTTTATTAGCTCGGGCGCCCTGACGCACTCCGCGCCGATCCTCGACCTCTCGCTTAAGCACCTGCGTCTGCTGGACGGTAAATAATGAACGCCCGCGAGCGTCGCCGTGCCATCATGGCCGTGCTCGAGGGGGCCAAGGGGCCCGTATCGGGCAGCGCGCTTGCCCGCGAGGTGGGTGTGAGCCGCCAGATCGTGGTGCAGGACATCGCCCTGCTGCGCGCCGATGGGCACGATATCGTGGCGACCAACCGCGGCTACGTGCTGCAGGAGGCCCCCAGCAGCCCCGCCGTGCCTACGCGCTTGGTCAAGGTTCGCCACAGCGTGGAGCAGGCAGGCGATGAGCTCACGAGTATCGTCGACGCCGGCGGCGCCGTGCTCAACGTGATTGTCAATCACCGCGTGTACGGTAAGATTACGGCCGACCTGGACATCCGCAATCGTCGCGATGTCGAGCGCTATCTGGAAGGCATTGCCAGCGGCAAGAGTTTTCCGCTGCTGACGGTGACGAGCGGCTATCACTTCCATCGCATCGCGGCGGAAGACGAGCAGACCCTCGACGAGATCGAGGCCATGCTCAAGGAGAAAGGCTACTTGGCTGACCTCATGCCCTACGAAGACGACCTATCGTAGCCGATGCTGCAAACGCCCCTAAGCGGCAATCTGCAGCGGTGCCAAATTAGTTATCCGCACAAACAAAAAGGAGGCCTTCGCGGCGATGCGGAAGCCTCCTTTTTTGTGCACGGTGTACTTTTGAGTGTGCAAGTGGGGAGTTGTTACTCCTCGACGATCTCAGTGATCGCGCCAGCGGGGCAAGCGTCCTGGCAAGCGCCACAGGCGACGCAGGAGTCCTCGTCAGCGACGGTAGCGACGTCCTGGAGCTCCAGAACGCCAGCGGGGCAGGAGTCGACGCAAACGCCACAAGCGATGCACTCGTCGGCATCAATTACGGGATGAGCCATGGTAGTTTCCTCTCTGTTGACCGACGCTACAGGCGATGCGCGCCGGTTTGATTCGGGCAAAAACATACCACGGGAGCGACCGTTTGCAATACCCTCTGGCCGGCATCTTCATACCGTTCGCCGAGTATGCCAAGGTTTACTAAAAAACGTGCAGGTGGGGCCGTTGAGCTGCGTAAATGTTAGCTAAAGGTGACTTGAAATATTGAGCTATTGAGCGCGCCTGCAGAAAAGGCATCCCGTTATTTTGCCGAAAACCGGGTCGCAGTTTCCGGTTGGGCCCGCTAGCGGAAACTGCGACCCGGTATCCACGCTCAAAACGGGACGAGCTTTCCGCAAGGCAGCCCCAGGCACCCTCGGACCCAAACCTCAGCCATCTCTACATAGATCTCGATAGATCTGCCCAGAACTCAAACAGTGCGTCTACCTGCGCATTTAAGAACCTAAAGTCTCAGCAATAAGAAATCTTATATGAATTGACTTAGATTTTGTATATTCCGGCCCATAAGGGGATACACTACATCCTGAAAGACAAGCCGAAACACCGCGCGGCAGACCGCCGAGTCGGTGCAAACGCACAAGAGAGAGGGAATTTCTAATGGGCAAGATTCTTGGTATCGACCTTGGTACTACTAACTCCGCAATGGCCGTTCTCGAGGGCGGTTCTCCGACCATTATCGTGAACGCCGAGGGCGACCGCACCACCCCGTCCGTCGTGGGCTTCCGTGCCGACGGCGACCGCGTCGTGGGTAAGGCCGCTAAGAACCAGGCTGTCACCAACCCCAAGAACACCGTGTTCTCCATCAAGCGCTTCATGGGCCGCAAGTACTCCGAGTGCACCTCCGAGATCAAGACCGTGCCGTACGAGGTCAAGGAGGGCCAGGGTGGCCGTGCCGTCGTCGACATCGAGGGCAAGGACTACACCGCCGAGCAGGTGAGCGCTATGACGCTCGCAAAGATGAAGGCCGACGCCGAGAAGTATCTGGGCGAGACCGTCACCGACGCCGTCATCACCGTCCCGGCCTACTTCAACGACGCCCAGCGTCAGGCCACCAAGGACGCCGGTAAGATCGCCGGCCTCAACGTCAAGCGTATCGTCAACGAGCCGACCGCTGCTGCTCTTGCCTATGGCCTGGACAAGCAGGGCACCGACCAGCGCATCCTGGTCTTCGACCTGGGCGGCGGCACCTTCGACGTCTCCATCCTCGACCTCGCCGACGGCGTGTTTGAGGTTCTGTCCACCTCGGGCGACAACCACCTGGGCGGCGACGACTGGGATCAGCGCGTCATCGACTGGATGGCCGATAAGTTCCAGCAGGAGAACGGTGTCGACCTGCGTCAGGACCCCATGGCCCTGCAGCGTCTGAAGGAGGCTGCCGAGAACGCCAAGAAGGAGCTCTCCGCCGCCCAGCAGACCACCATCAACCTGCCGTTCATTACCATGAACCAGTCCGGCCCGCTGCACCTCAACTACACGCTGACCCGCGCCGAGTTCGAGAAGATCACCCGTGACCTGCTCGAGCGCTGCAAGCAGCCTGTCACCAACGCCCTGCGCGACGCCAAGCTTAAGCTCTCCGACCTGACCGAGGTCATCCTCGTCGGCGGCTCCACCCGTATGCCCGCCGTCCAGGAGCTCGTCAAGACGATGACCGGCAAGCAGCCCAACATGTCCGTGAACCCCGACGAGGTCGTTGCCGACGGCGCTGCCGTCCAGGGCGGCGTGCTCACCGGCGACGTCGAGGGCATCCTGCTGCTCGACGTTACCCCGCTGTCGCTGGGCGTCGAGACCATGGGCGGCATCATGACCAAGATGATCGACCGCAACACCACGATCCCGACCTCCAAGACCGAGGTCTACTCCACCGCTGCCGACAACCAGACCAGCGTCGAGATCAACGTGCTCCAGGGCGAGCGCGAGCTTGCCCGCGACAACAAGTCGCTCGGTAAGTTCCAGCTGACCGGCATCCCGGCTGCCCGCCGCGGCGTGCCGCAGATCGAGGTCACCTTCGACATCGACGCCAACGGCATCGTCAAGGTCTCCGCTAAGGACAAGGGCACCGGCAAGGAGCAGCAGATCACCATCTCCGGCTCCACCGCGCTTTCCGACGACGAAGTCGATCGCATGGTCAAGGACGCCGAGGCTCATGCCGAGGAGGACAAGAAGCAGAAGGAAGAGGTCGAGGTCCGCAACCAGACCGACAGCCTGTGCTACTCCACCGAGCAGACCCTCAACGAGCTCGGTGACAAGGTTTCCGCCGACGTGAAGTCCAAGGCCGAGGCCGCTATCGCCGACGCCAAGAAGGCGCTCGAGGGCTCTGACGTCGAGGCCATCAAGGCCGCTGGCGAGTCCCTGCAGTCCGTGGCCTACGAGCTGGCTCAGGTTGTCTACGCCGACGCTCAGCAGCAGACCGACGGTGCCGCCGGCGCCCAGCCTGCCGACGATGACGTCGTCGACGCCGACTACGAGGTTGTGGACGACGAGGACAAGTAATCATGTCCGCCCGTAAAGCTCGCACGGAGGCGGCTGCCGCTGGCGCCGCCCCCGTTGACTCTGAGGAGAAGGACGTGAAGATTCCCGTAGAGGCCGTCGACGATACCGAGGCCAACGAGGCCGCGGCCGCCGAGGCTGTCGAGAACCAGGTAGAGGATTCCAACAAGGAGGCGACGATGACCGAGGACGAGATGGTGGAAGCTGCTATCCGCGCCGGTGAGGAAGCCGCCGACAACGACTTTAAGCTCAAGTTCGAGCAGGCTCAGAAAGAGCTTGCCGACGTGCGCAACGAGCTCGATGCTGCGGCAGAGGCCCAGAAGGCCGCCGAGGACAAGGCAAAGGACGCCACCGAGCGCACCGCCCGTCTGCAGGCCGACTGGGAGAACTTCCGTCGCCGCACCGCCAATGAGCGTATCGCCGAGCGCGAGCGCGCGACCGAGAAGCTCGTCACCGCGCTGCTGCCGGTGGTCGACGATATCGAGCGTGCGATCGACCATGCCCGCAGCCAGGAGCTTGCCGACGACTTTAAGCAGTTCGTCGACGGCGTCGACGCGGTGCATGCCAAGCTGCTCGATGTGTTTGCGCACGAGGGCGTTGAGCCCATCGACCCCAAGGGCGAGGCGTTCGATCCGCTCGAGCACCAGGCCGTGGGCCGCGTCGAGGACGCATCGCAGTACGACGAGACCGTCAACGACGTGTACCAGAAGGGCTACCGCATGGCGGACCGCATTCTGCGTTCCGCGATGGTGACGGTGACCTACGGTGGCGAGAAGCGCCCCGCACCGGAGCCCGAAGCGGCGCCCGAGGATGCTGCGGCCGATACGGCCGAGAGCACCGAGGAGTAATTGAGAAGGGCCCCGGGGCAACACCCGGGGCCCTTTCTGGCCTAGTGCCATATGAAAGCATGGGCCGTCGTCTGCATGGACGGCGGATGAAACAGGAGAGGAGCTACGATGGCTGCAGGCAAAACCTTCTATGACATCCTGGGCGTATCCAAGAGCGCCTCCGACAAAGAGATCAAGAGCGCGTTTCGCAAGCTCGCGCAAAAATATCACCCCGATGCCGGCGGCGACGAGGCCAAGTTCAAGGAGATCAGCGAGGCCTACGAGACGCTTTCGGACGAGAAGAAGCGCAAAGAGTACGACCAGATGCTCATGTTTGGCGGTATGCCGGGCGCGGGCGGCGCGTATGGCGGCGGCTACGGTGCCGGCGCGGGTGCCAGCGGCTGGGGCGACATCTTCGACAGCATCTTTAGCGGCAACGGCGCCTGGGGCAGCGATTGGGGCTCGGGCTTTGCCGGGGCTGCGGGCGCTGCCGGTGCCGGCGCTGGCCGCAGCCGTGCTCGCAAGGGCGGCGACCTGTCGCTGACCGTCGATGTGACGGCCGAGGACGCGTTTCGCGGTGTGACGCACAAGGTCACCTATCGCATTCCCTCGACAGGTGAGCAGCAGACCATTACGGTCTCGGTGCCTGCGGGTGCGGTCGACGGCGGCAAGCTGCGCTACAAGCGTCGCGGCGAGTATGGCGTTGCGGGTGGCGAGCGCGGCGACCTGGTCGTGACCACGCATGTGGAGGAGCACCCGCTGTTTAAGCGCAAAGGTGCCGACGTGACCATGGAGGTACCGGTCTCGGTCTACGAGGCGGCGCTCGGCTGCACGGTGGACGTGCCGACGCCCGGCGGTGCGACGGTTCGTCTGAAGGTGCCCGCGGGTACCCAGACGGGCAAGAAGTTCCGCTTTAAGGAAATGGGGGCGCCCGACGTTAAGCACCGTGGCCGCACAGGCGCGCTGCTCGTCGAGATCAAGGTGCAGGTCCCCACGAACCTATCCGATGACGAGCGCGATGCCATGACCAAGCTGCGCGAGACCGACACACGCGACTATCGCGAGAAGGTCAACCGTTACAAGGCGACGTACTAGGGCGGTCGCGGCGCACGCCCGCGCCCACGGGCTTATGATGGACGATAACGAGACGGAAAGGGGTCAGGTAGCATGGCCGAGGACAATAGGAACAAACCGCTGTACATGATCAGCGTGGCGGCCGAGCTGACCGGCATGCACCCGCAGACTCTGCGCGTCTACGAGTCCAAAGGCTTGGTGAATCCCCAGCGCTCGGGCGGCAACACGCGTCTGTATTCGCGTGCCGATATCGAGCGCCTGGAGCTCATCAACCAACTGACCGACGAGGGCATCAACCTCGCCGGCGTGGTGCGCATCCTCGATATGAAGGAGCGTGCCGAGGAGCGCGAACGCGAGAACGAGAAGCTCCGCGCCCGCGTACGCCAGCTCGAGGACGAGCTGCACGAGTACAAGATGCAAAAGAAGATCACCGCCCTGGCCCCGCGCGACGGCTCAGTTAACCCCGAGCAAGTCATGCGCAAGCTGCTGGGCGCCGGCGGGGATTTGTAGTTACGCGGTTTTACCAAACCGCGTAACGGGCCGACGCTGCTCGACGTCCAGAGCGACAATTTGTCATTCAAAAGGCAAGGCATGACCAGAAGGTCTATGCCTTGCCTTTTTCATGCCAACTTGTTCGCTCTGGACGTCGCTCGCTGTCCGTCCTCTACCTGCGGCGTTGCCTTGCTCCGGATACGGCAGGGTAGTCATTGGGGACGTTCTTAAATGACTAGTCAAAGGGGACATTCTTGCGGCATTTGGCACTTGGGGACGTTCCTTTTGTGCCGGCACTTTGGGACACTCCTTGTTAGGAGAGTGATGCAAGGGGCTCGTCCTTTACTTTACCGAGATAAAGTGAACGTGCAGATTCGCAACCCACTCGCAACTGTTCTATGGCACGATATTGAATGAATGTATGCTATGCGCCCGAGCCTTTCGGGCAGAGTGGGAGACAGTATGGTCAAGCTGTACGAGGACGGCATCTACCTGCGCGGCGGCAGCGAGGTTGTGCCTGCGGCCGAGGCTGCCGAGCGCGGTATTACGCAGACGCCCGAGGATGCCAAGCGTGGCACCATCGCGTATTCGATCCTCCAGGCACACAATACGTCCGGAGATCCCGAGGCGCTCAAGATCCGCTTCGACGCCATGGCGAGCCACGACATCACCTTTGTCGGCATCATCCAAACGGCGCGTGCCTCGGGCATGGAGCAGTTCCCGCTGCCCTACGTGCTCACCAACTGCCATAACTCGCTGTGCGCCGTGGGCGGCACCATCAACGAGGACGACCACGTCTTTGGCCTTTCCGCTGCTAAGAAGTACGGCGGCATCTTCGTTCCGCCCCATATTGCGGTCATCCACTCCTTTATGCGTGAGAACTTCGCCGGCTGCGGCAAGATGATCTTGGGCTCCGACTCGCACACCCGCTACGGCGCCCTGGGCACCATGGCCGTGGGCGAGGGCGGCGGCGAGCTGGCAAAGCAGCTGCTGCGCGACACCTACGATGTCGCCTATCCCGGCGTCGTCGCCATCTACCTCACGGGCGCTCCGCGCCCCGGCGTCGGCCCGCACGATGTGGCGCTCGCCATCATCCGCGCCGTCTTTGCCAAGGGCTACGTCAAGAACAAGGTCATGGAGTTCGTGGGCCCCGGCATCGCGAGCATGACGACTGACTATCGCAACGGCGTCGACGTCATGACCACCGAGACCACCTGCCTTTCCTCCATCTGGGCCACCGACGAGGACACACACGCGTTTTTGGCCATGCACGGCCGCGGCGACGACTACCGCGAGCTCAAGCCCGCCGATGTCGCCTACTACGACGGCTGCGTCGAGGTCGATCTGTCGAGCATCAAGCCCATGATCGCGCTGCCGTTCCATCCTTCCAACGGCTTTGAGATTGACGAGCTCAACGAGAACCTCGAGGACATCCTGCACGAGGTGGAGCTCGAGGCCGCCAAGATCGGCGAGGGCAAGACGCACTTTAGCCTGCTCGACAAGATCGTCGACGGCAAGCTGCACGTGCAGCAGGGCGTTATCGCCGGCTGCTCGGGCGGCAACTACGACTCCGTGGTCCAGGCTGCCCGCGTGCTCAAGGGCGCCAACACCGGCTGCGGCGAGTTCTCGCTGTCGGTCTATCCCACGAGCCAGCCCGTGGCACTCGAGCTTACACGCCGCGGCTACATCTACGACCTCATGGAGGCCGGCGCGATCGTGCGCACGGCGTTCTGCGGCCCGTGCTTCGGCGCCGGCGACACGCCCGCCAACAACGGCCTTTCGATCCGCCACACTACGCGCAACTTCCCCAACCGCGAGGGTTCCAAGCCGGGCAATGGCCAGCTGAGCGCCGTGGCCCTGATGGACGCCCGCTCCATTGCGGCGACGGCTGCCAACGGCGGCGTCCTGACGCCGGCGACCGACCTGCCCGAGGAGACTTGGGACGAGGCCTGCGAGTACACCTTTGACGACGCGCCGTACAAAAAGCGCGTGTACTGGGGCTTTGGCAAGGCGGAGCCTGCCGACGAGCTGGTCGAGGGTCCCAACATCAAGCCGTGGCCCGCGATGGAGCCGCTCGGCGACGATATCCTGCTCAAGGTGTGCTCCAAGATCATGGATCCGGTCACCACGACCGACGAGCTCATTCCTTCGGGCGAGACGAGCTCCTTCCGCTCCAACCCGCTGGGCCTGGCCGAGTTTACGCTCAGCCGTCGCGATCCGGCCTACGTGGGTCGCTCCAAGGAGGTCGACGCCGTGGAGAAGCGCCGCGTTGCCGGCGAGGCAGCAGGCGATCTGGCGGCACTCGATGCCGAGCTTGCGGGCGTGTTTGAGGCGCTGGTCGGCGCGGGTGTCGCGGCCGATGCCAAGGCGACTGAGTACGGCTCCATGCTCTATGCCAAGAAGCCCGGTGACGGTTCCGCCCGCGAGCAGGCCGCGAGCTGTCAGCGCGTGATCGGCGGTCTGGCCAACATCGTCCACGAGTACGCCACCAAGCGCTATCGCTCCAACGTGATGAACTGGGGTATGGTGCCCTTCCAGATGGAGGCCGAGCCCAGCTTTGAGGTGGGCGACTATGTCTTTGTGCCGGGTATCCGTGCCGCGCTCGACGGTGACCTAAAGGACATCGCCGCCTACGTGGTGCGCGCCGACGGTGCGGTCGAGCAGATTGAGCTCTACATTGCCGATATGACGGCAGAGGAGCGTGCCATCGTCAAGGCCGGCTGCCTGATCAACTACAACAAGTTCAAGGCCGCTGCCGAGTAACGCACTTAATTGTCCGCCCGGGGCTTACCCTTTCCCGCCCGCTCACGCGCTTCGCGAGGGTCGCGTTCGGGAAAGGGTAAGCCCCGGGCTACATTTCTGCGTTCTCGTTGGGTCTTGAGGGACGCTAATAAATAGACTTGCTTGATGCCGCCTCTGTTATCGGGGCGGCTTCTTTTGTCGAAAACCACCATGAAGGGGTAGGCGCCTTTGCGGTGGTTCCGTTTGTCTCGACCTGTAACATCTGGGCCCCTATTTGACGAGCGGTTGTTACAGATTGAGACAAACGATCGCCGCCGATCATTTCATCTCAATCTGTAACATCTAGGATCGAAAAGGGCCGCTAGATGTTACAGATCGAGACAGTGGAACATCGGAGCCGAAACCACCACAAAGGTGCCTGCCCGGCGGGTCCTTATTTCGATGGGGTCCAGGTTATTTCATCGTCAAATAGCCAAGTGCGTGCCGAGCCACTGTTGCGCGCTGTCTGCGGATCGGGCTCGCAGGTTTGTTCGTAGGCATCCTCGGTACACCGATCCATAAAATCGACGACTGCCGTCTGGTCGCCCTCCATGACGTAGATTACGTCGCCATCCGAGATATAGACCCCCGGTCCTTCATTGTCCACGCAGCCGGGGTCGTATGAGACGTTGCACAATTTGCTCCCGTTTGCCGCATCGAGCTCAAGGGTCGAATGATACCCGCCAACCATTTGGCCGTTCTTGGCTCGATATGTTGCGGCGCCGTACCACCGCTTAAACGTCTTGCCTTTGAGTAAACTGGTTGCCTTACCGATAAGCTGCTCATCTTGGGTATAGCGCGTGGCTCCAAGTTCGATTCGGGGATAGTTACTGACCCCAAGCGCTGCGGGCGTACCGTCGAAATCGACGGTGATCGAATCGGGTTTGACGATATCGGTGAGGATTTCGATGGGGTAGCTTACGGTTTCAACCGCCGCCTGCGTTGCCGAGGCAGGGAGAAATGCGAGATAGATAATTCCTACGCCGACTGCGGTAATCGCAAACGCTAAGACGAGCAGGCCGATATAGGTGGAGCGTTTCACGGCGGGTACCTCGCAAACAGTATGCATTCATTAAGATAAGTGATACCAGCTTACGACAATATTCAAAAGAAAGCGATCGGTCGAAATGACGGGGCGAAAAGGCCCTATTGGGCTTCGATTTGACCTCTAATAGGAATATTTGCCCCACTCATTCTGGGCGAGAGGTCAATAATTCAGTTCACGAGTCTTGAGCGATACTATTCTCACTAAACTCACTATTTTCACAGTAAGCACTATAAATACGATAGGGAGGACGACGAGAACGTTGTGACGTGCGATAGCTAAGCCGTTTAAGCCGGACTCTGACCTTGAATCTCCGCCTCTATCTGTGCGAACGGGCTATTGTCGGTTCTCGATTCCATCGCTGCGTTTTCGTTGGGTCTTGAGGGACGCTAATAAATAGGCTTGCTTGATGCCGCCTCTGTTATCGGGGCGGCTTCTTTTTGTCGAAAACCGCCACAAAGGGGACAGGCACCTTTGTGGCGGTGGGGACGAGCTCGATGTTGTTGTGATCGTTGAGCGGCATGTTAATGGGCACCTCTACAGAATTTCATCTGGGCTGGCGGGTTTGGTTGTTTTGGGGATGCCGAGTTTGGATGACGCGAAATCGTCAACATTGTCCTTAATTCCGTCTTTGGTGTAGACAGTGACCATATAGGTGCTGTGTCCGAATTCGCCCTTGTCGCGTGTTGCCCAGGCATCCCAGTAGGCGGCCCCGTTTCGCCCTTTGATTTTTCCGACACGGCGGAGTTCTGTTCGCTTTAATTTCTGGTTGCTATAGATGGTTCGACCGGCTTCCGCGGTGAGCCCGCACTGTCCAAGCAGCTTGTCGAGGACTTGGTTCATGTGGCGCTCATCGGTGTTTGGTGCGTAGTCGTAGGCGAGGGTGATGGAGTCAAGGGGCTGGTCGTCGATCAGATAATTCATTGTCTGAGGTTCGAGGCAGAAATAAGGAGAGCATCCGTCGACCTTGCCGAGCAACGGTAACTTGGACTGCCAACTTCCGGTGGGAATTGCATATTCGTAGAACACGCCACGGCAGACAAAGGAGAGCGAGGTGGCACGCGAGCCGGCGTCGATCATCCCGCAAAGATCGAAGGGCGAGGCGATACCAAAAGAAAAGGGCGTGATGACGATAAGGAAGAGCATCACGATGGGTATGGCGAGAATGGCGATGACGTTGCGACCGGTGGAATGAGACGGCTTCATATGCGCTCCTCGAGACAAAGAGCTGTTGAGGATAGGCAGAAATGGATATGTTCAGAGAACAATTCAAGTTTAATCTCATGGCGTGAGATGGTCGACCGTTAGCGTCGAAAACCACCACAAAGGTGCCTGTCCCCTTTGTGGTGGTGGGGAGCGCGCGGCTTCTTTTGGTGATAGTGTTAGCCGGCGGTATCATTAGGACAAATGGCGCGGGTTTGCATTGTGAGGTGCTTTGCTGTGAGAAGTCCTGCCCGTATTGGATTGATTGTCTTGGCGCTTGCGATCGCTGTGGTTGGCGCGGGCGCTGTCGGTATGGCATTTCTACCTGCTGCGGTGACGGAGCCGGTGGTCAAGCCTGTGACTCAATCTGTCGAACTTCTGACCGGCGACGACAAGCCTGAGACCATTACCGTTGATTTTGATGAGCAACCGGCTGCGCTGGGCATTAGTAATTATCCACGCATTCAGCTTGGGGCTATGCGCTATACCACGGATTCTGGTCTGATCGACAGGGCGTCCGAGCTGCTCAAGGGCAAAATCTTTAAGCGCTGGTATGGATATGCGTCCTATCGGGCAAAAGCGAACGACATGGTTGGCGGATGCCACTCTTCCATCGAGCTGGACACTGCAAACGGCGCAAAGTTATGTGATGTCTCGTACGATCCGGGCTACGAGGACAATGAGGGTCCGGGCATCTACATCATGGACGGCGATGTCGCCTATGTCATGGAGGGCGACCAGACCGAGCTCAACGATTTTATGGGCCAGTGTATCCAAGATGCCTATAAACAGACCTGCTTGCCTGACCCGCAGGCTGCACGCGATAGTGGGTCTGCCCGTACATGGCTGTTCGAGGATGAGATGCCCTGGACCGTCGAATCGGGAAGTACGGGTCCGGCGAAGGAGTAGAGACCGCGACCACCACAAAGGTGTCTGTCCCCTTTGTGGTGGTTTGCATGTCGTGGGAACACTCAGAAAATCTTATATATAGAGACTTAGATTTATGTATAAGATCGCACAAAGCTGGCAACAATACTTCTCGAACAACGTGAAGCCGCCCCGTAGGGCGGCCGCCCCAAGAGAGGTGATTCCATGAGAATCGATAAGCTAGCAATGACGTCGCGCGAGGCGTTGCAGACCGCCATGAGCACGGCTGCCGATGCGCAGGCCGGCGCGGTGGAGCCGATTCACCTGCTGTCTGCCCTGCTCGGTGCCGGCGAGCGCAATATCTCCGTGATCATCGAGCGCATCGGCGCTGATCCGGCCCAGCTCGCACGCTCCACGCAGGATGCCGTCGACCGCGCGCCCAAGGTTTCGGGCGAGGGTCAGCAGATGGGCCTGTCCAACGAGCTCGTCCGCGTCATCGAGAAGGCCGAGAAGAAGGCCACCAAGATGGGCGACAGCTTTGTGGTGACCGAGCATCTGCTGATGGCGCTTGCCGAGGACAAGGGCGAGGCGGGCCGTGTGCTGCGCGACGCCGGCGTCACCAAGGAGCGCATCGAGCAGGTCTACGAGGAGCTGCGCGGCGATGACCGCGTGACGTCCGCCGAGGACAAGACCCAGTTTGAGGCGCTGGAACAGTACGGCCGCAATATCTGCGACCTTGCCCGCGCCGGCAAGCTCGACCCGGTCATTGGCCGTACCGACGAGATCCGTCGCACCATTCAGGTCCTGTCCCGCCGCACCAAGAACAACCCCGTGCTCATCGGCGAGCCGGGTGTCGGCAAGACGGCCATCGTCGAGGGCATCGCCCAGCGTATCGTGGCCGGCGACGTGCCGAGTACCCTGCGCGACCGCGACCTTATCGAGCTCGACATGAGCGCGCTGGTCGCCGGCGCTAAGTACCGCGGCGAGTTCGAGGACCGCTTGAAGGCTGTGCTCAAGGAGGTACAGAAGTCCGAAGGCAAGGTCATCCTGTTCATCGATGAGCTCCACACCATCGTGGGCGCTGGTGCCACCGAGGGCTCCATGGACGCCGGCAACATCCTCAAGCCGGCGCTTGCCCGTGGCGACTTGCACGCGATCGGCGCGACCACGCTCGACGAGTATCGCAAGTACATCGAGAAGGACGCGGCGCTCGCCCGTCGTTTCCAGACCGTTATGGTGAGCGAGCCTACCGTCGAGGACACCATCTCGATCCTGCGTGGCCTCAAGGAGAAGTACGAGATCTTCCACGGTGTGCACATCACCGATAGCGCGCTCGTGGCCGCTGCTGACCTCTCCGATCGCTATATCGCCGACCGCTTTCTGCCCGACAAGGCCATCGACCTGGTCGATGAGGCCGCAAGCCGCCTGCGCATGGAACTCGACAGCATGCCGGTCGAGATTGACGCCACCACGCGTCAGCTCACCCAGCTGCAGATCGAGGAGCAGGCGCTCATGAAGGAGACCGACGACGCCTCCAAGGAGCGTCTGGAGGCCCTGCGCCAAGAGATCGCCGAGGTCCAAGAAAAGCTCAACGTGCAAAAGGCCGGCTGGCTCAACCAGAAGAACGCCATCGACCACGTGCAGGAGCTTAAGGGACAGCTCGACGAGGCCAGAAGCGAAGAGGAGCGCGCGACGCGCAACGGCGACCTGGGCCGTGCGTCCGAGCTGCGCTACTCCGTGATTCCGGGTCTGCAGCAGCAGATTCAGGATTCCGAGGCTGCGCTCGAGGCACAAAAGCAGAAGGACGGCGAGGGTCTCAACGAGCAGGTGACCTCCGATGAGATCGCCGAGGTCGTGAGTGCCTGGACCGGCGTGCCCGTGTCCAAGATGATGCAGGGCGAGCTCGACAAGCTGAAGGGCCTGGAGGGTGAGCTGCATAAGCGCGTCATCGGCCAGGACGAGGCCGTCTCCGCCGTCGCCGCGGCTGTGCGCCGCAGCCGTGCGGGCCTCTCCGATCCGGACAAGCCCATCGGCAGCTTCTTCTTCCTGGGCCCCACCGGCGTGGGCAAGACCGAGCTCGCCAAGGCACTTGCCGAGTGCCTGTTCGACGACGAGCGCGCGCTCGTGCGTATCGACATGTCCGAGTACATGGAGAAGTTCAGCGTCCAGCGTCTGATCGGTGCGCCCCCAGGATACGTGGGTTACGACGAGGGCGGCCAGCTCACTGAGGCCGTGCGCCGTCGTCCGTACTCCGTGATCTTGCTCGACGAGATGGAGAAGGCTCATCCTGATGTCTTCAACGTGCTGCTGCAGGTGCTCGACGACGGCCGTCTGACCGATGGCCAGGGTCGCCAGGTGTCCTTCAAGAACACGATTATCATCA
Source organism: Collinsella sp. AM38-1BH (assembly GCF_003467545.1). Classification (NCBI taxonomy): domain Bacteria; kingdom Bacillati; phylum Actinomycetota; class Coriobacteriia; order Coriobacteriales; family Coriobacteriaceae; genus Collinsella; species Collinsella sp. AM38-1BH. The sequence continues at coordinate 39,397 of NZ_QSHC01000006.1, read as the reverse complement.
TGACGTCCAACGTGGGCTCCAAGGCCATCGCCGATCTGTCCGGTAAGGACGAGGAGGAGATGCGCCATCAGGTCGACGCCGCCATGGCTCAGACCTTCCGCCCCGAGTTCCTCAACCGTATCGACGATATCGTGGTGTTCCATCCGCTCGGCATGGCGCAGATCGAGAAGATTGTCGACATCCAGCTTGCCGACGTTCGCGCACGCCTGGCCAAGGAGCGCATGACGCTTGCCATCACCCCGGCGGCCAAGCAGATGCTCGCCGTGGGTGGCCTGGACCCCGTGTTCGGTGCCCGTCCGCTCAAGCGCCTGGTTCAGCGCGAGGTCGTGGATGCCATCGCCGCCGCTATCATCGACGGCACGGTGCGCGAGGGCGATCAGGTGACGGTCGATGCCGACAAGGACGGCGGCTTTACCGTCGTGTGCGACAACACGCCGGCGGCCACCTACGAGGTCCCCGACGCCGAGTAGGTTTTGGGCCATGCCTTAAAATCTACCAGCCGTCTCTAAACGCCAAGGGCGGCGGATCCAATTGGGTCCGCCGCCCTTTTTCGTGCGACAATCGATGATATTGAACGGATGCGATGCGAGGAGCTATGCAGATGAAAGACGAGATCAAGACAAGCGCGCCGGCGACCGATGCCGCACCCGCCGCACCCAAGCCTGTGCCTAAGCCGGCGCCCAAGCCGCGCGACCCCTACATCCGTGCCGAGAACGAGGACGATGACGGCTACGATCCCTACAGCGATCGCCGCCCCGAGCGCGAGCCGCTGTTCGAAGCCGACCCCTGGCGCTAGTTGCATCAAGTAGCTAATTTGGCGATGATTTCCTGGGACGGGGTAGTCAAAAAAGTCCCGTCCCAAATCGACTGTCCAGGGAGTCGCATTCGAGCTTGGTTGCCCTCTCAGCCACTCGGCATCCTTCGAGCAGTAATAGTGAAAAAACTTGCTTAAGTGTTAATCAAGTCAGACATAATCTTGATCTCTAATTAATCAAGAATCGTTATAATCTTGATTAGCTAGAGAGCAAGATTGGAGAATCGTGGCATTCAACAACTTGATCGCCCAGAAAATAAAGGACTTTGAACAGCAGGGAGTTCCGCAGGTCTTTGAGCGAGATCTTGATCTGGGAAACTCACAGGAGCCAAAGCGCGACAACATCGTAAATGTGGTTGTGGGGGCCCGCCGTTGTGGAAAGACGTATCGCCTGTATCAGGAGATGCAGCGGCTTCGGGGCCGGGGCGTCGAGCTTGACCGGATGCTTTACTTTAATTTTGAGGACGAGCGCTTGCGCCCGTATGAGCCATCGCTGCTGGCGGACGTGCTCGACACGTTCTATGCGCTGCATCCTGCTGCTCGAACCGAGGGCGCTTACATTTTCTTTGACGAGATCCAGGAAATTCCCGAATGGGGTGCGTTTCTGCGGCGTGTAGTCGATACGGAGAAAGCGACCGTCTATGTGACGGGATCTTCTTCTAAGATGCTGTCCTCAGAACTTAAGAGCGAGTTCAGGGGTCGTTCTCTTATACGAGAGCTTTTTCCGTTGAGTTTTTCTGAATACGTTCGATATAAGACGGGGAGCGTTTTCGAGCCAGATGCGACCTTTTCCCCAAGCGATGCAGCGCTGCTTCGACATCATCTGATCGGATATCTTGAACGAGGGGGATTCATCGCGACGCTTGAGCAAACGCCCGCAGACGCGATTCAGCTGCTACAGGAATATGCTTCGCGAACGGTCGCTATGGACGTCATTGAGCGTTACGACGTCAAGAACCCCCGTTTGGCCTCGCTGTTTCTGGCGCGGTGCATGGCATCTTCGGGACGAGAGCTGTCAGTGAACAAAGTGTACAACGAGTTCAAGAGCAGGCAGATACCCGTCAGTCGTAATTCGCTCAGCGACTTACTTGAGTATTATGAGGATGCCTACCTGCTGTTCTCCGTGCCGGAGTTCACGCGTTCACTGGCAAATAATACGCGGTCTGCGTCTAAAGTCTACGCTGTCGATCCTGCGATGTTCGGAGCATTCTCTCCCGCATCGGCATTGGACCAGGGCCAGAGGCTCGAGACTGCGGTGTTCAATGCGCTCAGAAGAAGGACTCCTGCGGTGCGGGTCGGTTCGGTCTGTCGCCTATTGGTCAAGGAGAAGAATAAAAGCCATGAGGTTGACTTTGTGGCTGGGGATGCACTTCTCATGCAGGCTTATAGCCTGACTCAGGTGAGTGTGGATATGGCAAGCGAGAAAACGCGCGAACGCGAAATTGCCGCCCTCGATGCCTCGATGGCCCAGTTTGATCTTGGCGAGTCGGTAATCGTTACTATGGATGGACAGGCCGATATTCCATGTGAACACGGTGTGGTACACGCTGTGCCCGCATGGAAGTGGCTCCTTGCCTAATCATCTACGGACCTGTGGGGCCAGGACCTCCTGGCCCCCTCATCACGGTTGGGGAGTACCATGATGCGCCCGGCTAGTCCTGGGCCTTGATGCTTGGTAGGAGAATCTGGGCGAGATGGTCGCATTCGAGCTTGGTGGCAGCGTCCGCCTTGCCGTCTTTGCCGACCAGCACGTTCTTGATTTGGCTGTAGGTGTAGCGGTTGCCGGTCGTGAGCTCGACAAGCTCAATGGCCGTGTTCATGGGATAGGTCGACACGGGGTTCTGCGTGCGCCCGTTGATGGTCTGGGGCACCACATACGGATAAACGGGGCCGCTGGCGTAGACGGTATAACCGTTGCCTAGATTGGCCGCACCCAAAACCGTATCGCCCTCATCGGGCGTAAAGCTCTCGCCCTCGTGCACCGCGACGAGCGTCACGATCGGCGTATCACTGTCGCCGGCAAGATAGATGCATAGCGTGCTGCCATTCTGCCAAGTCTCGACCTTGCCGTACCACTCGACGGGGATATCGAGCTGGTAAAGGTCGGTTGCCTTGTGACGGGCGTCGGCATCACGGGCCGCCTGTGCCTTTTGCGCGCTCACGGCATTGACGGCGGCATTGCGACGCGCAGTTGCCGCCTGCTGGAGCACCTTGGCGGTGGCGGCGGAGCTCGCGCCTCCCTCCTCGGCATATTTGGCGGCGGCGTCGATCTGGTCGTTGGTTACCGTGTCGGCCGAAGGCACCTTGAGTTTAAAGGCAGCCTGGGCGCTTAAATCCTGTCCATCGCTCTTAACGGTGACCTGCGTCTTGGTGGTCGGGACGGTATAGATGGTGCCGTCGGCCGCGATGGGGGAGGCAGCGATGGAGAGCGTGTAATCGCCGGGCAGCAGTTTGATGCCGTGGCCGTGCTCGTCAACGTAGAGCGTTTCGCTCACAGAAGAGCCGTCGGAGTCCTGGCCACTCACCTGCACGGGGATCTTTGAGCCGGTGGAGCAGTCGAGTCCCGCGGCATGTACGCCAATCTGCACCGACATCATCGTGTGGGCATTGGCGGCGACAGCGGCAGCCTGCTCTTGCTGATATCCGTTCCAGACAGCATAGCCTGCACCGCCGGCGACAAGCGCAACGGCCACAGCGCCGGCAACCATCAGATTGCGGCGCTTGGGCGACATCTTACGATGACGAACCTCGGCCTCGCGTGCCGAGGGAACGGACGGCAGGGGAATATCGCCCATGGCGATGGTCTCGTCCACGGCTGGTGCGGAACCCAGGCCAGGAAGCTCGCGGGTCAGCGAATCCTCGGCCGGCAAGCTGTCGAGCAAGACGGTTTCCTCGCCCGTGTCGGATTCGGGCTGATTGCCGGCCTCGCTTTCGGTGTCTTCGTGACCTGCCTCGTCTTCGGTGGGCGCGGCGCCATCGTCTTTTGCATCCTGATCATCGGACTGCGCCTCGGCTTCCGGCTCATCCTGCACGTCAGCGCCCGAATCGTCAAACGCAATCTCATCGAGTGAAATCCGGTCTAAGCTCTCCAAGGCCTCAGCGCAAGCTTCTGCATCTTGGGCCGCATCCTCTTGGCCCATCGTTTCATCTTTCATACATCCCCCAAGCTCAATATCGGGACAACAATGTACCCAAAAACAGGGTCATATAGAGCTGTCAGGCAATTGGAAGTCTGATTTTATCTGTGCGAGAGGTTTTGAATATGTGCGTGGATGCGCGCAACAGCAAAAAGCCCCCGGAAAGCGGACAAATCGCTTTCCGGGGGTATGCAATACGTTGCATTGCGCGGAGTCGGCCAGGCGACTTCACATTCAAGCGGCATGTGCACCGGGCGCGTTACTCGGCGTGCGCGTAATCCACCTTGGCGCGGCGAGCGGTAGCCTTCTCCCAATCGCTGGTGCCCTCAAAGACATCCTGCTTGTAGGGATTGCGGCCGAGCTTCTTGGCGCGGTAGGCGATGTAGATGATCGCGGCGATGTTGGCGACCAGTGCGGCGATCGAGACCGCAGTAGCGGCGCTGGGGTCGAGCGCGGAGTGGGTCACAAAGATGGACTCCTCCTGGAAGTACGGGAACACCTGGGCAAACATGCACCAAATGGCCAGCGTAAAGGCGCGGTTCTGGATCCAGCCGCCCTTGTTCCAGATAAAGGCGGCGACGGTGGGCGCCAGCAGCAGCGCAAAGCCGCAGAACCAGGAGTGGGTGGGCAGGCAGTTGTAGGTGTAGCAGAAGTTCCAGATGTCGTAGGCGATGATGTAGACCCAGGTCATATCGGGCCACAGCATGTCGGTCTGATCCTCGGAGGCGTAGACACTCCACCAACCGGTCATGCAGAAGATGTTGATGATACCGGCGATGCCGTTGAACACGTTGTTCCAGCCGGCCAGCTGCGTAGCACCTTCGGAGGTGACCCAAGTGGACTGGCCCAGGACAAAGAAGTGATAGGCGCTCTCAAAGTCGGACACGACGGCGATCATGATGTTGATGGCGACGATCACAAACGGCCACGCGCGGAACCAGTGTGCCTTGCCGATCTTGCCCCACTGATACTTAATGGCGATGAAGCCCCAGCAACCGGCCAACGCCGCGTAGACCTTGGCGTAGTGGAACCAGCTGTTCTGGTACACATGGGTGGGGTTGGTGAGCGCCCACTCGGCACCCTGTGAGACGCCAATGGCGATGGCGACGCAGTAGATGGTCATGGCCAGCGGAGCCACGCCAAAGATGATTGCCGCGCCCAGCTTGGTGCGGCGGCCGACCTCGTTGAGCACGATCAGGCCAATAAAGACCATGGCCCAGCCGGCCCAGTGGATAAGGGTATTGCTACCCCAAACATCGAACAGCATGCTGCTCTCCTTTCACAAGCCCGCGGCCCCTCTTCTGATCGCGGGCAGTTTGGCCAAATGTCGTCAGTTCTGGGGCTTGCGCTCCGGATACTTGGCGGTATAGCCCTCGATGTGGAGTGTCGAGGCGATGATTTCCTTGACCGTCTCGTCGGGCACATCGGGGTGCGTGCGGATATACATCAAAAGACCCATGATGAGGGTGTAGAACGTCTCGTAGACATGGTCGATGCGTAGCTCATGATGGGCGACAAAATCCACCACGGTGGTATCGCAGATATACTGCGCCACGCGCTGGACCACGTTGTGCAAAAAGCCGCCGTATAGCGCGCCGCTGCTCGAGGTGAGCGTGCTCGGCAGCTCGTGGCCGCTGGCGACCAGGCGTTTAAAGAGCGGGGCGACGGTGTCGAGCGCGCCCTCGATATCACCAACGGTGCGGCCGGCGTTCCACCGCTCGAGCTCGGAGATAAAACCGTCGATTGCCTCGTCCATGACGGCGGTGACGGCGGCGTCCATGTCGGCGAAGTAGTGGTAGAACAGCGAGCGCGTGCAGCCGGCTCGCTTGGTTACGGCCGAGACGGATAGGTGGGACACGCCCAGCTCGGAGCTTACGGTGCGCACGGCATCGAGGATCTCGCGACGGCGTTCGTCGCCCGTCAGGCGCTTTGCCGTGCTGTCGGACGCGAGGACGGCATCAGCCACAGAGATGTTTGCCGTGTTATCGCTCATGCGTTTGCCGCCTTTCATCCGTTTGGGCCCGACCGTTCGCCTAACAGTCTTGAATATTGTTGACGGTTCGTCAATACTGTTTTTGACACAATGTCAACAATAGCGGGTGAACGGCATGGGGGCATGCCCGGCCTGCAAAAAAAGAGGGGCGCTGCGGTCTCGCCGGGCTGCGGCAAGAGAAGGGACGACTATGATTCTCAACGGACCGAGGATTAGCTATACCGAGCCCGATATCGGCGCGGAGTTCGTGCCGCCGATACCGGAGCATCCGCGCGAGGCCATCGTCAAACTGTGTGAGCACTGCACCAACCGCCTGTTGCACCGCGACGAGCTGCTGGGCTACGAGTACTGGTCGTTTGCCGAGGCCGCAACCGACGAGCAGGCCGAAGTGCTCTGCAAGATGAAGATGCGCCGTCCCTATACGCTGCCCGAGATGGTCAAGCTCACCGGCATGACCGAAGCCGATATCGAGAAGATGCTCGACGACATGAGCTACACGGGTCTGCTCGAGTACAACTGGGAAAACCCCGAGCGCGCCAAGCAGTGGGTGCTGCCCATGCTGGTGCCGGGTTCTGCCGAGTTCCTCAACATGCGCATGGGTCAGCTCGAGGAGCATCCGGTCTATGCCAAGTTCTTTGAGCAGGCGTCCAAGGGACCGCTGTCCAAGGCCACGCCGATGGTGCCGCCCGGCGGTGCCGGCATCGGCATGCATGTCATTCCGGTCGAGAAGGCCATCGATGCCGCGAGCACCTCGGTGCCGATCGAGCATATCGAGCATTGGCTCGACAAATACGATGGCAAATATGCCGCTAGCACCTGCAGCTGCCGCGCGAGCCGTCGCGTGATGGGAGAGGGCTGCGCCGACGACCCGGCCGATTGGTGCATCGCCGTGGGCGATATGGCCGACTACGTGGTCGAGACCGACCGCGGCCATTATGTGACGCGCGAGGAGGTCTACGACATCCTGCGCCAGGCCGAGGACAACGGCTTTGTGCACCAGATCACCAACATCGACGGTGAGAACAAAATCTTCGCCATCTGCAACTGCAACGTCAACGTGTGCTACGCCCTGCGCACTTCGCAGCTGTTCAACACGCCCAACCTGTCGCGCTCAGCCTATGTCGCCAAGGTCGAGAAAGACAAGTGCGTGGCCTGCGGTCGCTGCGTTGAGGTGTGTCCGGCCGGCGCCGCCAAACTGGGCCAGAAGCTCTGCAGCAAAAAGGCCGGCGGCCGCGTGCCCGAGTATCCGCGCCAGGAGCTGCCCGATGCCACCAAGTGGGATCACACCAAGTGGTCGCCCAACTACCGCAACGACAACCGCATCGAGACGCACGAGTCTGGCACCGCGCCCTGCAAGACGGCTTGCCCCGCTCACGTTGCCGTTCAGGGCTACTTAAAGCTTGCGGCGCAGGGCCGCTGCGACGAGGCTCTGGCGCTCATCAAGCGCGAGAACCCGCTGCCCGCTATCTGCGGCCGTGTGTGCAACCGCCGCTGCGAGGATGCCTGCACCCGCGGCCGTGTGGACGCCGCCGTGGCTATCGACGAGGTCAAGAAGTTTATCGCCCAGCGCGATCTGGATGCCGCGACTCGCTATGTCCCACCTGTGGTGACCCCGACGCGTGCCGGCGGCTTCGACCAGAAGATCGCCATCATCGGCGCCGGTCCGGCCGGTCTGTCCTGCGCCTTCTATCTGGCCGAGAAGGGCTACAAGCCCGTCGTGTTCGAGAAAAACGAGCGCCCGGGCGGCATGCTCACCTACGGCATTCCCAGCTTTAAGCTGCAGAAGGATGTTATCGAGGCCGAGGTCGAGGTCATTCGCCTGATGGGTGCCGAGTTCCGCTATGGCGTGGAAGTCGGTCGCGACGTGACGCTCGACGAGCTGCGCGCGCAGGGCTTTAAGGCCTTCTACGTGGCCATTGGCTGCCAGGGCGGCCGCCTTGCCGGCATTCCGGGCGAGGATGCCGAGGATGTGACCGTGGCCGTCGACTTCCTTCGCGAGGTTAACAGCGGCAAGATCGACGCACTGCCCGGGCGCACCATCGTGGTGGGCGGCGGCAACGTGGCCATCGACGTCGCGCGCAACGCCTGCCGTCTGGGTTCCGAGCACGTTGAGATGTTCTGCCTGGAGAGCGAGGCCCAGATGCCTGCCAGCGAGGAGGAGCGTCGCGAGGCCATTGAGGACGGCGCGCACATTAGCTGCGGCTGGGGCCCCAAGGAGATTCACCTGGACGAGGCCGGTCGTGTGTGCGGTATCACCTTCAAGCGCTGCACGCGTGTCTTTGACGATGAGGGCCGTTTTGCGCCCGAGTATGACGAGAACGACTTGCGCCGTGTCGATGCCGACCGTGTCGTCATGTCGATTGGCCAGTCCATTGTGTGGGGCGACCTGCTGGCTGGCTCCAAGGTGGAGCTCGGCCGCGGCCAGGGTGCCCTTGCCGATCCGCAGACGTACCAGACCGCCGAGCCCGACATCTTTGTGGGCGGCGACGTCTACACCGGTCCCAGCTTTGCTATCGACGCCATCGCCGCCGGTCACGAGGCCGCCGTGTCCATCCATCGCTTTGTGCAGCCGGGCTCCACGCTCACCATCGGCCGCAACCAGCGCCGCTACACCGCGCTTGACCGCGACGATGTTGTGATTGAGAGCTATGACAACGCAAGCCGCGAGGTGGCACGTGTCGACCGCGAGCGCGAGAAGGCTGCGCCCTTTAGCGAGTACGTCGAGACCTTTACCGAGGAGCAGGTGCGCGCCGAGACCGCTCGCTGCCTGGGCTGCGGTGCCTCGATCGTCGACCCCAACAAGTGCATCGGCTGCGGCCTGTGCACCACCAAGTGCGCGTTTGACGCCATCCATCTGGATCGCGACCGCCCCGAGTGCTCCACGATGGTCAAATACGAGCAAAAGCTCCCCAGCCTCGGCAAGTACGCTTTGAAGCGTGCGATCAAAATCAAATTTGGGAAGAAGTAAAAGAATCTACCAAGTAAGTGAACGGCGCAGAAGGCGGTTGAACAGCGAGCGGGTCCCAGGCGTGGCGAGGTGCCTTGAAAGAGGAGGGCATAGGGCTTTTGCCCATGCCCGACGATTGAAAGGCAGATCGCCCGTCTGGGGCTCGCGCAGCGTCAAGCCGACCGCCGTTCGGTAGAACGGCGGAAGGAAATAAAGTGCACGAGCTCGGGATTGTTTATCACATCATTCGCGATGTCGAGAATGTGGCGCGCGCCAATGGCGTGAGTCGCGTTTCGAGCGTGACGCTGCTCCTGGGCGAGGTCTCGGGCGTCGTTCCCGACTTGCTGCTCGGCGCTTGGCGCTGGGCGGCAGATAAAAAGCCTATCACGCAGGGCGCGGAGCTTATTGTGGAGCCTGTCGAGGCCGTGACGCATTGCGAGGCGTGCGGCTGCGACTACGCGACGGTCGAGCACGGCAAGACCTGTCCCCAGTGCGGTAGCGGCGAGACCTATTTGCTGCAGGGCCAAGAGGTAATGATCAAACAGATCGAGACCCCCGACGAGGACCCGACAGACGCTGCCCCCGACGGCCTATCCGATGCCCCCGATGCCGTCGACGCCGCCAACCCCCTCCACATCGCCTAACTTAGTCGTTGGGGACGTTCTTAAACGACTAGTCGAAAAAGAACGTCCCCAATGACTAGCCATTTAAGAACGTCCCCAATAACTACTTTGCTAGAGCATATCGCTCGCCATTAGTCAAGGCATAGCTGTTTAAACGAAATAGCCTCAGTCTCAGCACGTTTGCATCTGTTTAAAAGCGGTAATAATGACAGCATGCGCATATCCGTCGTGTAAGTATTGGTTGGGTATCAGTTATCAGCGGCAGATCAGCCAATGATGCCGGAATGTAATCAACTTGTAACAAATTAAGACGTTTAAACAAATAATGCTACCTTTTGCAGTTTTTCAAACAATTCTGCTGTATTTGCAGCTATACTCCATAACTGTCGTGTAGGAATTACGTAGACAAAAAGGAGGTTATGTGATGGTAAGTATTGTTCTTGCTAGCCATGGTGACTTGGCGGCTGGAATCAAGCAGACGGGCTCGATGGTCTTTGGCGATCAGCCGTCTGTAGCCGTGGTCTCGCTCGAGCCGAGCATGGGCCCCGACGACTTCCGAGCCAAGGTCGAGGAAGCAGTCGCTTCCTTCGAGGACCAGGAGCAGGTGCTCTTCCTCGTTGATCTGTGGGGCGGCACGCCCTTCAACCAGATCAGCGGTCTCATCGAGGGCCATGATTCCTGGGCTATCGTCACCGGTGTCAACCTGCCTATGCTCATCGAGGCATATTCGCAGCGCTTTGACGCAAAGAACACTGCACATGCGATCGCAAAACATCTCGTGACTGAGGCTAAGGCCGGCGTGCGCGTCAAGCCCGAGTCTCTGGAGCCCGAGGAGAAGAAGCCGGCTGCGGCCGCCGCTGCTCCTGCGGGTGCCATTCCTCCGGGAACGGTGATCGGCGACGGGCACATCAAGATCGCCCACGTCCGTATCGACACGCGTCTGCTGCATGGTCAGGTGGCCACCACGTGGACCAAGCAGATCAACCCCAACCGCATCATCGTGGTCTCCGACGGCGTTGCTCACGACGAGCTCCGCAAGACCATGATCGAGCAGGCTGCCCCTCCGGGAGTCCACGCCAACGTCGTGCCCATCAAGAAGATGGCCGAGGTCGTCAAGGACACGCGCTTTGGCGACACCAAGGCGATGCTGCTGTTCGAGAACCCGCAGGATCTGCTCAGGGCCATCGAGGCCGGCGTCGACATCAAGGAAGCCAACATCGGTTCCATGGCCCACTCCAAGGGCAAGGTCGTCGTCACTAACGCCGTCGCCATGGGCGATGACGACGTCAAGACCATCGAGGCTCTCAAGGCCAAGGGCGTCAAGTTCGAGGTCCGCAAGGTTCCTTCGGATTCCTCCGAGGATCTCGACGCCATGTTGAAGAAAGCTAAGGCCGAACTGGCCGCTCAAGCATAGTAAAGGAGGGTCCGATACATGTCTGCAATCACTATTCTGCTTGTTGCGATTGTCGCGTTGCTTGCCGGTATGGAAGGCATTCTGGATGAGTTCCAGTTCCATCAGCCGCTCGTGGCATGCACGCTTATCGGTCTCGTAACCGGTCACCTTCAGGAGGGCATCCTCCTGGGCGGTTCGCTCCAGATGATGGCCCTTGGCTGGGCTAACGTCGGCGCCGCCGTCGCGCCTGACGCCGCTCTGGCCTCGGTCGCTTCTTCGATCATCATGGTGCTCGCCCTCAACGGTGGCGCCACTGATTCGGCCAAGGCCGTTACCGCCGCTATCGCCGTCGCCGTCCCGCTGTCGGTCGCTGGCCTGTTCCTGACCATGATCTGCCGTACCCTGGCTACCGCTATGGTTCACGGCATGGACGCCTGCGCCGAGAAGGGCGACTTCGCCGGCATCGAGCGTTGGCAGTACGCCGGCATCCTCATGCAGGGTGTTCGTATCGCCATCCCGGCAGTACTTCTGTGCATCATCCCGGCCGAGGCCGTTACCAACGCGCTTAACGCTATGCCCGATTGGCTGTCCGGCGGCATGGCTGTCGGCGGCGGCATGGTCGCTTCCGTCGGTTACGCCATGGTCATCAACATGATGGCCACCAAGGAGACCTGGCCGTTCTTCATCCTCGGCTTTGTCCTTGCTGCCATCCCTCAGCTCACGCTGATCGCCCTTGGCCTCATCGGTATCTCCCTTGCCCTCATCTACCTTGGCCTTAAGGATCTGGCCAAGCAGGGTGGCGGCATGGGCGGTGGCTCCGGTGACCCGCTCGGCGACATTCTGAACGATTACGAGTAGGAGGGGAGTGATACATATGGCAGAGAACAAGATTCAGCTCACCAAGGCTGACCGTAAGAAGGTTTGCTTCCGTCATCAGTTCCTTCAGGGCTCGTGGAACTACGAGCGTATGCAGAACGGCGGCTGGTGCTTCGCAATGATCCCTGCGATCAAGAAGCTCTACAACAGCAAGGATGACCAGATTGCCGCTCTTAAGCGCCACCTGGAGTTCTATAACACCCACCCCTATGTTTCCGCCCCCGTCATTGGCGTTACCCTCGCCCTCGAGGAGGAGCGCGCCAACGGTGCTCCGATTGACGACGTCGCCATTCAGGGCGTCAAGGTCGGTATGATGGGCCCGCTCGCCGGCGTCGGCGACCCCGCCTTCTGGTTCACCCTTCGCCCGATTCTGGGCGCACTGGGCGCTTCCCTGGCCCTGTCCGGCAGCATCGCCGGTCCGCTGCTGTTCTTCTTCGCGTGGAACATCATCCGTTACGCCTTCCTGTGGTACACGCAGGAGTTTGGCTACAAGGTCGGCTCCTCCATCGCCAAGGACCTCTCCGGCGGTCTGATGGGCAAGGTCACCGAAGGTGCTTCCATCCTGGGTATGTTCATCATCGGCGCCCTGGTCGAGCGCTGGGTGTCCATCTCCTTCACTCCGGTCGTCTCCAAGGTCACGCAGTCCGCTGGCGCCTATATCGACTGGGCCAACCTGCCCGCCGGTTCTGAGGGCATCAAGCAGGCATTGACGATGTACAGCTCTGTCGGTGCCAACGCACTCGACCCGGTGAAGGTCACCACGCTTCAGGCCAACCTCGATCAGCTCATCCCCGGCCTTGCCGCCGTGTGCCTGACCCTTCTGGTCTGCAAGCTCCTCAAGAAGAAGGTCAGCCCGATCGTCATCATCCTGGCTCTCTTCGCCGTCGGCATCATCGGTCGCGTCTGCGGCTTCATGTAAGCACGCTTCGGCTTAAGACCGAGAGTTGCTAGGCAAGGGCTTTTGAGCCATTGAAACGGACCGCACCCGGTGGGTACACTGGATGCGGTCCGATTGTTTTATTTGGAGGGCGAGGCGCGCATGGCGCAATCACAGAACAGCACGGTCGATCTGGCAACGCCGGCAACCTGCCTGATGGGGCTTACCAGTCACGGTAACGTGATGGTGGGCAATAAGGCGTTTGAGTACTATAACGAGCGTAATCCCGAGGATTATATCCAAATCCCGTGGGACGAGGTCGACTATATTGCCGCCGAGGTTTTGCGCGGCACCAAGAAGATTACGCGTTTTGCCATCTTCACCAAGGACAACGGCCACTTTACGTTTTCGACGCGCGACGATAAAGAGACGCTTCGCGCGGTCCGTAAGTACGTCGACGAGGATAAGCTCGTGCGTTCGCCCGACTTTATCGATGTGACGGCCAAGGGCGCCAAGAGCATCCCCTCCGTTATCAAAAACCTTTTCCACAAAGGCAAGTAGTCGTTGGGTTGTCATTGGGGACGTTCTTAAACGACTAGTCATTAAAGAACGTCGCAGATGACTATCTCGAAGAGCGGTTATGCGCTGCATGGTAGTGGCGCAAATCTGCTACACTAATACAACATGCCTCCGTAGCTCAGGGGATAGAGCACCGCTCTCCTAAAGCGGGTGCCGACGGTTCGAATCCGCCCGGGGGCACCAGAAGATTATGACGGCGTCGCGAGAGCGGCGCCGTTTCTGGTTTGTGGGAGCTGCCGGCGGATTCGGACCGTCGGCGCCCGCGTCACTCATTTCCCCGCGGGGGGGGTGAATTCGCCCGGGGGCACCAGAGATTGATCGAGCCCGGTACACCGCCACGGTGCCGGGCTCTTCTGGTTGATGCCATGTCAAAAACGAAGCGCCCGCTTGCTGGGGGAGCAAGCGGGCGCCTGTGAGTGAATATGTTTGCGGCGAGAGCCGTAATGGGTGGTGGGGTGGCGACTAGTTGGCCGTACCGGAATCGTCGCCCGTGCCCGAGCCCGAACCCGAACCCGAGCCAGAAAGTGCGACCGTCAGCGTAATCGTGCTGTCGGTAGACTGCTTGCCGGTGGGGGAGACGCCCGTAACGGTGGCGTTTTCGTTGCCACTCACGGGGTTGCCGTTCTGATCGCAGAACGCGATGTTGTAGAAGCCGGCGTTGTTGAGCGCGGTGACGGCGGCGGAAATGCTCTTGCCGTACAGGTTGCCCGGGACGGTGGCCTTGCCGGACTTCTTGGCAATGACGACGGTAATCGTGGCACCGGGCTTCTGCTTGCCGCTGGGGTTCCAGCTGATTACGGTGCCCTCGGTAACCGAGTCGTTCTCCTGGTAGCTCACGTCGACGCCAAAGCCTGCCATATCGAGGGCGTTGCGCGCCTGGGCCTCGGTCATGTCGGTCAGGTCGGGGACGGACGTGGTATCCGGGCCGCTCGAGACCTTGTACGAGATGGTCGTGCCCTTCTCGACTTCCTTACCGGCTTCGGTGCCCTGCTCAAAGACCTGGCCCTCATCGGCCTCGTTGGCCTCCTCGGTGGCGTTGCCCTTTAGGCCAACGCTTGCCAGTGCCGCCTCTGCCTGGTCCTTGGTTAGACCGAGAAGCTGGGGAACCTCAACCTTCTCGGAGGGCTTGGGGCCCTTGGAGATCACCAGGTTCACCTTGGTGCCTTTGGGCTTCTTGGTGTTGCCGTTGGGGGTCTGCTCGGCAACCTTGCCCTCGTCGACATCGTCGTTATAGCTCTGGTCGATGGTGCCGACCTCAAGGCCTTCCTCCTTGATCAGCTCGACGGCAGTCTGCTGGTCCTTGCCCAGCACGTCGGGCACGGTGACCTGTTCGTCGCCAAAGAGCCCAGTGGCAAAGGCCACCACGATGCCGATGACGGCAACAGCTGCCACCACGGCGGCGATGATCTTGTTTTTGTTGGACTTGGGCTTTTCGACCTCGTAGGAGCCGGTGGAGCCCGAAACCGAGCTACGGGCGGTATTCTGGCCGCTCACGCCCGAGACGGGACGCACCAAAGCGCGCGTCTGATCGGAAAGCTCGCGAGTCTTGGTGGCGCCCAGCTCACCGGGGGCACCGATGATGCGCGTGGGCTCTGAAATGTTGACGGCACGACCGGACAGGTAGCTGTTGAGCACCTGACGCAGCTCGTCGGCGGTCTGGAAGCGGTTTGCCGGGTCCTTCTCCATGCACTTAAGGATGATGCGCTCAAGGTCGGCATCGACACCGGAGTTGATCTGGCTCGGCGGAATAGGCAGCTCGTTGACCTGCTTGAGTGCGACCGAGATGGCGTCATCACCGTCAAAGGGCACGCGGCCGGTGGCGCACTCGTACATCACGACGCCCAGCGAGTAGATATCCGAGGTGGGGCCGAGGTCCTGACCACGGGTCTGCTCGGGACTGACGTAGTGGGCGGTTCCCAGCACGTTGTTGTCTTGCGTGAGGTGGCTGTTCTTGGCGCGCGCGATGCCAAAGTCCATCACCTTGATGTTGCCGTCGGGCAGCACCATGATGTTCTGCGGCTTGATGTCGCGGTGGATGATCTCGTGCTTGTGGGCGACCGAAAGCGCGGAGCTGATCTGCGAGCCGATCTGGGCGACCTTCTTGGGGTCGAGGGCGCCGTGGCTCTTGATGCCGCTCTTAAGGTCGGTGCCGCGCAGGTACTCCATGACGATGTAATAGGTGTCGCCGTCCTTGCCCCAATCGTAGACGCCCACGATATAGGGGGAGGAGAGACCGGCTGCTGCCTGGGCCTCCTGCTTAAAGCGTGCGGCGAAGGTTGCGTCGCCAGCATACTGCGGCAGCATGATCTTGACGGCTACCGTGCGGTCGAGGACCTGGTCCTGCGCACGGAAGACGGTCGCCATGCCGCCTGTCCCCACCTTATCCTTGAGGAGGTATCTTCCCCCGAGGACCCTCTGTTCCATTCCTGCTCCTAACATAACTATTCGCTCAACGATGTGTGTAGTACCTACGATGTGGCCGCTGGGGCCGTGTGGCGCGTTGCCGCTAACTCTTCGGCCGCGGCGCGCCTCGGGTGTCCGATTCGATCATGGACATCACGCTCCCTGTGCGGCGAGCGCTGCGGTCAGGACGATGCCGGCAATCTTGGCCGCCTTGACGTCGTGTTTGTCGTAATCCTCCAAGGCCACCGAGATGGCGACCGTGGGTGAATCGTAAGGTGCAAAGCCAACGAACATCGAATTGACGTTGGTGCCGCCGGTCTCGGCCGAGCCGGTCTTGCCGGCGACCTTGACGCCGGGGACCTGGGCATCGGTGCCGGTACCGGACTGGACGACGGCGAGCATGGCCTGCTTGACCTGGTCGGCCGTGGCGGAGCTGACGGCCTGACCCAGCGAGCGGGACTGCGTGGTCTTGACCACAGTTCCGTCCGGGGCGAGTACCTGGGCTACAAAGTACGGGTCCATGACCACGCCACTGTTAGCGATGGCGGCGGCAATCACGGCGTTTTGCATGACGGTGGTCTGCGGGCCGGGCGTGTGGTCCATGCCGACAGGCTGGCCGGCGCCGGCCCAAGCGGTCTCCCACTCGGTCATGAGCGACGGGTCGGCCATGATGGAGGCCGCGGAGGTCAGGTCCTGGCCGAGCTTTTGGCCGTAGCCAAAGGCGTTGGCAAACTGCACGAGCGTGTTTGCGCCAACTTCGTTTGCCACCTGGCCAAAGACGACGTTGGAGGACACGGCAAAGGCCTGCTGCAGGCTGATGGTGCCGTAGCTCTCGTTGGCATAGTTGGTGACCGGTGCGTTGCCGATGTCCATGGAGCCGGGCGCCTGGTAGGTGCTGGTAAGGCTGGCGGTGCCGGTCTCGAGTGCCGCGGAAAGCGTAACGACCTTAAACGTGGAGCCCGGCGTGTACAGCGCGTCCATGGCGCGATTGTACATAGAGCCGTCCTCGCCGCCGCCAGCCTGCAGTAGGGCGTCGATGTTGGTGTTGTCGTAGGTGGGCGAGCTGGCACATGCGAGCACCGCGCCGGTACGCGGGTCGATGACCACTACAGCGCCCTTAAAGCCCTTGAGTGCCTGCTCGGCCGCCGTCTGGATGCGCGAGTCGATGGTGAGCTTGGCGGTGTTGCCCGGCTGGGTCTGGCCCGCGAGCGACGCGATGGCGTTGTTCCAGCTGGAGTAGTCCTTAGAACCGGTGAGCGTGTCGTTCATGACGCTCTCGATGGCGGTGGTGCCATACTGCTGGCTCACGTAGCCAACCACGTGCGCTGCCAGGTTACCGTTGGGGTAGGAGCGTACGTAGGTGCCGTCCTCCTGCTGCAGCGACTCGGCCAGCGTCACGCCGTCGGACGTGATGATGGAACCGCGCTGGATATACTTGGAGCGGGCGATGGTGTGGTTGTTGGTCGGCATGTCCTGATAGTCCTTGGCCTTGATGACCTGGACATAGGTGAGGTTGCCGATAAGGATGGCGAATAGCGCCGTAAAGGCGAGCACCGCACGGGTTAGACGGTTGGCGAGCGCAACGCGGCCGAGCACACCGGATTCAGGCGTGTCGAGCAGGCGACGGCGCATGCGCGAGCCGACGGAATGGCTGCCGCTGCCGTAGGAAGACGAGGTGGCAAAGCGCGTGCTCGTCGGGGCGGCGGCAGATGCGACCTGATCATCGGTGATGGCAGCCATGGTACCGGTGCCGGTAAGCTCGGCCTCGCGTCCGGTCGCCTCGTCACCGGCGCGCAGCAGGAGCGCGACGATGATAAAGCTCGCCAGCAGCGAGGAGCCGCCCTGGCTCATAAAGGGTAGGGTGACGCCGGTCAGCGGGATCAGGCGGGTAACGCCGCCCACGATTAAAAAGGCCTGGAAGCTGATGGCGGCCGTAAGGCCCGTGGCACTAAAGGCGGCGAGGTCGGATTTAGCGCGGGCAGCCGTGGTGAGGCCACGCACGGCAAAGAGCATAAACAGGATGAGCACGGCGCCGCCGCCCAAAAGGCCCATCTCCTCGCCGATGGCCGAGAAGATAAAGTCGGACTCGACGACAGGGATGTTGTTGGCCATGCCGTTGCCGATACCAACACCGACCAGACCGCCATCGGCAAGCGAGAAGAGCGACTGGACGATCTGGTAGCCCTGGCCCTGGGCGTCCTTAAACGGATCGACCCAAACCTGGAAACGCACCTGAACGTGAGACAGGAACTTGTAGGCGCCCACGGCTCCAACGGCTAAGAGCGCAAGGCCGATGATGACATACGAGAAACGACCCGTGGCAACGTAGAGCATCAGCAAGAAGATGGTGTAGAACAGCAAGGCCGAGCCCAGGTCACGTTCGAAGACAACGACGAGCAGGCAAACGCCCCAGACTGCGAACAGCGGCAGCAGCAGGCGCAGGCGCGGAATCTTAAGACCCAAGATCTTGCGGTTGGAGATAGAGAGCAGCTCGCGGTTCTCGGCCAGGTAACCGGCTAGGAACAGCACGATAAAGACCTTGGCGAACTCGCCGGGCTGAATGGTAAAGCCGGCGATGCGAATCCACAGTTTGGAGCCCGAGATCGTGGTGCCGATAAAGATGGGCAGCATCAGCAAGATGATGCCGATGATGCCAAAGGTGTACTTGTAGCGCATGACCACGTCGAGGTTTTTGACCAGCGCAAGCGTACCTACCATCAACGCCACCGAGATAAACAGGATGACGAGCTGCGAGATGGCGAGCGTGGGCGCCAAGCGCGTCACAAACGTGATGCCAATGCCCGAAAGAACAAAGACGATGGGCAGGATGGCCGGGTCGGCGCCGGGTGCCAGAATGCGCACGGCGATATGCGCCGCGGCGAAGGCGGCAAAGAGACCGATCGGAACGGCAAGTGTCTCAAACGAGATGGCGGCGCCTGCGGTGAGCACGTACATCGCATACAGCAGGATGACGGGGAACGCCGAGGCGATGAGTAAGAGCAGTTCAGTATTACGACGACTCATAAGCGGCACTCCCTTTCTAATTCTTATCGGAGGCTTCGGCCTCGGCGGACTGTTCGGCGGTTTTCTCGGAATTCGATTCGGAGGTCGAACCCTGGTCGGTGTTATTGCGAATCGTTTGCGCGTCGATCACCTGGCGGGTCTGCTCCTCGTCGATCTGATGGCGGTACTTGGAGATGGTGTCCTGCGCATCGTCGATGCTCGTCTGCTGAATACCCGCCTTAAGGCGATTTTGTGTGTCTTCGGGCAGGTCGGACAGTTTGATGGTGGTCGTGCTGTCGAGCCAGTGCAGCTTAAGGCCGAGCGGCTTGCCGGGAATACCCCGGTAGACCGCGACGGTGTCCTTGTAGGTGCCCAGGTAGTACGAGCCGGTGATGCCTGCGTAGGCCCAGATGGCTGCAGCCAGCACAAAAGCGATGCCCAGTACGGTGGCAATGGTGATGTTACGGCGGCGGACGCGCTTTGCCTTGCGCATGACGCCATCGTCGACCAGGTCAACGACAACCACGGTGACGTTGTCGTGCCCGCCGGCGACCAGTGCCGCGTCAACAAGGTTGTCGACGCAAATCTGCGCGGTCGAGGACTGCGTGGCGATGTTTTCGATATCGCTATCGGGAATCATGCTCGACAGGCCGTCCGAGCACAGGATCAGGCGGTCGCCTTCCTCGATATGCAGGGTAAAGTGGTCGGCATACATGGCGGGATCCGAGCCCAGCGCGCGGGTGATGACCGAGCGGTTGGGGTGGACGCGAGCCTCGTCTGCCGTAATTTCGCCGGCGTCCACGAGCTCCTCCACATAGGAGTGGTCGCGGGTCACGCGGATGAGCGTGCCCTCGTGGAGCAGATAGGCGCGCGAGTCGCCCACGTGGGCGATGGCGAGCATGTCGTTTTCGATATAGGCGCAGGTTGCCGTGCAGCCCATGCCGGGCTTGCCAAGCCCGTTGAGCGCAGCCTCGATGACCGCGGCGTTTGCAGCTTCGACGGCGGCCGCCAGTCGTGCGGCGTCGGCTGCCTGCGGCGCTGTCTTGGCAATGGTCTCGACGGCGATGGAGGAGGCTACCTCACCGGCGGCGTGGCCGCCCATGCCGTCGCATACGCAAAAGAGCGGCGATTGCACCAGATAGGAGTCTTCGTTATGCGGGCGCACACAGCCAACATCGGAGCGGGCGCCCCACATGAGCTGCGTGGTCGTGCCGGCGTCGTAGGTCGAGTCAGTCTCGACGCGCTCGTCGGTCAGCGGCTCAAAACTCATGGTCGAGCCGGGGTCCTTAAGCTTGGCCTCCACGGCGGCAACGTCAATCTCGGCCGTATCGCCGGGCGAGACGGTGTCGGCATCGTCTCCCGACTCGGCGTCGGAGATGTCCGGAAGGTTGAGATCTTCGGTTACGCGGTCGGCGGGATCGCCGTCCTGTTGCGGCTCGACAGCCGTCGGCTCGGGCGTCGCAAAGTGCGACGGTGCGGCCGTGCTCTGGGGTTGAGCGGAGGGCTCGGGAGCTGCGGCGGGCGCGGCAACGGGCTGCTCGACTTCGGCAGGCGTTGCGGATGCGGGTGCCGCCTCGCTTGCCGGGGCGACGGGGAACACCGGCGCGGCAGGCTCGGGGGCTGCAAACACGGCAGCGCTCTCGTTCATCGCCTCGGCGACGGGCTCGGCAAAGTGAGCCGGTGCGGGCGTTGCCTCCGGTTCCGCGGGCGGCTCGGCAGCGTGCGCCCCGATGGGGGCGTCGAGCTGCTCGGTGTCGGCATCCTCGTCATCGACGAGCGCCGGATATTCTTGAGTTACATGCGAAAGAGGCAGGGAGAACACGGTGTCCTCGGGCTTCACGGTCGCAGGGCGCGCCGGAGCGGCATGGGCCGGCGCAGCTGCGGGGGCAGTCGGCGTCTCGGGCATGGTTGCGGACTTGTTCTCCTCGTCGATCATCGACGGTTCACCTTCATGACCACGTCGCCAATCTGGACTTCGTCGCCCTCGCGCAGCGTTGCGGGCTCCACCAGCTGGCGGCCGTTGACGAGCGTGCCGTTAAGCGAGTTGAGGTCCTCGATAATAAGTGCCGGGCCCTGCAGCGAAAAACGCGCATGCGAGGCCGAGACAAACGGTTCGTTGATGCAGATGTCCGACGACGGCGAACGGCCGACGATGACGGGACCGAGCATATCCACGTGGATGCCGCGGATGCCGCGCGGGCCCTTGTCCACATCGATCGTCCAGATGGCCGAGTCGCGGCGCTGGCCGCGGACGAGCCCCACGCCGGTCTTCATGACGGCGAACAGGAAGATGTAGAGCAGGGCGACCAGGACGATGCGGCCTGCAAAAAGGACGATATCGATGTTCATAAGCGACTATCCCCTAAATTCAAAGGTGCTCAGGCCAAACGTCAGCAGATCGCCGTTGCGCAGCGGGCAGCGCGTAATGCGGCGGTTGTTGACGAGCGTGCCGTTGGTGGAATTGAGGTCCTCGATCGACCAATCCGAGCCCGTAAAGGTGAGCTGGGCGTGGCGGCGCGACACGTTGGGGTCGCGCAGGGCAATATCGGAAACCGAGCGCTCGCGACCGATAGTCACCTGTGCGGAGGTGATGCTATGGCTCTCGCCGCTCACGACGTCGACGAGCTGGGCGAGCGGGCGCTGCGGGGCGCGAGTGCTCGCCATGTTGGAGGCGATGCCGGCTGCGGCGCCTAGGCCCACGGCGGCACCGGTCGCGGCGGCTCCGCCCATGCCGGCAAGCGCGTCGCGCGAGACGGTCTGCGGCACCGGGATAGGAGCGGCGGGGTCGGGGACGCTAGGCGCGAAGGGATCTGCTACGGCAAGCGGGTCAGGAGCGGCGGCGCGAGGCGTCGGCTGCTGCTGGGGCATGGCGGCGGGGCGCTGCGGCTGCGGGGCAGCAAACTGCTGCTGGCCGGCGCGCGGGGCGCTGGCGGCACGGCTTGCCGCGGAGTTGTTTTGGCCCAGACCGTTTTGATAGGCGCGCTCTTCTTCGTACAGGCGGCCGAGCGTGGGGGCATCGACGTTCTCGGCAAAGACCGAGAACTTGCCGGCGCGCAGCTGCGGATCGATCATAAAGCGCACGAGGGGCTCGCCGACAAAGACATAGCGGCGCTTTTCGGCCTGCGCTTTCACAAACTCGCGGACCTCGCGCGAAAGCTCGGGGTAGAACGGGGCGAGCATGGGATCGTCGTCGGCGGCGATAAGGATGGTATAGAGTGCCGGCGCCGTGTTGACGCCGTTAATCACCAGAGTCTGATCCTCCATGTCGCGAGCGGCCTGCTTGGCAAGCTTCTTAAAGGAGAACGGGGCACGGGTGGCACCGAAGATGCCGGCCACGTGGTCCTCGAAGATGTTCAGGAAGTTCACGAAAGATCACTCTCCGTATAGGTTCTTTGGTATCCGAGCAAATATAGGCATATCCCAACGATTATAGAGGATAGGATTCCCGCAACCGCCGCCTTGGCGATGACCGCGGCTGCAAGGCTGGCAATTTCCATATGGTGTGCAAGACAGGACGCCGCTGCGCAGCCGATGCCGGTGACAGCGATGGCGGCGATTGCGGCAAGGTTTGAGCCCTGATTGGCACGCTTGGCATGGACATTGAGCAGCGCAGATGACGCCGCGGCAGTTGCCGCGACCAGCACAAAGGCAGCCCAAAGGAGCGGGTCTCCCAGCGCTGCAGCAACGTTACCGAGCCCCAGCACGCCTCCGGCTGAAAGCGCGACCGTGGCCAGACGGGCAAAAAGCGCGCCCATGCCCGTTGCCGCGGCGGCGCTTGCCGGGCCGAGCCAAAATGACGCGACGCCGGCGGCGACCCCAGCTGCCAGGAAGGTATTGCCGGTCAGACAGCCAAGCGCGAGTGCACAGGTGAGCGTGGCGCTCGCGGCAGTCTCGGTGCGACCCCAGGCGATCCACCAACCGGACATGGCGGCGGCAAAGATCACCGCGACGGGCAGCATCGACAGGATGCCCTGTGCCTGCATGGTGGCGTTGGCCATGAGCACCAAAAAGCCCACAGCCGAGATGGCCGAGCCAATCTGGGGGGCCAGGCCAGCCGCCGCTCCGATCGCGATAGCCGCAATGACCAGGCCGGGAAGCGCCGCGACCCCGGCCGTTTGCATCAGCAAAAAGCTAAAGGTGCCGCACGTTAGCGCCGAGATAGTGCGCATGGTGTAGTCGCGCGCATGGCTCCAGCGCGTGCCCGCCCAGCCGAGTGCGGGGTCGACCTCGATGGCGTCGTCCTCGTAGTGCGACGGCTCGATATCGTCGAGCTCCTGCTCGTCATCCGAAAGCTCGCCAACCATTTGCTCCAGGCTGCGACGGCCTTCGCGCACGCTGCCCAGACCGGCAAGGAGCTGGTCGCAAAATGCCTCGATGCTGTTGGGGCGGTCCTGCGGCATGGGGGAGAGCGCGCTCATGAGCGCGCTCTCGGCTCCCGGGGGAAAGTGTGGTATCAGCTCGCTGGGATAGGTGGCGCCGCCGATGATGTGGCCGAGCGAGTCGGCGGGCGTGGCCGCCATAAAGGGGGCGCTGCCACACAGGCCCTCGTAGATCACACAGGCAAGGGCAAAGACATCAGCGCGTTCGTCGACCGTGCCGGTCTCGATATCGAGCTGCTCGGGCGGCATGTAGCCGATGGTGCCGCCGCGCGAACCGCCAAAGCCACCGGCGGACGACAGTCGCGCCATGCCAAAGTCGGTGAGCTTTACATTGCCCGAGTGGTCGATGAGCACGTTGGCGGGCTTAATGTCCAGGTGGAGTACGCCATTACTATGGGCGAAGGTGAGCGCCTGGCCCAGGGCATCGGCAATAGCTGCGGCCTCGTCAAAGGTAAGTGAGTGGCCGTCCACGCGGTGCAAAAACTCGGCCAGCGACATGCCATCGACATACTCCATGACTAGGTAGGCATAGGCTGTGTCGTGCGTAAAGTCGATGACCTGCACGATATTGGGATGTTGAAGCATGGCGGCGGTGTGCGCCTCGCGCAGGACATCCATGATGTCGCTGGCGGGCATGCCGGCACCGTTGATAAGGGGGATACGCTTAATGGCGACGCGGCGGCGCAGGTGCGTGTCGCGGCAGATCTCGATGGAGCCAAAACCGCCGGTCGCAAGTGTCTCGAGCGGCTGGTACCGCTTGAGCAGCTCGCGAGAGCTGGTGCCCTCCAAAGGAACGTCCGGCGAGAACCGGGCGGTATGTTGCGAGAAAAGCGGCATGGCCAACCCTCGTGCGTTTAAAGTTCGTTTGCGAGCGGCGGGCGCCGAGCCGAGCCGTTCGCGGTGGCATAGATGCTGCTAGTGTAGCACGCTCGGGTGCATGGGGAGGATAGCGGGATGCGAGGTTGCCTGTCTGGCTTGGCTCTGTTTTGGCTCGCTCGGAAAGCGCACCCCACTTTGCGACCAAATTAAGGGATGCACTTTCCGAATGGGGTGGTCTGCGGAAACTGCGTCCCAGAATATTGGCGTAGAGCGGGATGCGCTTTCCGGATGGGCGCTCAAAAGGAAACCGCATCCCACTTTGGAGCGCCAAAACGGGATGCGGTTTCCGCTGTCAATCTAAGTTACGCCTAAGCAGGCGGCCGGAGTTTGGACCCCGGCTCGGGTTAGCGCTTCTTCTTGTTCTTCTTCTGCTTGCGCTGCTTGCCCTTGGTCTCCTGGGGCTTGTCGCCCTGTTTGGCTTCGGCGGCGGCCTTTTCTGCCTTCATCTTCTTGCGTTTGGTCTCGATGCGGAGTTTTTTGTTGATGCGTGCCTTAAGGAAGGTGCCAAACTGCTCGGCATCGCCGCGAACAAAGGTGTCCTTAGGGATCGTCACGCCCTGGTCGGCGAACATGGCCACAAAGATGCGCTCGCCGTCGAGCACGTGGTCGAGCTTTTCAAACGGGAAGAACTGCGACTTGCCGCTCTTGCCCCAAACCATCAGGCCGTCCTCGTTGGCGGCGACGCGGCGATAGCGGCCACCCATGGACTCGTCGGCCTCGACGGCGTCGATAAAGTCGCGGGCGAGGGTGTGGTGCAGGTTTTTGCTCCACCAGGCCAAAAAGGCGCCGAATACGATCAGGACGACGCCAAACTTGATCCAGTTGCCGCCGGCCACCAACATGCCGATGCCGATGAGCGCGGCAATCGCGGCGGCGACATACAGCGAGCCACGGCGCCTGGGCGAGGCGACCAGGCGGGCGAAGTCGGTGACGAGGTCGTTTTCGTACTGGTACTCGTTGAGGTACAGGATGCCGTCGTCGGCTGCGGCCTGCTCCTCGAGCGCGACCTCGACCTGGTCGGCTGCTTCGGAGGGAACGAGGTTGCTCTCTGCGTCTGCCATGCTCTTTGGACTCCTATCGCGGCGGGCTCGCCGTACGGGTTATTATGAATGCAGTATGCCGTGCGACCGCATGGCCGTCGCGGCAACAAGACTCAGTATACCCGGGGGAGCACCCATGGAATCGTTGTACCGAAAGTATCGCCCGCTCACCTTCGACTCCGTGGTGGGCCAGCAGCATATCGTCTCGACGCTCGAGCACGCCATCACCGAGGGGCGCCTGTCCCACGCCTACCTGTTCTGCGGACCGCGCGGCACGGGCAAGACCACCATGGCGCGCATTCTGGCCAAGGCACTGCTGTGCCGCAATGCCGAGGCGGCGCGCGCCGAGGGTGCAAGCGGCTGCATGCCCGACGGTACTTGCGAGGAGTGCGAGCTCATTGCCGAGGGCAACCACCCGGATGTCTACGAGCTCGATGCCGCAAGCCGCACGGGCGTGGACAATGTGCGCGAGGAGATCATCAACTCCGTCAACTTTGCCCCGGTGCGCGGCAAGTACAAGATCTATATCATCGACGAGGTCCACATGCTCACGACGGCGGCGTTCAACGCGCTGCTCAAGACGCTTGAGGAGCCGCCGGCGCACGTGATCTTTGTGCTGTGCACCACCGACCCGCAAAAGATTCTGGAGACCATCCTCTCGCGCTGCCAGCGTTTCGATTTCCATCGCATCGGCAACGAGGATATCGAGCACCGCCTGGCATACGTGTGCGAGCAGGAGGGCTTCGATTACGACGATGAGGCGCTGGCTATCGTGGCGCGCCATGCCAAGGGCGGCATGCGCGACGCGTTGTCCACGCTGGAGCAGCTGAGCGTCTTTGGCAACGGTTCTGTGCATGCGGACGACGCCCGCTCTCTTTTAGGCGAGGTTTCGGACCAGATTCTGGGCGAGTTTTCCCGCGCCATTGCCGATCGCGATGTTGCCGAGCTCTATGGACTGATCCGTACGCAGGTCGAGGAAGGAAACGACCTGCTGGAGCTGACGCGCGACCTGGTGGCGCACGTGCGTGACGTGTACGTTGCCTGCGTTGCCGGTGCTCGTGCCGAGCTGTTTGAGGGCGGCTCCGAGCAGGCCGAGGCGCTTGCTGCCGAGGCCGCTGCCTTTGGCGAGCATCCTGCCGACCGCCTGGCCCGTGTGCTGACGGTGCTCGACGATGCCGCACTGGAGATGAGGGGCGCGAGCGACGTGCGCCTGGTGCTCGAGATTGCCTGCACGCGTCTGGCGCGTCCCGAGGCCGATTTAACGATTGAGGCATTGGCCGAGCGCGTGGCACGCCTGGAGGCCATGGTTGCCAACGGCGCCGTGCCGGCGAGCGTGGCTGCTGCTCAGGCCGCCGCGCCTGCAGCATCCGTACCCGCTGCTGCCCAACAGCCGACGCTCATTTCGGGCGCTCGTGCTGCCGCTCCGGCGGCATCCGCTGCCCCTGCTGCTACGTCCGCGCGCCAGGGTGGCATGCCTTGGGACCGTGGTGCTGCCGCTCCGGCGGCTCAGCCTGCACCCGTGTCAGCTTCCAAGCCTGCAGCGCCTGCACCTCAGCCTGCGCCGGCTCCGACGCCTCAGCCCCAGTCCAACAATGCCGCCCAGGTTGCTGCCGCCGGCGCCGCCGAGACCCCCGCGGTCGAGGACGCCGGCGAGCTGCAGCGCAAATGGGCCGAGGTCGTCGAGCGCGTCAAGGCGCGTCAGGCTTCCTACGCAGGGCTTTTGCTCAACGCCCGCGCCACGGCCGACGACGGCTCCAAGCTCACGGTCTCGTTCCCCGCGGGTTCGACTTTTGCCATTAAGATGCTCGGTCGCGCCGATACGCAGTCGGTGGTCCTACCGACGGTCTGCGCGGTCTTCGGTCGTCGTACCGTCGACTATGTCCTGGATGGGGGTGGCACGCCGGCTCCTCAACATGAGGAGCATTCTCCATCTGCACGGGCTGCGGCATCTGCGGACCCGCAACCCGTGTCCTCGGCGGCCCCTGTATCCTCGAGCGCCAGCGCGCCGCAGCAGCAAGCGGCACCGGTAACGGCATCGACCTCGTCGGCGCCTAAGCCCGCGGCGCCCAAACCGGCTGCTCCGACACCCGCGCCCAAGCCCGTCTCGCCCGCGCCCAAGTCGTCTGACCTGGGCAAAGCCCCCTGGCTACGCTCCGACAACCCCGCCGGTGCTCCTGCCACGGGTAAGCTCCCGACCGAGCCCGCACCCCGTGCGCCCGAGCGCTCGGCTGCCCCCAAAGCTCAGCCTGTCGCGCAGTCCGCGCCGTGGGAATCCGAGCAGGTGCCCTACGACGACGCTATGGTCGGCGGCTTCGCTGGCGATGCGAGCGGGGACGATCTGCCTCCGTTCGACGTGCCGGGTGCGACGCCCGCGCCCAAGTCCGCTGTAGCTGCCCCCAAAGAGGAGGACGCTCCTGCAGCTCCCTGGGAGTCCAACCCCGGCGCCGGCAGCCCCTTCGGCCACCAGGGCGCAGCCCCGAGCATCCCGCAGACCGAGGACGAGGCCAAAGACCTCATCCGCAGCGTCTTCGGTCAGGCCACCATCTTCAAACCGGTGGAGTAGCCGTACGGGCGGGTATACTGCTCAAGAAGAGAACCCCTTGCCCGGGCGCATTTGTATTTCGGACATGTGTAGTGTGGTGCCGCGTATGTCGCATTTGAGCAGACAGGTGCGTGACGGTCGGCCTAGGATGCTGAGGTCGATACGATACGTCGCATGGCTGTCCGTGTACTCGACTTGCTCGGCGTTAATGGTTGCTCCGATTGCCAAATAAACGCCTAGCTCGGCATCGACAATCTTGAAGTCCTTTATCTTGACCTTGAACTCTTGATAGAGGGACGGGCTGTTGTAGTAGACGGTTCGGGTTCCGTCGGTGCACTCATCGGTCGTCTCCCATTTGACGACGGGCTGGTCCGAGCTGGCTATCAGCAGTTCTGCTCCAAAAGCTATGGCATGGGTGATGACAACCAACAATGCCCAGCCGACAAAGAGATAGAGAACCACATATGCAACGGGGTGTTTTGAGCGGATGTTTTGGAGCGCGTTGGGGGCATTCATGGGGCACCTCCAAATTACTATCTATGGCAATCAAATTATACCCCGCTGCCATGCGCGTCACCGTGAGCAACGGATCGGCATGCAGGTCTTTAGCGGTGCAAATGAAATGTCGGATTCCGGCTCTACAAGATTTAGCTTTCAATATTATGCAGATGCGAATTATTCAACTTTGCATAATCTTCGGGTGCGGCTTGCACTCCAGGACATGTATATCGACTGAGGTAGCGTGACTGCCCCGCTTGCTGGCCGCGCGCCGTGGTACGATTTTTGAGTTTGAAAGTCCCGCCGCGTCCCGGCTGCCCTTGCAGCTCGGCGTGCGGCCGCACGTAAAGGAGCCATCATGGCCGGTATGAACATGCAGCAGATGATGAAGCAGGCCCGCAAGATGCAGGAGCAGCTTGCCGCCGCGCAGGAGAACCTCAAGTCCCAGACCGTCGACGCCTCTGCCGGCGGCGGCATGGCCAAGGTGACCGTTAACGGCGAGATGGAGCTCGTCAACCTCACCATCGATCCCGATGCCCTCGATCCCGAGGACGTCGATATGCTGCAGGACATGATTATGGCTGCCGTCAACGAGGCCGTCCGCGGCGTCAACGAGCTCGCCAACAAGCAGATGGGCGCCATCACCGGCGGCCTCAACATCCCGGGCATGCCGTTCTAAGACACGCATATATATATGAGTGCGAATCACAGTCTGCAAAAACTGCTCGATGAGCTGGGCCGCCTGCCGGGCATTGGTCCCAAGTCGGCCCAGCGCATCGCCTATTACCTGTTGGAGGCCGACGCCGAGGAGGCGCGCCGCCTGGCCGAGGCCATCCTGGAGGTCAAGCAGGAGGTCCACTTTTGCAGCCGTTGCTTTAACTACGCCACGGCCGACGAGTGCTCCATCTGCCAGGACCCGATGCGCGATACCACTCGCATTTGTGTGGTGGGCGAGCCGCGCGACGTCCAGGCAATCGAGCGCACGGGCAGCTACCATGGCCTGTACCATGTGCTGGGCGGCGTGATCAGTCCCATGGACAAGATTGGTCCCGAGCAGTTGCACATCCGCGAGCTGCTGGCGCGTCTGGGCCACGAGGATATCCATGAGGTCATCATCGCCACCAACCCCAACATCGAGGGCGAGACCACGGCGAGCTACCTGGCCCGCACTATCAAGCCGTTGGGCGTCGAGGTGTCGCGTCTGGCAAGCGGCCTTCCCGTGGGCGGCGACCTGGAGTATGCCGACGAGCTTACGCTTGGCCGCGCCATCGAGGCCCGTCGCGCGATTTAGGTGGCGAGCCTGCTCCTGCCGTATGTTTTCCTCGCGACGCACGGGGTAGTCATAATTTCCCTGTGCGACTGTAAGTTTGTTGTGCAACAAAGATGCTTTGTATCCGCTTATCGCATGGATGCTTCCACTCGCATCCTTAATTTGCTCATTCGTTGCGCAACCTTTTGGGTTCGCTGATACACTCAAATATGGATTCGAATGAATGCGCCGCTCCCGAGCGGCGTGTTTTTGTTGGAGGAGAACGCATGCGGCCCGGTGGCACTCAGACAAAGCGCGGCGCCGCGGTGCGCATACGACGCCGACTGGGCTTGGCGCCGCGGGCGTACGCACTGCTATCGTGCTCGCTGGTGCTGGTCATAGCTGGCGTTTCTGCCTATGGCATGACCGTGCCGTCCATGATGCAGGCGCATGCCGCACGCGAACCGCGCGTGGGGCATGAGGCCAAAAGCGATCTGGGCACCACGACTGGATATGCTTGGGCAAGTGTGGTCGGGCATATTGTGTTTGGCACCGACGATGCGGACGGCGCCGAGGCCCCGGACAACGAAGTCACGCTTGCCAATGGCAAAACCATCGTGCTCACCAACACCAAGATCATCGATCGATTGTCCAACAATAGCGTGGCGGCAACGGTGAATAAGGTCGAGCAGCAAAAGGAGCAGGACGCCCAGCAGTCCGGAAAGCCCGGTAGCTCGGATACTTCTGGCTCCGGCTCGGATTCATCGAGTTCGGGCGGCGGCTCTGGGTCGGGTTCCTCTACCGGAGGGCCTGGAAACGGCGGCTCGACGGGCGGCAACACTGACAACGATGCAAACTCCGGCGGCCTTTCCGCTGCTGAGGAAGAGAGCATTCACAGTTGGCTTGTGGCCAAGTACAACATGCTCGACGGCTATGTTTCTCGTGCCAATGACGTGGTCTCGACCTATAACTCTACGGGAGATCCCAGGCCGTGCGACAGCCTGGTCGGGGAGATGTTTGTCATTCGAGCCGAGTTCGGTCGTCAGACATTCTCGCCCCGGTCAAGGTGGTATCAGCAGTATGCCAATCTGTGGGGCTGTTACACCAACCTATGTCAATGGGTCGGCCATTACGGCGATGATGACGTCGCGCTCGGTAACTTCAACAATAACGTGGCGGCGCTTGCCCTATGATGACCGATCTTGCATCCACCACACCACAATCGCTCGGTCGCGATCCCATGGTCGGCCTGCGCCTGGCGCGTGTCGACGGGTTTGAGCCGGCCATTGCGCTCGGTCAGGACGAACTGCCTGCCTATCTGCGTCGTTTTACGATACTGTTTGCCGACGATGCCACCATGCGCCGTGGCGGTATCGGCCGCGTGACGCGTGCTGTCAACGCCCAAGGCGAGGACGTAGCACTCAAACAGCTCATCTTGCCGACGCGCGATGAGTTTGACGACGATGCCGCCCATGAGTCGCTGGTCGCCAAGTTCAAAGCGGCATTTCGCGAGGAATATGAATGCCATCGCGCCCTTTCGGGCCTTAAGGGCTTTCCCCGCCTCTATGGCTGGGGCGAGGTTGATGGTGTGCCTGCAATTGTCATGGAATGGGTCGAGGGCGAGACGCTCGCCCGCTTGCGTTCGCGACTCGCCGTGGACGATGCCGGACGCCTGTCGCCGCTTGTGGCGGCGCGTCTGGGTCGCGACCTGTTCGATCTGCTCTGCCGTATGAGCCTGGTGGGTGAGGGCTTTGTCCATCGCGATATCTCGCCCGCTAATATTATGGTGCGCACGGCGCGTCTACCGCTTGACCGGCAGCTTGCCGAGGGCACCTTTGACCTGTGCCTGATCGACTTTGGCTCGTCGCTGGCGCTTGAGCCTGCGTCGGCCGTGGCCGGTACCGGCGGCAAGGCATCCTTTACCGAGCGCTATGCCACGCTGCGTCGCGCGACGGTTGCCTATGCCCCGCCCGAGATGCTCACCGACGATATTCCCGATCTGCGCGCTTTGCGTATGTCGCCGGCGATCGACGTCTATGCCGCGGCAAGCACGGTTTACGAGCTCATTGCCGGCGTCGCGCCATACGAAGCCGCGCCGAGCACTTCGGGCACCTCGGGTTCGCGCAAAAAGACGCGCGACATCGCGAGCCCCTACCGTCTCAAGATGGACACGCGGCCCGACTATCCCATTGGTGCCCATGCGCCCGGTTGCGATTTGACTCAGTTGCTTCGTCGTGAGCCCGATGTGGCGCTCGCCGCGGCCGAGCAGGCCCAGCAGCTGGGGCTTGAGCCGGATTCCGAGGAGCTACGCGATGCGCTGGCGTTTGTCGATGCCCAGCTGTTCGACGTGGTGATGGCCTGTCTGTCCAGCTCTCAAAAAGATCGTCCCGAGCCGGCGGCGGTCGAGGCGGCGCTCTCGGCGTTTTGTGACCACTATGCGCAAAATGTCGGTCGTTCGCTCCGTGGCGAGCCGCTCACGCCGTGCCCCATGGATGCGTCCGGCCGCGCGGTTCGTCGCGCGCTGATGGTCGGCGCGGCGGTCGTCTGCGGCGTGGTTTGGGCTGTGGTCGTGGTTTCGGCCGCGCTGCTGGCATCGGGCGCTCGCGTGACGGCGACTTTGGGATCGCTCGTGTGGTCTGGGTCGCTACCGGGTATTATTGCCGCACTGGCGTTGGCGCTGCCAGGCATAGCCGGCGTTGCCGCGGGGGCACTTGCGCGCGATCGGCGCTCGGGGTTCCTGCAGGGTGTGCTTGCGCTTTCTGCCTGCGAGGTTCCGGTATTGGCTGTGGCTGCATGTAGCGTATTTTCTCAACGCGCCGTGATGGGCGGCCTTGTTGCCGCTCTGATTGCAACCTATACGCTTACGTGGTTTTTGCTTGCGATGGGCTTTGCCTTTGAGCTTCCCGTTTCGGCACCGCGACGCACAAAAGCCCAGATGGCGACTCCGCTTGCTGGTGGCGCCGCAGCTGCCCGCACTTTTGGCGGACCTGTCGAAGTATCGTCCGATTCTATTTCTACGACCAAGGAGGCCTAGGTCATGGCATCTCAAGTTGAGCTCACCCCATGCGGCGCCATGTTTGATATCTTTAAGCGCGCGGCGCATCTGAGCCATATCGAGCTGTGTGGCTTGGTGCTTTCGTCCCGTCCGCTCGCCGACGGCCGCAGCCCGCAGAGCCGAGCCGCCGATCGCTCTTGGGTTTCCCGCTTTATCGTTCGCGCGCCGGTCGGCACGCTTCAGCAGCGCTACTTTGCCGAATACGGTACCTCGGCTGCGCGTATTATGTCGCAACTGGCCCTGCGCCAGCGCAATCCCATGGACTCCACGGCTGTAATCAATATGGTCTGCGGTCCTGCAGGTGAACCGATGGTACGCGCGCTCGAAGAGTGCCACCAGGACACGAATCTCTATCGCAACGCGCTCGATCGCCTGTCCCAGGCGGCGGAACTCATGCCCGCCGAGCGCGCCGAGGCCGTGCTGGTGCTGTTTGTCGCCGTCGGTTGTTCGGCGGATGTGCGGTCCTCGGTGAACTATGCCATCGACTACGCGCACGCGACCTGTGGCGGAGGCACATCCACGCCGCGTTCGCTTGGCATGTCGATGACCGCGGGCGAACGCGAACCCGCCCCGGCGCACCCTTTGGGCTTGCTGCGCATACAAAACAGTTTTGTCGTGAGCGCCCCGCGCTGGATTCAGCCGAGTGAGCAGGGTGTTGAGATTGGCGCGCTGGCCACTGGTGAGGGCGATATTACCGACGTCGGCGACGATGTCTCGGCCCGCCATGCCCATATCTGGTGCGATGCTCAAAATATCTGGCACGTCGAGGACTTGTCGTCCACCAACGGAACCGTGGTGGTAAACGGGGCCACGCGTGTCTGCATTCAGGTCGAGCCCGGTCGTTCCGCCCAACTCAATCCCGGCGACGAGCTCAAGCTCGGCGAATCCACTACCTACGCCATCCTCTTCGGTGCCCTCTAGCCGGCAGATAGGGACGCTCCTTTTCTGCCGGCACTTGGGGACACTCCTTGTCGCGCCAGAGCCAGTCGCCCGGGGATGGAGGGGCCATTTTGGCCCTTGGCGGTCACCCAAGGCAAACCTTTACCGCCCACCTATATTTGACGAAATATAGCTTGGCGGCGGGGTACAATAAACCCGCATGCGGATTTCCGTTGCGGGCGCTTCCCATCGCCGGGGCGTGCCCGGGAGCATCCGGCATGCGGCCTTTGCGGCGCTCGGTCATGTGCAAGACGGGCGGTCGAGTCTGTGGGGTGCATCAGCTGCCCCTCGCCTCGGCATGCCTTCTCTCCACGCCATGTACCTGCTGCTCAGTCTGCCTGCCAGATGATGGAAGCAACAGCGAAAATCCCATCACGCCAACATCCCGGCGATCGCCGGGGCCTGTATACCTATATGAGAGGAGAGGGGTATATGGCGCGTAAGTTTAAGTCTATGGACGGCAACGAGGCGGCCGCATATGTTTCGTATGCGTACACCGAGGTAGCGGGAATCTATCCCATTACGCCGTCCAGCCCGATGGCCGACCATGTCGACCAGTGGGCGGCCCAGGGTCGCAAGAACATCTTCGGCACCCCGGTCAAGGTCGTCGAGATGGAGTCCGAGGCAGGTGCAGCCGGTACCGTTCACGGTTCGCTGGGTGCCGGTGCTCTGACCACCACCTACACGGCTTCTCAGGGTCTGCTCCTGATGATCCCGAACATGTACAAGATCGCGGGCGAGCAGCTCCCGGGCGTCTTCCACGTCTCCGCGCGTTGCGTCGCTTCCCACGCCCTGAACATTTTTGGCGATCACTCCGACGTCATGGCCTGTCGTCAGACCGGTTTCGCCATGCTCGCCGAGGGCAACGTCCAGGAGGTCATGGACCTCTCGCCGGTGGCTCACCTTGCCGCCATCGAGGGTAAGACCCCGTTCCTTAACTTCTTTGACGGCTTCCGCACCAGCCACGAGATCCAGAAGGTCGCCATGTGGGACTACAAGGATCTGGCCGAGATGTGCGACATGGACGCCGTCCAGGCTTTCCGCGACCACGCGCTCAACCCTGAGCACCCGCACACCCGCGGCAGCCACGAGAACGGCGATATCTTCTTCCAGAACCGCGAGGCCTGCAACAAGGTCTACGACGAGCTCCCTGCCGTCGTCGAGGGCTACATGAAGAAGATCAACGAGAAGCTCGGCACCGATTACGGCCTGTTCAACTACTACGGCGCTCCCGATGCTGACCGCGTCGTCGTCTGCATGGGCTCCTTCTGCGACGTGCTCGAGGAAGTCATCGACTACCTCAACGCTCACGGCGAGAAGGTTGGCCTGGTCAAGGTTCGCCTGTTCCGTCCGTTCTCCATCAAGCACTTCGTCGACGTTCTCCCCGAGACCGTCCAGAAGATCGCCGTCATGGACCGCACCAAGGAGCCGGGTTCCATCGGCGAGCCGCTCTACCAGGACGTCGTCTCCGCTCTCTACGAGGCCGGCAAGACGGGCATCAAGGTCGTCGGCGGCCGTTATGGCCTGGGCAGCAAGGACACGCCTCCCGCGTCCGCGTTCGCTGTCTTCGAGGAGCTCAAGAAGGACGAGCCCAAGCGCGAGTTCACCATCGGCATTGTCGATGACGTGACCAACCTGAGCCTGCCCGAGGCCGAGGATGCGCCCAACACCGCAGCCCCCGGCACCATCGAGTGCAAGTTCTGGGGTCTGGGTGGCGACGGTACCGTCGGCGCCAACAAGAACTCGATCAAGATCATCGGCGACCACACCGACAAATACGTCCAGGCCTACTTCCAGTACGACTCCAAGAAGACCGGCGGCGTCACCGTCTCGCACCTGCGCTTTGGTGATTCCCCGATCCGTTCGCCGTACTACGTGACCAAGGCCGACTTTGTCGCCTGCCATAACCCCAGCTACATCGTCAAGGGCTTCAAGATGGTCCGCGACGTCAAGCCGGGTGGCACCTTCCTGGTCAACTGCCAGTGGAGCGACGAGGAGTTCGCCGAGCACATGCCCGCCGTGGCCAAGCGCTACATCGCGAACAACAACGTCAACGTCTACCTGATCGACGCTATCGACCTGGCGGCCAAGGTCGGTATGGGCAAGCGCACCAACACGGTGCTCCAGTCCGCCTTCTTCGCGCTGGCCAAGGTCCTGCCCGCCGAGGACGCCCTGCAGTACATGAAGGACGCGGCTACCAAGTCCTACATGAAGAAGGGCCAGGCCATCGTCGACGCCAACCATAAGGCCATCGATGCTGGCGCTACCGCCTTCCGTAAGTTCGAGGTTCCGGCCGACTGGGCTACCGCCGAGGATGCCGCTCCCGTCGAGCTCTCCGAGGAGACCAAGTCCGCCATCGCTCAGCAGGTCAAGAACCTGCTCGAGCCCATCGATCGCATGGATGGCGACAGCCTGTCCGTTTCCGCCTTTGTCGATTGCGCCGACGGCCAGTTTGAGCTGGGCGCCTCCGCATACGAGAAGCGCGGCGTCGCCGTGGTCGTTCCCCACTGGGACGAGACCAAGTGCATCCAGTGTAACCAGTGCGCCTATGTGTGCCCGCATGCCACCATCCGTCCGTTCGCGATGACCGAGGACGAGGCTGCCGCCGCGCCCGAGGCTACCCGCACGCTCGACGCTATGGGCCCCAAGGCCAAGGGCATGAAGTTCACCATGGCCGTGTCCCCGCTCGACTGCATGGGCTGCACCAACTGCGTCAAGGTCTGCCCCAAGGGCGCCCTCGAGATGGTTCCCACCGAGCAGGAGATGGACCAGCAGCCCGTTTGGGACTACATGGTCGAGAACGTCTCCGAGAAGAAGGAGCTCATCGCGGCCAACGTCAAGGGCAGCCAGTTTAAGCAGCCTTACCTGGAGTTCTCCGGCTCCTGCGCCGGCTGCGCCGAGACCGCCTATGCACGTCTGGTGACCCAGGTCGCCGGCGACCGCATGTTCATCTCCAACGCCACCGGCTGCTCCTCCATTTGGGGCAACCCCGCTGCCACCGCTCCTTACTGCAAGGACAAGGACGGTCACGGCCCGGCGTGGAACAACTCCCTGTTCGAGGACAATGCCGAGCACGGTCTGGGCATGGCTGTCGGTTACGAGGCCGTCCAGAACAAGCTGATCGCCGCCACCCAGGACATCATCGCTGCCGATGGTCCGTCCGACGAGCTCAAGGCCGCCGGCCAGGCTTGGATCGACTCCGTCAACGACGCCGAGGCTTCCAAGACCGCTGCCGCTGCCTACGTTGCCGAGCTCGAGAAGTGCGGCTGCGACGCTTCCAAGGCGATCCTCGCCGACAAGGCTTACCTCACCAAGAAGTCCTTCTGGATCTTCGGCGGCGACGGCTGGGCCTACGACATCGGCTTCGGTGGCCTGGACCACGTCCTGGCTTCCGGCCACAATGTCAACGTCTTCGTCTTCGATACCGAGGTCTACTCCAACACCGGTGGTCAGGCCTCCAAGGCCTCGAACCTGGGCCAGGTCGCTCAGTTCGCCGCTGCCGGTAAGGTGACCAAGAAGAAGTCTCTGGCCGAGATTGCCATGAGCTACGGCTACGTCTACGTGGCACAGGTTGCCATGGGCGCCAACCCGGCTCAGACCCTCAAGGCCATCCATGAGGCCGAGGCCTACGACGG
Source organism: Collinsella sp. AM38-1BH (assembly GCF_003467545.1). Classification (NCBI taxonomy): domain Bacteria; kingdom Bacillati; phylum Actinomycetota; class Coriobacteriia; order Coriobacteriales; family Coriobacteriaceae; genus Collinsella; species Collinsella sp. AM38-1BH. The sequence continues at coordinate 2,536 of NZ_QSHC01000006.1, read as the reverse complement.
CCCGTCCCTCATCATCGGCTACAGCCCCTGCGAGATGCACTCCATCAAGAAGGGCGGCATGCAGAACTGCCAGGCCGAGATGAAGAAGGCTGTCGAGTGCGGTTACTGGAACCTCTTCCGCTTCAACCCCGAGGCTGCTGCCGGCAAGAAGTTCTCGCTCGATTCCAAGGAGCCCGCGGGCGGTTATCAGGAGTTCCTGATGAACGAGGCCCGTTACGCTTCGCTGACGCGTTCCTTCCCCGAGCGCGCCGAGGAGCTCTTCAAGGAGAACGAGCAGGCCGCCATGGATCGCTACCAGCACCTGCTGAAGCTCAAGACGGTGTACAACGAGGCCTAGGTCTCTCACCGCAGGATCTGAGGGCTGACCTTCGCGGACGTCCTCGGACATGAAAGAACCCCCGCTGCGCACTTCGTGCGGCGGGGGTTCTTTCGTCCTGCGGAATGTCCGCGAAGGTCAGCCCTCAGATCCTGCTACGACTACGTCCTCGGATTGTGGGGCTGAACGGGGGGCGTGGTTGGCAGGGCCTTTTGTCCCGGTTGCTGTTTCGCGGCATTGCCGCGAAACCACGCGCTTCTCTGGGTATAGAGGGGGAGCTGATAACAAGCAACGCCTTATTGGAGTTGTTTTGCCAGTTCAAAAGCCCATCAATGATCTTACTGGGTGGCATTAAAACTCCTAAATGACAAAAATTGGTAGATAGGATTGCCCCTATAAGTACAAAAATTGGCAGTTAGAAATGACCCAAATCATACAGAAATTGGCAGATAGCGAAGATTCGCTTAGGTCTCAAAGCCATCGAACCGGCGCGGTACCATGCAAAAAGGCTGGGGACGCTGTTGCTTGCGTCTCCAGCCTCTTGATTACTACTTTGGGCCCCGTGATGGGGTGTGGTTGGTGCTGCTAGTCCGGTTTACCTTGTCTCGCCGGTTTCGGTGCGCAGACGGTAGCCGTGGACCAGGTCGCTGATGGCCGGCCAGGGAATCTGGCGATCGACCCAAAATTGCAGCTGGACCAGATAGCGCTCGGTGGCGCGGGTGAGGGCGGCAAACTGCTCATGGGTCTCGACCTGGGCGTAGAGGTCGCGGCTGCGGGCGAGGACGGCGGTCGTATCGTCCATCTTGCCGGTGACGTCAAAGGCGCCCGAGAACCAGTCGCACAGGCGCGCGGCGCTGTTGTTGAGGGTGGCCAAGTCGGCGGTGTTACCGTTGACGTTCTCGGCTGCCTGGGCGCGCAGGAGCGAAAGGGCGTCGGCAGCGTTCATGCAGTAGCCGACGGTAAAGTTCCATACTGCGAACTCGCGGCCAGTGTCGAGCTTGCGGCGACGCATATAGTCGATATCGCGCGGCTCCTCAAGCATCATTTGGTCGGCAAGGGCTTCTAGCGAAGTGGTGTACTCTGCAAGGTCGAGTACAAGCAGGGTGTCGATACTCATCATATTTAGGCCTCCGCTTCGATCTCGACGATTTCGTTTTTGATGTACATGCCCTGATTGTCCCAAATGTTGCGACAAGCGGTGGCAAAGCGCTCGCGGTCGGCCTCGCAGATGCGGGCAAACATGTTGCAGGTGCCAAAAGGCTCGCAAACATCAAAGAAGATACAGACCGAAGACCAGCCGCCGTACCAGCTCACCGCACCCGCCGGCTCGTTAAAGACGGGATTCTCGATGTGCTCGTAGTTGGCGATGGGGCCCGATACGGGATAGGTCACCTCGGTATCGCAAATCTTTGCCGAGAAGATGCGCGACTCGACCGGACAGGACGCTTCGAACAATCTGCATGCTTCGGGCGCTTTGTCCCAGAGCATGTCGGCGAGAAACGTCTCACCATTCAGCGCAATCTTGAGCATTTTTGTCATAGTAAGGACCTCCTCAATCCGTCGCTCAAGGGGCTCGCTGGCGGATAAAGGAGAAGACAGCCACGGGGTCGCCGAACCCAAACTTCACGACAGATGCCTGCCGCCCCAGCCCGTGCTGTACTTGGCTAAAGTATCACGCCTTGGGAGCCGAAGCAATATCCCTGTTTAGATTTTTTTGGACGCTTGGGCACAGCGCAACTTGTTCACAGTCGCTTACCGCAGGGTGAAGCACGATCGACTATCCTTTTTGTTGGATGAAAAGCCCCATGTTTTTGCAGGGATGCATACTCGTCCTATAAGTGCATAGAATCTCGTATAGTGCGAGTAAGATATTATGCTGTCCGTTTTGTGTTTAGCAGAGGTATAGTTTGTATAATCCAACATAATCCTTGCTGTATTCAAATAAAGTCGCACGTAAATGGCGTAGATATGTCTGAGCTGGGGTTCTGTACGCTGAGCGGATAAAAACGACCGTTCACCGCTCCACTATTTTCAAAATGAATAAAATGAGCGATAAAGAGAATATAAACCTTAATAAACTCGCGTATCGCACGGACGCGGGTTATTAATGGGTTGTAGGCCTTTTACAGAAAGGATTCCAGCAATGTCTAAGCCTCTTGGCAAGCCCGATCGTATTGTCGTCGCCCTTGGCGGCAACGCTCTCGGCAACAACCCCGTCGA
>NZ_QSHC01000005.1:92765-102590 GCF_003467545.1 Collinsella sp. AM38-1BH | reverse complement strand
ATCGGGACTTGCAGCGACGGACCTCAGGACGCTCTTACACCACGTCTGCGCGCGCCACCTCCGGAACCCGGTCAAAATTGAGTTATTGCGCCGCGTTAGCCCAAAACACCCGACAGTATCTCGATCAGGCTGTCCACGTCGGCTTCCTCGCAGACAAGTGGCGGCAGGAAACGCAGCGTATGCGCACCCGTAGCGTTGATCACGGCACCGGCGGCCAGCGCGCGGGCAACAACATCATGCGCGTCGCCCGCGGCATCATCCAAATCACAGCCGAGCATCAAGCCGCGGCCACGTACCTCGGTCACGTGCGGCAGCTTGGCGAGCTTTGCCTCCATATAGGCGCCCACCTTGGCAGCATGGTCGGCATAATCGCCGCGCACGAGCGCGGAGAGCGTCGCGGCACACGCCGCGATGGCCAAGCAGCTACCGCCAAAGGTCGAGCCGTGGTCGCCCGGCTTAAACACGTCGGCAATCTCCTTCTTTGCCACGACGGCACCCATGGGCACGCCGTCGGCAATGCCCTTGGCAAGGCTCATGATGTCGGGCTCCACGCCATAGGTCTGGAACGCAAACGGCTTACCCGTGCGGAAGATACCGCACTGGACCTCGTCGGCGATAAGCACGGCACCCACCTCGTGCGCCAAGTCGCGCGCCGTAGCCATAAACTCCTCGGTCATGGGGTGCACGCCACTCTCACCCTGGATCGGCTCGAGCATCACGGCACAAATCTCGCTCCCCAGCTGCTTAAAGATTGCACGCAGTTCATCGACATCGTTGGGCGTGCAGGCCACAAAGCCACCCGGCAGCGGGCGGAAACTGTCCTGCAGCCAATCCTGCATGGTGGCCGCAATAGTCTCGAGCGTACGGCCGTGGAAGCCGCCGCGCATGCACACGATAGTGTTGCCGCCATTACCGGCACGCTTGGCGTACAGGCGCGCAAGCTTCATCGAGCCCTCGTTGGCCTCGGCGCCGGAGTTGGCAAAGAACGTCTCCCACACCTGCTCGCCCGCAGCCGGGGCACCAAGAGCAGCTGCCGTGGTCTCATCGCCGGCGACAATGGCATCGGCAAGAACGCGCGCACCATCTACGTCGTCGTTAGCAAGCTTGGACAGCAGCGCCGCGACCTGTCCGCGCTGCTCGATGTAGAAGTAATTGGAGACATGCATGAGCTTTTTGGTCTGTGCCTCGAGCGCCGAGAGCACAGCCGGGTCGCCATGACCTAGGCTGCACACGCCGATGCCGGCAAGAAAGTCGAGGTACTCACGGCCATCGTCGCCGGTGAGCTTCATGCCGTGACCCTCGACAAACTCGACCGGAGAGCGGCCAAAGGTATGCATAACGTAATGGGATTCAAGCGATTGCTGAGCTGCAAGTGACATGGGATGCCTTTCGTTGGGCGCCAGACGGCGCGGGGCTATGGGTGCAGGAATGGGGCGGCTGCGGGTCAGCTAGACCGTCTGAAGCTTCTCGACCTCGTCAAGGTTCTCGGTCAGACGCGCAGCAAACGTCGAAAGCGGATGCGGATGCGTATCGAACTCGTACGCCGTCTCGGTGGAATGGATCACGGTGCCGACGCCGGCATCGGTCAGCAGCTCCAGGAGCAGCGAATGCGGCGTCGTGCCGTTGATGATGTGGGCTCGGAACACGCCAGCGGTAAGCGCGTCGACAGCCGCACGCAGCTTGGGAATCATGCCCTTATCGACCTCGCCGCCGTAGAGCATTTCGTTAACCTCGTCGAGCGTTAGGTTGGAGATAAGCGAGTCCTTGTCGCTAAAGTCCTTGTACAGACCATCGACATCGGTCAAAAAGATCGCCTTATGCGCGTGGAGCGCCGCGGCAACGGCACCGGCGGCGGTGTCGGCGTTGATGTTGAAGAAACCGCCGTCCTCCCCCGCCGCGACGGTAGCGATGACGGGGATGTACTCGCTATCGAGTAAGCGCTCGATATAGTCGGTGTTGACGTGCGTCACTTTGCCCACGCGACCGAGCTCGGGGTCGAGCGGCTCGGCGATGAGCGTGCCGGCATCGCTGCCCGACACGCCCACGGCCAGGTTACCGTGGTGGTTGATGGCAGCAACCAACTCCTGGTTGACCTTGCCGCCCAGCACCTCGCGCACGATATCCATAGTCGCCGGCGTGGTCACGCGCTGGCCGTTCTTAAACTCGACGGGAATATCGTAATGGCTCAGCGCCTCGTTGATAGCCTTGCCGCCGCCATGCACGATGACGGGGCGCATACCGATGATCTTGAGCAAAACGATGTCGCTCATCACGTCGCGGCGCAGCTGCTCATCAACCATGGCGGCTCCGCCATATTTGATAACAACCGTCTTGCCGGTCAGGTTCTTAATCCACGGCAGCGCTTCGAACAGCAGCTGCGCGGTTGCTTCGTTGGATTCGCTCGAACGACAATCGCGTGCGAATTTCATAATCTGCCTCGTCTTTCGTATCGTTATCGCGCCGTGCTCCGCTGTCCGCAATCGCGGCAAGATACGCAGCGTGCCTGGAATCTAGGAACGGTAGTCGCCGTTGATGGAGATGTACTCGTGCGTGAGGTCGCAGGTCCACACAGTCGTTGCCGCGTCGCCTGCGCCCAGGTCGGCCGAGATCACGATCTCGGGCGCTTCGAAACGTCGTAGAGCCTCGTCCTCGTCAAAGGGAACAGTCAGACCGTCGCGACAGACGGGCATGCCCATCATGTCGATAGAAACGTCTTCCTGATTAAACTTCACGCCGCACTTACCAAGCGCCATAGCAACGCGGCCCCAGTTGCAGTCGTGGCCGGCGATGCAGGTCTTAACGAGCGGCGAGTTGGCAACGGCGCGGGCGGCGATATCGGCTTCCTCGTCGTTAGCGGCGCCGGTAACGTTAACCGTCACGAGCTTTGACGCACCCTCGCCATCGGCCGCAATGTTGCGCGCCAGGCTCTCGCACACCTCGTGCACGGCAAAGGCCAGCTCGTCAAAGGCATCAGTGCCCTCGACGATGGCCTCGGCATCTGCGGCAGCGGCGCCGGAGGCAAGCATGATGCAGGTGTCGTTGGTCGAGGTGTCGGAATCGACCGTTACCTTGTTAAAAGTCTGCTTGGCGGTCGAGAGCAGCAGGGCATGAAGTGCCGCAGGCTCGACGGGGGCATCGGTGGTGATAACTGCGATCATGGTGGCCATGTTGGGCATGATCATGCCCGAGCCCTTGCACATGCCGCCTACCGTATAGACATTACCCGCATGACCCGCCGCCTCGCTGACGTAGGACACGGCGTACTCCTTGGAGTGCGTGTCGGTCGTCATGATGGCGCGAGCGGCATCGGCGCCACCGTGGGCGGAGAGCGCCTCGTAGGCGGCAGGAATGGCGGTCTCAAACGTGTCGATCGGCAGAATCTGGCCAATCACACCCGTGGAGGCAACCAGAATCTGCTGGGGCTCACAGCCGATGACCTGCGATGCGATGCTGCACGTCTCGCGCGCGCATGCAAGGCCGGTCTCACCCGTGGCGGCGTTAGCATTGCCAGAGTTAACCGAAACGCCGGCGATGATTCCGTAGCCCTTGTCGGCACCGCCCAGGTTGGCACGGCTCACCTGCACGGGCGCCGCGCAAAAGCGATTGGTGGTAAACACGCCGGCACCGGGACAGGGTTTATCGGGCACGACGAGCGCGTAATCCAGACGCTCGGGGTTCTTGCGGAACCCAGCGTGGATGCCTGCAGCCTTAAAACCAGCCGCAGCCGTAACGCCACCCTCGACGGCGCGAATCTTGATATCAAACAGCTCGGTATTCATCGTCTTTATGACTCCTTATGTCAAACAAAAAACGGACATCGGTTGGTGCGCCATGCCAGTCGTGATCATGAGACCAGCTTAAGAGTGGCGCCCCACTCGATGCCCGACTACCAAATCGTTAACAATCGAATGTGCTACACCGGGCACGCCACTGTGGGCAAGCCTCGTCGCTCGTCAAAGCCAAAGACGATATTGACGCACTGGACTGCTTGGCCCGCAGCGCCCTTGCACAGATTGTCGATGGCGCCCGTCGCCACCAGCACGCCCGCGCACTTGTTGAGCGCGAGGCCGATCTGGGCGGCGTTGGTGCCGACGACCGAAGCCGTCTTGGGCTGCTGGCCGGCGTCGAGTACGCGCACGAAAGTGCGACCAGCGTAGAACTGCTTGTAATAGTCGACAACGTCCTCAAGGGTCAGGGAGTCGATGGCCTGCGGCGTGAGCGGCAGCGTCACCGTGGAGAGCAGGCCGCGCTTGAGCGGTGCCAGGTGCGGGGTAAAGACGACGCGATCTGTTAGACCAAGGATTTGCTCGATTTCGGGCGTGTGACGATGCTTACCCACGCCGTAGGCCTCCAAGTTCTCGTCGGCGCTGCAAAAATGGGTGCGGGCGTTGCAGGACTTACCGGCGCCCGTCACGCCGCTAATGGCATCGACAATCACGGGACCGTTCTCAGCCACCCAGCCCGCACGCACGGCAGGAGCGGCAGCAAGGCTCGTTGCGGTGGGATAGCAGCCGGCGCAGGCGACCAACACGGGCCTGCCAGCGGCATGGTTGGAAGCAGCGGTCTCTAAGTCCTGGCAGAACAGCTCGGGCAGACCGAAGGCGCGGGTCTTGAGCAACTCGGGGCTCGTGTGCTCGGCGGCATACCAGGCCTCAAAGGTGGCCGGATCGCTCAGGCGATAGTCGGCCGAGAGGTCAATGCAGGAGACTCCCGCGGCAAGCAGGGCGGGCACCTGAGCCATGGCAGCCGTGTGCGGCACGGCCAAAAATACCGCGTCGCAGTTCTTGAGCTCGGGGGCATCATGCGTCGTGAAGACAAGATCGCTTACGCCGGTGAAGCTCGGGTACACCGCAGACAACGGCTGGCCGGCATCAGCGTTGGACGTAATGGCAACAAGTTCAAACTCGGGATGACCGAGCACGAGGCGAATGAGCTCGGCTCCGGCATATCCAGCCGCGCCGACGATTCCAACCTTCAAAGACATATCAGACTCCTTGTCTGCGATTTATGCACCGATGCGCATTTCGCAGCGGTCGTTATGAAGTGGCTTGAAACTTTAGCACCAAAAGATGCATGAACACGTAAATGACTTGCATATTCATGCATTGAAACATTCCCGACACATTCGCTCGAAGGAATTGACAAATGGAGCGGGCCCCGTATTGACCGGCGCTCCTAACGGCGCCGGGCAATACGGGGCCCGCCCATGCGAAAACCAAGTTGTTAGGATGAGCCAGCTGGCTAGAGCTCGACCGGCACCCATTCGTCGTGATTGCAGATAAAAGCCTCGGAATCCTCGACGCTAAAGAAGACGAGCGTGGGGTCGTTAGGCCCCTCATAGTGCTCACCCAGGCGCTCTAGATGCTTCCACCCGGCTTCGCGCATTTCGCTCGAAGCCCGGTCATCCAAGCCGGCACGCCCGCGCAAGATGAGCCAGCCATGGCCCGGCCACCAACTCGTGGCCTCAAAGCGCTGATTTTGTAGCAGCTCTTGCCACACGTCTTTGGTGCGCGCTGTTACAAACCACAGCTTGCCATCCTGGATCTGCGCAAACGAAAACGGACGCACATGAGGCTGTCCGTCAACGCTCGTCGCCAAATACCATGCCGGCACCGACGTCAGATACTCCAACACCGTATTCAATCCGTCCATGTGTCCTCCTGTCGCCTGACCAGTCTTTTTGGAATGGGTAATCAATTTGGGAAATTAGAGCTCCAGGCGCTCCTCGCTGCCGTCGATATCACAGAAGCGCGCGGCAATGTTGCGGACCGAGAAGAACGCAAGGCGGCCGTCGTTGGCGCTCTCGTGTTCCTCGCCGATGCCCACCATGTGCTTAAAACCCGCTTGACGCACCTTGTCGCTCGCAACTGCGTCGTCCTCAAGTGCGGCCTCGCCGGTCAACACGATCCAGCACTCCCCCGGCTTCCAGCCCGAGAGTTCAAACTTGGGATTCGCACTCAGCTCCGCCCACACATCCTTGTCGCGCGATGTGCAAAACCACAGCTTACCGTCATCGACCATGGCAAATGAAAACGGCCTCACGCGAGGCTGATACCCGTCGGCCACATCGGTCGTGGCCAGATACCACGCCGGAATGCGCCTGAGATACGAACAGGCGCGCTCAAGCTGAGCCGTGCGGTCGTTGTCGGTCATAGGGACCCCTTTCTTGCGCTCGAATCGCGCCTAAACAAGTTGAAGATTGATGACGATGACGCAGATGAGCAGCAACGCCGTCACCACCGCCGCCAACGCATCGCTGCGGCCAAATGCAAGCGCATGCAAACGTGCGCGGCCCTGCTCGCCATGATAGCAACGGGCATCCATGGCGGCCGAAAGCGTCTCGGCATGACGGAACACGCCCGTGAACAGCGGAATCGCCACACTGCCGAGCATACGCACGCCGCCGAGCGGACCGCACGTCACGCGCGCGCCGCGGCTTGCCTGCGCGTCCGCCGTCTGCTTCATCTCGGTGGCGAACTGCGGCATAAAGCGCAACGCGATACCCATGATCATGCCGAGCTCATGCGCAGGGAGCCCCACGCGCGCAAACGGTGCGAGCAGACGCTCAAAGCCCGCGGTGAGGTCGAGCGTGGGCGTGGTGAGCGTAATGGCGCTCATGCCGGCCATCATCAGGGTCAGGCGGCACGCCATAAAGGCGGCAGAACGCAGCGAGCCCTCGCTTATCTGCAGAAAGCAGAGCTGCCACAGGATGCGCCCGCTCTGGTCGGAAAACAGGTTGAGCACTGCGACCACCACGACAATCGCCAGCAATGGTGCCATCGATGATAGGACCCGGCGCAACGGCACCCGGGACACGGCATAGATCAGGACAACGAAGATTGCGACCGGGGCCAGTCCGCGGAAGCTGCTGACTGTGAGCGTCGTGATCAGAAACACAAAGCCCAAGAGCAACTTAGTTCGCGGGTCTAGGCGGTGGATCGCACTATCGCCGGGATAGTAGCTGCCAAACGAAAACGCCTCCATTAGCAGCCCTCCTCTCGCGCGACCGTCTTGGATTTAGCAATGTCCGCGACGTTAGAAGGACCGCCCGAGCGACCGATTAGCAGGTCCACCAACTCGTCTGCCAGCGACTCAACCGTATAGAGGCCGTCAAAGCGCAGCGGCACGCCTGCCTTCGCGAGCGCCAGCGCCATGCGCTGGGCGGCGGGAACACCCAAGCCGATTGATTTAAGCTCATCCGCATGCGCAAAAACCTGAGCGGGCGTTCCCTCGGCAAACACCGCGCCCTCGTTCATCACAACGATACGGTCACAACAATTTGCCAGGTCATCCATGCTGTGCGAAACCATGACAACGGTCAGGCCTTCGTCATGTAAACGGCCAATGAGCTCCAGGAAATCCCTGCGGGCAGCCGGATCGAGGCCTGCCATGGGCTCGTCGAGCGCCAGCACCTCAGGTTCCATGGCGAGCACGCCGGCAAACGCCACGCGACGCTGCTGGCCGCCCGAAAGCTCAAAGGGGCTCTTGTCGCCGACCGTGGAAAGATCGAGGCCCACGCGCGAGAGCGATGACTCGACACGACGGTCGACTTCATCTTGCGGCAAGCCAAGGTTGTGCGGACCAAACGCCACGTCCTGCGCCACGGTTTCGGCAAACAGCTGACGCTCAGGATACTGAAACACCACGCCGACCTTGGCCTTAACCGCAGCGGCGTCTTTCTTGTTTGATAGGTCGAGCCCCAGCGCGCAAATGCTTCCCTCCTGCGGACGGATCAGCCCGTTGAGATGCTGGACCAGAGTCGATTTACCCGAGCCGGTATGGCCTGCTAGCCCCAGGAACTCGCCGCGACGCACCGTCAGCGATACATCGCGCAGCGCCCACGGACTGCTGGGGTCGTTTCCCCAGAGAGCCTGTTTGCTCGATTTGCCCGCAGTGGCCGAGCGCTTATGCCAGCGGCGGCGCTCGCGCGGACTGAGCGAATAACTGTACGAAACATGGGATAGCTCTATGACGGGCTCCGACGCGTTGCCCTCGTTGTCTACCGGAACAGTGCCGTCAGCGATTTCCAACTGGGATGCGGAAGACTGCCCCGCGGTGCCTGCCCCACTTCGCTCGGCATAAGTCTGCGCAATCTCGGCGACCATATCCGCCTCACGTACCTGCGCGCAAACGGGCACGCCCTTCGCACGAAGTGTCCTACCTAAGCAGCACGACGCCGGCATATCCAGGTTGAGCTGAGCGAGTTCATTCGCCCGCGTCAGAATCTCCTCGGGCGTACCCAGCATGGCAACATGCCCCGCCCGAAACACCGCGACACGATCGGCCTCGGCGGCCTCTTCCATAAAGTGCGTAATCATCACGATGGTCATGCCGCGATCGTGCAACGCGCGGCAAGCCTTCATGAGGGCCTTGCGCCCACGCGGATCAAGCATCGAGGAAGCCTCGTCCAATATGAGCACGCGCGGTTCCATGGCAAGCACGCCGGCAAGCGCCACGCGCTGCTTTTGGCCGCCCGAAAGCGCATGGGTCTCGTGGTGCTCAAAGCCCACCAGGCCCACGCCCTTCAGCGCCTCGCGTACGCGCTGCGCAATTTGCGCCGATGGCACGCCTAGGTTTTCGGGACCAAACGCAATGTCATCTTCGACAAGCGTTGCCACCAGCTGGTCGTCGGGATTCTGGAATACCATGCCCGCGGTCGAACGAATGTCGTAGACCAGCTCGGGGTCGGACGCATCCATGCCGTTGATGCGTACCGTGCCCGCATCGGGCTGCAACAGCGCATTCAGATGCTTGGCAAACGTCGACTTGCCCGACCCATTGCCACCGAGGATGCAGAAAAACTCCCCGTCCTCGATGTTCAGATCGACGCCGTCGAGCGCCGGTGCGGCACCGTCATAACTAAAGGAAACGCCCCGACACTCAATCATGCGCGGCCTTTGACCTGGTCCTTTTTAGGCGTGATGAGGTTGGAAACCGCCTTGTACACCGCAAGCGTCAATACCGAGTTAAGCACGGTCTTGATAAGGTTGAACGGCAGCACGGCAGGAATCATGAGCGGGGCGATCACATCGACCGAGCCATACCAGAACCATACGCCAATGGTAAGGTTTGCGACCATAGACAACGCCGTAGCGGCAATAACGCCGAGCACCAGGCCAATCACGGCACCCTTATAGGTATGCATCTTCTGGTAGACGATAGCCGCGGGCAGAATGTAGCCCAGCGTGGCAACCAGATTCATAAGCGCGCCGACCCAGTCACCCGTAGTGAGCGCATGGATAACGATCGCCATGGCGGCAACAGCAGTACCGGCACCGGGGCCATACGCAAACCCGCACACCATCGCCGGCACCAGCGACGGGTCATACGTCAAAAACGGTGCCGAGGGAAGGATGGGCAGCTGCACATACATAAACAGCGCTCCCAAGGCGCACATCAACGCCATGGTAACGAGCTGTTTGGTGCTCCACCTATTCGTGTTCTCAAAATGGATATGCTGCGACTGTTCAGACATTAAGATCACCTGCCTCTTTCATCCGGACTCTAACCGTTGGCACTGGGATCTCACCAGTTCAGCCGGCATGCGAACCAACACACGCACGGGTCGCGGACTCATCGGCTCGGTCGCAGACGCCTCGCCTGCTCCACGGCGCCCCTTTGGCACCGCCCGATTTACCGCCAGTGGGGAATTCCACCCCGCCCTGAAACAGCAATTGCAAGTGTAGCACGAGGGAAGAGAGGTACAAGTACGCCAGGGGTAATTTCTGGCGAGGGCCAGTTGCCGCAACAACCACGTTCCCCACCCATCCCAAAGTAACGCGCCTTTCGCGCAAAGCGCGAAACAGCGAAGGGACACGTACTCCT
>NZ_QSHC01000005.1:0-92755 GCF_003467545.1 Collinsella sp. AM38-1BH | reverse complement strand
AAGGGACACGTACTCCTATCGCCCACGTCCTTCTACGCCCGCCGACCTCAAGGCCGTAAACGCAGGGAATCCGGGGGCGGGACGGGGACTTCTCTCCGGAATATTCCGCAGGACGCAAAGAGGCTCCGCAGCGCGAAGCGCGATGCGGAGCCTCTTTGCATGTCCGAGGACGTTCCGGAGAGAAGTCCCCGTCCCGCCCCCGGATTCCCGGTGGGAGTTCTAGACCTTGTCGGCCTTAGTACATACCGCCGCCCTGCTGACCAGCGGTGGCAGCAGCGATAGCGTCCTCAAGCTGAGTGTTCTTGGGCACATCGGAGACGGTGGCCTCGGTGATGAGAATCAGGCTGGCAACAGAAGCAGCGTTCTGCAGGGTGACGCGGCTGACCTTGACGGGGTCGAGGACGCCCATCTCGATCATGTCGCCCCACTCGCCGTTGGCAGAGTTGAGACCCTGGCCGGCGGGCAGCTCGGCAACCTTGTCGACCACGACGGCGCCCTCAAAGCCAGCGTTCTTGGCGATGGTAGCAACCGGAGCAGTCAGAGCCTTCTTGACGATGTCGACACCGATCTTCTCCTCGGGGTCGTCAATCTCGACAGCATCGAGCGCAGGAGCAGCGTCCATGAAGGCGACGCCGCCACCGGCGACGATACCCTCCTCGACAGCAGCGCGAGTAGCCTGCAGGGCGTCCTCGACGCGATGCTTGATCTCCTTGAGCTCGGACTCGGTAGCAGCGCCGACCTTGATGACGGCAACGCCACCGGAGAGCTTGGCCAGGCGCTCCTGGAGCTTCTCACGGTCGAAGTCAGAGGTGGTGTTCTCCATCTCACCCTTGATCTGAGCGATACGAGCGTCGATGGCCTCCTTGGAGCCAGCGCCGCCGACGACGACGGTATTGTCCTTGGAGATGGTGACGGACTTAGCGGTACCGAGCATATCGGCGGTGATGTCAGCGACCTTCACGCCCAGCTCGTCCAGGGCAGCCTGGCCGCCGGTGAGGACGGCGATGTCCTCGAGGATGCGCTTGCGGCGATCGCCGTAGCCCGGAGCCTTGACGGCGCAGACGTTGAGGGCGCCACGGATCTTGTTGAGAACCAGGGTAGGCAGAGCCTCGCCGTCGATGTCCTCAGCGATGATGAGCAGGCCACGGCCAGCGCGCTGGACAGCCTCGAGAACGGGCATAATGTCCTGAACGCTGGAGATCTTCTGGTCGGTGATGAGGATGTACGGATCCTTCATCACGGCCTCCATGCGGTCGTTATCCGTGACGAAGTAAGCGGAGACATAGCCCTTGTCGAACTGCATGCCCTCGACGGTGTCGATGGTGATGTCGAACGTCTGGGAATCCTCGACGGTGATGACGCCGTCCTTGCCCACGACCTCCATGGCCTCGGCGATCTTCTCGCCGACCTCGGGGTCACCGGCGGAGATGGTACCGACGGAAGCGATCTGCTCCTTGGTCTCGACCGGCTTGGCCTGCTTCTTCATCTCGGCGACGGCGGCGTTAACGGCCTTGTCGATGCCGCGACGGATGGCCAGCGGGTTGGCGCCAGCGGCGACGTTGCGCAGACCGTCGTTGACGATGGCCTGGGCGAGCAGAGTTGCGGTGGTGGTGCCGTCACCCACGGTGTCGTTGGTCTTGGTGGCAACCTCCTTCACCAGCTGAGCGCCCATGTTCTCGATGTTGTCCTCGAGCTCGATCTCCTTGGCGACGGAAACGCCGTCGTTGGTGATGGTCGGGGCACCGAACGTGCGCTGCAGCGCAACGTAGCGACCCTTGGGGCCCATGGTGACGGTAACGGCGTCGGCCAAAGTGTTGACGCCCTTGGCAAGCTTAGCGCGGGCATCGGTGTTGAACGTAATGTTCTTTGCCATGGTAGGTAATCCTCCAAAAGAAATGTGACTCGCGTCGCCGCTTCCGAGTCCTGTGCGGCGGGCGCGTTCAAAGACGAATCAGAGATTCTGACGAGACTAGGCCTCGACGACGGCGTAGATGTCGTCGGCGCGCATCAGCAGATACTTCTCGCCGTCGACCTTGACCTCGTTGCCACCGAACTTACCGTAGATGACAACGTCACCGACCTTGACGTCCATGGGGATGCGCTCACCCTTGTCGTTGACCTTGCCGGCGCCAACGGCAACGATGGTGCCACGCTGCGGCTTCTCCTGAGCGTTGCTGGCGATATACAGACCAGAAGCGGTCTTCTGCTCGGCCTCGTCGGGCTTGACCAGAACACGATCTGCAAGCGGCTTCAAAGACGACATGCTTGTCTCCTCCTTTTTGGGCCGCGCGGTTATACCACGCGAATTAACCCTTTTTGTTTGCGTACGCGTTGAATGGTACCCACGAATGGCGGGTTATACAACACAGAGTCAAAAAATCTTATTTTTTGGCACTTAGATTTTCTGAATGCCGGGGGATAACTTAGCAGTGGCTCCCGTGTGGCTCCGGAGGGGCGGGGCATAAGGTTTCCTGCTCGGGCAGTCCTGCTCGCACGAAGGCCACATTAAGTGGCCTTCGGCTCGTGCGGAACTCGCGATAAACCTTATGCCCCGCCCCTCCGGAGCCACACGGGAGCCACTGCTAAGTTATCCCCCGGCATTCAGAAAAGTCAGTGCAGCAAAAAGGCGATGCGGATAGCGACATGGGCATGGTTTTCGTTGCGAGCACGGGTCCCCTGGGGAGCACCGTGCATTTTTGGGAGTTTTCAGCAGGCCGGGACAAATGCATACGCACCGGGCGCATCTAATTAGTCCCACGGTAGCCTTCGACCGGCGATTTGGGTCGGCAGACAGGCCTCGTCGAGACAAACAAGCATGCCTCGCGCCACGTCGGACCCCAAAATGACGTCGATCTCCGCAATGCTACCCGACTGCAGCGGCACCGGCAGAGCTCGCGGTGCTGAATACTCCGTTTTTTGCACGGCACGGGCGGGGGTACATCAGGATCAGGAAGAATATCCCAGCCTTTTTATGCAATCTGTAATGGGAAGTATGCAAAACACCAAGAGGCAGCATTGCTGATGTCCAAATTGAGCGCGCAGGGCAGCGGCGCATCCGCCCTGCGCCCAAATCCATCAGAGCGGGGACGCTCCTAACAAATCCCCACCGGCAAACAAACGCGACTCGAGCGCTATCCCAAAATAGGCTGTCCGAGCCGCGCTTAACGGTACGGCATGAATACTTAGCGCTCGTAAATCAAGTTACCTGCCAGGTAGGTGGCCTGAACTTTTGTGGCCTGGAGGTCTTGGGGGTCAACGGTGAGCGGGTTTTGGTCCAGGACTACCAGATCGGCGTATTTGCCGAGTTCCAGGCTGCCGAGGTTTTGCTCGTCGCCTGCCGCGTAGGCGCTGCCCAGGGTGTAGTTGCGCAGGGCTGTTGCCGCATCGATGCGCTCGCTCGGCAGCCAGCCGCCCTCGGGCCAGTGGCTTTTGGGGTCCTGGCGCGTGATAGCCGTGTAGAGCACGTTCATGCTGGTAACAGCTGTGATGGGGCTGTCGGTACCGAAGGCTTGGCGAATGCCGCGCTGCTTATAGGTTGCGAACGGCCACATGATGCGGCTGCGCTCCAAGCCCAGGTCGCGCTCCGGACCACCCGGGTCGAGCGTGATATGGCAGGGCTGGCTCGAGGCAACCACGTCGAGCTTGCGCAGGCGGTCGATGTCCTCGGGCAAGAGGTTCTCCAGATGCTCAAGCGTGTTATGACCGTGCTGGGGCAGGCCGTACAGGTCGGCCGCTTCCTCGAAGATATCCAGCGCGGCATGAATCGCACCGTCACCAATGACGTGGATGCGCACGGTGTGACCGCGCTCCGCGGCCGCCAGAACCAGTTTGCGCATGCGCTCAGCCGGAACCGTCAGACGGCCCTGGTCGCCCGGGAAGCGCGGATTGGTATAGGGCTCGGTGAGATATGCCGTGTGTTCGCTCGACACGCCATCGAAGAACTGCTTAAAACCAGGCGCCGAGAGCAGCGCGTTGTTCGCGTAGCGGGTCTGCAGTTCTTCTAAGCGCGATTGGTCATCCAGCAGTGTGGGGAATAGATGGGCTCGGATGCCCAGTTTGCCGGCTGCCTGCAGTTTGTCGTAGACGTCGTCGCGGATAAAATCGCAGCCCGGCATGGGCATGAGCGACATATCGCAGATCGAGGTGATGCCCTGCTCGGCCATACGCTTCATCTGGTCGGCGTAAGCGCTCGCGATGCGGTCCTCGCCCAGCCACTCCAGGCAGCGCGGTAGCAGCTGCATGGCAGCCGCCTCGTGAGCAATGCCCGTGAGCTCGCCGTTTGCATCCTTGTCGTAGCTGCCGCCCGCTGGCGGCTCGCTGTCGCGTGTGACGCCGAGCGCCTCGAGTGCGCGGCTGTTGAGCCAAAGCGTATGCCCGTCGCCCGAATACATAACGCAGGGACGATCGGGGAATGCCGCATCGAGCGACGCCTTGGTAGGATGCTCGGGCGGGTCCCAACGGTAGTCGCGCCAGCCCTGCGTCACAACCCAAGCGTCATCGGGCAGGTCCTGGGAAAACTCGAGCGCATGTTGCACCAGCGCCGCCTCGGACGTGCCCATATCCATAAGCATGTACGGCGAGGAACCGACCGAGGTATGGAAGAAGTGCAGATGAGCGTCATGGAAACCGGGGCAGACAAACTGCTCGCCGTAGTCGATAACCGACGTGGCGGCGGGAGCGGCGGCGATCACGTCATCGGGCGCACCGACTGCGACGATACGGTCGCCTGCGATGGCAATCGCCAGCTCGCGGGCGGTATCGATGCCGTCTTGCGCGGTAAAGACGTTCTTGGAGCGGATAATCCGATCGATATGTTGCATGGGCATCCCCATCTCTGGCAGGAAATTCAACACCCCCGAGTGTACTCCCCCGCCCTTGTAACAAAACCCCAAGCGGCAAACGGCAACTTTACCAGCCCTAGCGGCAGGTGGCATACTGGAGAGAGCCTGTACGATTTTGCGATCAACCCAGCAAGGAGCAAATCGACCATGACGAAGACCAAGGCACAGCAGATTATGGCGGCGACCGAGGCTCGCGCGGCTGACGACGTCACCGCAGCCATCAAAGATATCGCTACCGAGTTTGAACCCTATATCATCAAGCAGCGCCGGCACTTCCATAAGCACCCGGAGCTGAGCCTTGCCGAGGAGCGCACGACCTCCGACATCGCCAACCAGCTCGACGCCATGAATATCCCCTATGAGCGTCCCCTTAAGACGGGTCTGGTGGCGACCCTTCGCGGCACCGCGCCCGATGCCTACCGCGAGGACGGCACGCCGCGCCGCCGCATCCTGCTGCGTGCGGATATCGACGCCCTGCCCGTCACCGAGCAGACCGGCGAGGAATTTGCCAGCGTCAACGAGGGCTGCATGCACGCCTGCGGCCACGACTGCCACATCGCCATGATGCTCGGCACGCTGCAGATTCTGCGCCATATGACCGACGACATCCACGGCGAGGTCCGCATCGTCTTCCAGCCCAGCGAGGAAAACGGCCAGGGCGCCAAGCTCATGATCGGCACGGGTGTGCTCGACGGCGTCGATGGCGCCTACGCCGCGCACATCTGGAGTGAGGTCGACGCCGGCACCGTGAGCTGCGAGCCCGGCCCGCGCATGGCCAATACCGACTGGTTCCGCATCGACGTCCGCGGCACCTCATGCCACGGCGCCATGCCCCAGCGCGGCCACGACGCCGTTATGGTTGCCGCCGAGATCGTCAACGCTCTGCAGACCATCGTCTCGCGCGAGATCAGCCCCTATGAGCCGGCTGTCATCACCGTCGGCGAGCTGCACGGCGGCACCGCGCGCAACGTTATCGCCGGCACGGCCTACCTTGCCGGCACGGTGCGCACCTACGGAGATTCGACCCACGAGGAAATGCCGGAGCTTATGCGCCGCATCGTGGAGCATACCGCGGCCGCCTTGGGCGCCGAGGCAGAGCTCACCGACTACACCATCGCCAACTACAAGGTCGAAAACGACGCCGCCTCGAGCGAGCGCTGCCGTCAGGCTGTAATCAAGTGCCTGGGCCCCACCGGTCAAGGCCATTACCGTGGCACGCTTTCGGGCGAGGATTTTTCGGAGTACCTGCGCCGCGTGCCGGGCGTGCTCGCCTTTGTAGGTACGCGCAACCCCAAGATTGGTGCCACGTACGCCCAACATTCCTGCTTCTACAAGATCGACGAGACCGTGCTGGCAAAGGGCTCCATGGTGGCCGCCCAGTATGCTATCGACTTTTTGGCCGAGCCCACGCAAGAGGAGCTCGACGGCCCCACGATCGCCGCGGTTGCCGAGACCAACCCCGACTTGGCCGCCAAGCTGCGCTCTGCCAAGGCAACAGCCGCTGAGGCGCGCGACGCCATGCACGATGCTCGCACCGCTCGCCATGCTGCAATCAAGGGCATCCACGATGCGCGGGCTGCCGCTCGCCACGAGGAGAAGCGCGACGAGTAGCCATCACGCCCACCCATAACAACCTGGCTAGAGCAAAGCGGGGGCGAACGTTATCTCAACGTTCGCCCCCGCTTATGTGTCGACCGCTTTTCTAGCGCGTCCTCCGTCACGACAGGAAAGAGCGAAGGATGGTGAGCCAGCGTGGGGGTTCGAGGTGGATGATGTCGTCGGGGACTCCGGCGGGCGCATGGCCGCCAAAGAGTAGGCCGGCATCTACCGGATTGATGAGGCGCACGATCCATACGGCGATGACCAGCATGCACAACACGGTGACTGCAATGTCGACACCACGCTTTAGTTTGCTCGATGCCACCTCCTCGCGCACGAACGCGAGCACAAACGCAATCGGCACCACCCAAAACAGCGGATGGTAGGCAAAGGCCGCCGCAAAATCGAGACGCAGCGCCGCCAGCCACGCCCTCGTCATGCCGCATCCCGGACAAGGAGCGCCCGTCATCATTCGAAAAATGCAGCCGATATCGAGCAGGTAGAGCGCGAGCCAGGCAACAAAGAGCGCGCCGGTGCAAAAAAGGGCGCGGCGAAGGAGCTCTGCCGTGCCCCTATGTCCCTGGGAGCTGTTCACGCCGCCCTTATTGTTAGGCACGAGCGCCAAGGCGAGTGTTGTAAGCCGTTGCCATGGCATTGGTATTATTGATGATGATGTTCATAGCGAAGATGGGACCAAGGCCGCACAGGAGCGCGCCGAAGATCTGCCACAGAAGAACGGTGGTGCCGTTTTCCTGGAACACCAGGCCGTAGCGAGGAGCGTTGGCCTGCAGGCGGTTGCCAATCTTGTAATACCAGTAGTACGCGTAGAAGCCGCAGGTCACAAACGATAGAAGGATGAATTCCGCCAGACCCGGCGTGTAATCGCCGTCATCCTGACACAACGTGTTGACGTCGCGTGCCAAGCAATACAGGAAGTAGAACGAATAGATACCGCAGGTCACAAGAGAGAGCAGCAGCCAGCCGATCAGGCTGCGGTCAGCCTTAATGGGGCCATAGCCCATCGGAGCGGATGCGGACTGTTGGGCGTATTGACCGGTGTACTGCTGCTGAGGCTGGGGCACGGGCTGAATAGCCTGGGCCGGAGCGGGCTGGGGCTGCGGGGCCGGAGCGGCAGAAGCGGCACCAACGGCGGATCCGCAAACAGGGCAGAATTTGGCATCATCCGAAATGGGAGAACCACAAGTGGGACAGAACATGAGCCTCTCCTTTTCCTAAGGCGTCGCACGCCTTCAAACCTTACACGTCTACGTTCTCAACAATAGCCGCGACGTTGTTGCGCAACATTGACCAATTTCCGAGAAATTTTGCTGCAACCGTTTTCCCAGGCATTTTCTTGCTTTCGCAGTAGAAAAAGGCACCCCGGGCTCAGTTGCCCAGGGCGCCTCGACCGGCTATTCGGTTTGATTGTTTTCGGCAGCAGGATTATCGCCCGGCTCATCCGCCGGCGTGGCAACGGCATCCCAATCGGGCTCCGCAGGCGTCGCCTCGGACGCCGGTGCGGGGACAGGAGCAGGTGCCGGGGCAGGGGCAGGCGCGGGTGCCGGGGCAGGTGCAGGCGCGGGTGCCGGGGCAGGCGCAGCACCAGTGGCTGCCGTGGGATTGAATCCCGCAGGAGCAGGCTTCTTCTCACCCGGGAGCACAAAAGTCAAAACGTCGTCCTTGTCCTCATCGGCCCATTCGCTTGCATAACGTGCAGCCCAATAGCCAACGGCACGGTGCTTGAGCATCTTGCCAAAGACCGTAAGGAACACCGTGACGAATGCAATCAGCACCAGGAACAATACGAGCGTGACACCACCGGCGGTAACAATCGCCTCGATACCCGTGGGGCGATAGTAATAGCCGTACGCGCCAATTCCGGCGATGGCACCAAAGACAGCTGTCAAGATCCACGTAATGGCGTTGGAAACCAGGCCCGTCAAAAACTCGGGAAGGAACGAAGCGCAGAACAGCTTGGTCTTGTTGTGCTTAAACGCCGCCCAGACCTTGTCGAGCGAAAACGCGCTCTCAACGCGCCCGGTCACCGCAAAGTGCATCACGGCAATGTCGGCGAACATCTTAAAGAAGACCCCCAAGACTGCCGTGGCAATCATAGCCAGGACAAGCAGGCCGAGCGAACCGAACAGCGCAGCCTCGAGCGCATAGGAGCCATAGTAGGAGTACGAGCCTGCGGCACCAAGCGCCACGCCCTCCACCAGCGAAAGCACTACACCGATAACGGGAATGGCAGCGATAACCTCGAGCACGACCGAAATAACGCTCGAAAAGACTCCGAGACCAAACGACGTGGAACGCATCAGCGGACGATCCATGCCGTCATCGATCTTAAGCGACAGATCGCGACCCCACTCGATGCCAAAGCCGGAACCGCACACGCTCGCAATGCAAGCTGCCAAAAAGCCGATGGCAGCCGCAATGCCGCCAATAACGGGAATAAACAACACGAGCACCGACACAACGCAAATCAGCGCCGGCAAAAACGCGATTTGGCATACACGCTGAAGCACGCCCGGGGTCTTGGTCATATCCTGGAACGCCTGAACCACACAGCCCTTTGGCGCATTCGCCACGGGCGGTTGCGGAACAAACTGCTGGGGCTGAGGCTGTCCCTGGGGAGCGGGGCCAGCGGCACCGGCATTAGGAGCACCACACACGCCGCAGAACTTGTCGTTATCGCCCATGGGGGCGCCACACTGCGAGCAGAACATAGAATCATCCCTTCGTATCTAGAGCGAATCACCTGGATCGCAAACGATGTCTTTGGCATCATTATCACCCAATGTGAGTTCAAATACTCTTAGATGACGTATTTGCAACGCGCGAGGCGCTTTTCGATTGTTTGATGAATGCGTTCGCGCTAGTTCGTGCCGCGGAAACCCTTGCCGACGATCTCGGAACTGTCGACAATCGTGATAAAGGCACCCGGATCGACCTCGCGCGCATAGCGGCGCAGTTGCACGGCCTCGCGACGGCTCAGCACGCTCATGATCACCGTCACGCACTTGCCCGAGAAGGCACCGTAGCCGCGACTAATGGTCGCCGTACGGTTGAGATGCTTGACGATAAACTCCTCGACCTTAAGGGGCTCGGAACAAATGACCGTGCAGACCTTACGAAGGTGAATGCTCTCGATGGCTTTGTCGACCACAAGCGTCTTGGCAAACAGGCCGAGCACGCAATACAGACCGACACGCGGGCCGTACAAGAAGGCCGCGATGGCCACGATGCCGATATCGACCAGCAGCAGGGCGCGGCCAATCTCGAGCGTCGTGCGGCGCTTGAGGATCATGGCAAGAATGTCCGTGCCACCCGTCGAGGCGCCGATATCAAAGACGATGGCGCTGCCGAGCGCCGGCAGAATCACGGCAAAACACAGGTCGAGCCACATATCGCCCGTCATCGAGACACTGGTCGGGATAAAGAGCTCGAAAAGCGAAACATAGGCGGACAGCGCAAACGAGGCGAAGACGCTCCACAGGATTGCCTTGCGCTCCAAAAAGATAAAGCCCAAAACGACGAGAACCGCGTTGATAATCCACATAAAGACGCCGACGGGCAGGGTCGGGAACAGCGTGGACAGAATAACCGACACGCCCGAGGTGCCGCCAAAAGCAAAGTGATTAGGGGTTTTAAACGCAACGATGGCAAAGGCCGTAAGAATCAGGCCCAGATTGAGCTCGGCGAAAAAGCGCGGGAAGCCTGGCTCCTGGCTACGCTTTTGGCCGGCACGCTCGCCGCGCTCGATATCGGTGCGATCAACCACGCGCTCCATCGGCACCACGGGAGGACGATGTACCTCCTCGGCAGCTCGCGATGCCGCCTCTGCCGCGGCAGCCTCAATCGCCCATGCCTGGCTTTCTGTTTCGTGCTCGTCAGCCATTACGGCAACCCCTCGTTAACAATTTGGAAACAATGCGCCCATTAGGGTAACGCGGAACACGACGATTGCAACCCCTAGTTAGACGAGCGGTATGCCTACATCGGGGACATACAAATAACGGCCGGCCGCACATCCATCCGTGCGGCCGGCCGTTTGACGTTTTCGCAGATAAAACCTGCTAAAATAAACATCCCTTTTTGGTAGGTTACTCGTGCTGGTTGGTGCGGTGCTCGTACTCCTCGGGGGTGATGACATCCTCGATGCGTAGGTTGACGCCTGCCACCTCAAGGCCGGTCATCGCGGCCAGACGCTCGGTCACGCGCGCCTTGACGTCGTCGAAAATCGCGGGCGCGTAGGCGCCGTACTCGATAATGACGGAAATGTTGACGACCACGCGGTTGTCATCGGTGACCTCGACCGTCACGCCCTTGGTCAGGTTCTCGGCACCAAACTGCTCCTGCACAAAGTGCATGAGGTTGCCCTTCATGCCCAGGACGTGCGGCACCTCGCGGGTGGCCATGGCGACGATCTTCTCGATTACACCGTTGGAATAGGTCAGCGAGTCCTCGGACTCGTCTGTTTCCTCATCATCCTCGTCCGCATCGTCGGCGGGTTCGGCCTCGACGAGCGCCTCGTCCTCGAGCGTTACGTCCTCGGCCTCGGCGGCGACGGTCTCGTCTGCCTCGGGCTCAGTATCGGCCACATCGACCTTCGTGTTAAAAGCCATGGTTCCTCCTTATGCCCACCGCACACGCGGCGGTCGAATACATACTAGCGGCCGCTAAACAGACGGCCGAAGAAGTTGACGATCCCGTTCTCGCCGTCACGGATCTGGCCAATCACGGCGCCGATCAGTACAAAGAATGCGATGACGAGCGTATCCCACAGGCCGAGCGTGAGCACCAGTACGGCGAGCACAAAACCAGCGACGGCTCCAAGCGTGGTATTGGGATGACGGACGGCATAGCTCCAGATGGCTGCCCCCGTACCCTTGATGAGACCCATGGCCTCATCAAAATCATTGGCGACCGCGTCATGCGACTCGGTACCCTCCACCTTGGGATCGACGACCTCGCTAGCCGGCGCGGCGCTCTGATCGATAGTCAGGCGCGGAGTGCGGACGGTCTTGTCTTGATTGGTATCACTCACCGGAAACCTCCACGGTCTGGACGGTAGTCTTGGACGGCAAAAAACGAACGCGTGCGGTCGTGCCCGGCGTGCCGAGCATGGTGTCGCAGGCCTCCTCGATACGTTGCTGCATCGCGGCTGCAAGGGAGGCCACATCCCGGTCGTCGAGCGCGATGGCGTCGACCTTAAAACGGACGCGCGATTCGTCGGAGCCCTGCACGCGCGCCTCGACATGCTCGACCATCACGCGGTCGTCGCGCTCTGCCGCGGTGCGAGCACACGAGGAGAGGGCGGCGAGCGTGACCTCGATATTACGCTCCCCCGCCGGATGCACGCAGGACGGCTCGCGACGAGCAAACATCAGGCGAAAGAAACACACGAGCACGCCGAGCGCCACGACACCGCCGCACGCCGTAACAACGATGCGAGGCAGCGGATCGCGCATCAACAGCATAAAGCGATAGGTATATGGCCCCCAAAACTGGCAGACTAACGTACCCAGCGCCACGACGGCGGCGGCAAGATACACGATCGCCAGGGCTCGTTTGAGCACGCGCATGCAGCGCTCCCTTCAAATCTCGATCCACAGAATGCAAAACGATTCGCATCATTATAAAAGAGCCGGGTCCGGTGCCTCATTGCACGCGGATCCGGCTCATCTATTCCACGAGGCTTGCATGCTCGCTTCATTATGCCCAGATATGCACGGCTCAATCCGTGCGGGCCTACTCCTCCTCGAGGGCAGCGATGACCTCGTCGGTCATGTCCATGGTGCTGTAAACATCCTGGACGTCGTCGAGCTCCTCAAGACGGTCGATGAGGCGCTGAACCTTCTTGGCGTCGGCGCCGGAGACCTCGGTCGGGGTGGTCGGGACCATGGTGGTCTCGGAGCCCTTGACCTGGACGCCCTGCTCCTCGAGCGCCTTGGAGACAGCCATGACCTCGTTGGCGGTAGTCCAGACGATCCACTCCTCGCCGGCGTCCTCGTAGTCCTCGCCACCGGCCTCGGCGATGGCCATCATGAACTCATCCTCGTCACCAGCAGCACCGTTGGCGATCATGGTCTCCTTCTTGGCGTTCTCGTCCAGGATCTCCTTGGCGACGACGATCTGACCCTTGCGCTCAAACTGGAAGGCGACGGAGCCGGAGGTGCCCAGGTTGCCACCAGCGTGGGAGAAGGCGGAACGGACATCGGCGGCGGTGCGGTTGCGGTTGTCGGTCAGGCAGTCGACGTAGACGGCGACACCGGCGGGACCGTAGCCCTCGTACACGATGTTCTCGTAGACGGCGGCATCGGCACCCGAACCAAAGGCCTTATCGATAGCAGACTTGATCTTGTCCTTAGGCATGGACTGAGCCTTAGCCTTGGCAACGGCAGCGGCGAGGCTGGCGTTGTTCTCGGGCAGCGGGTCGCCGCCGAGACGGGCAGCAACGGTGATGTTGCGGCTGAGCTTGGAGAAGAGGGCGGAACGCTTGGCGTCCTGCGCGCCCTTACGATGCTTGGTTGTGGCCCACTTAGAGTGTCCGGACATACGTGTCTCCTATCGGTTTCGACCTAAAGCCCAGCGCGAATGCTCGGGCAATATAAACAAACGCTATAAATGATATACCTACTGGCCTGTGAGATAAACAAAAAAATGAAGGCGTCGTGATGATGCAGCCCCTTGGCACAAAGCAGCCTGACCCCAATGCGCTAATCTTTGGTTAGGTCCAGAGGAGGTCGCTGCGGGTGATCGTGGCGCCGATGGCGAAAGGCATGCATGCAATGACCGGGTACAGGTAGCGCATGTAGGTCGACCCATTACATGGACCAATCAGGCACACAACGAGCACACCCAGCAGCGGTATCCAGATGGCCAGCGCGCGCCACGAATGGCGGCGCAACAGGTAGACCACCACGACGATCATGATCCACACGTAGGTGGCCGAGCTCATGGTGAGCGAGATAAACGGAATGCGCTGCACCGCCACGCGGTACAGGTTAATCAGGTGGTCGCACCAGCGCACGGCTTTGCTGTCGACCGGATGGAAGTCAAAGTACTTGAGGTTATCGGGCTTCGCCATGATCTCGGCACTGCGCGCCGTGCTGTAGACCCACGCATCGCGGGCACTCGGATAAAAGTAGCCGTAGTAGTTATTGATGAGCGCCGAGATATAGCACTCGGGATCCTTTTTGAACATCTGGGCCCACACCTCAAAATAGGCCTTGATGTCCTCCTGCGAGGCGTACTCGTTAAAGCAATTTTTGACGGCGTCCGACTTATCCGGGTTGTAACGGCGGCCCAGATTCTCGTACTTGAGCACACGGTCGATCACGGCACGCTCTTCGTCGGTCACCAAGCCGTCGCAAGGAGCCTCCACGATGGTGCCGTCCTCCTTAACCGTGGGGTTGACGCCCGAGTTGAGGCCGTCGTGCTTTTGGACAAAACGAGCCGTCTGCTGGAACGGAATCGAGAGGATTTCGCGCTTGGAACCAGGCGTGATGTCATGTGCCGGCATAAAGACCTTGGTGAAGTACATATTAGAGGCAAGGCAGAGTGCAAGCACCGCAAGAACTCCCACCCAGCGGAAACGCGGGGTGGTGCCCGAAGGCGCAGCACCAGCCTGCTTGGCTGCACGACGAGCCACGTGCGCGTCCCATGCGCAAAACGCCGCCGCGATTACGCATGCCGCCAGGGGAAACACCAGGCCGCCGTTGCGCAGAAACGTGGAACCCATGGCGCCCATAGCGAGCAGCAGCCAGTCATGGCGCACAAAGAGCACGGGCCTCTGTTCGCCCGCACGCTCGGCATTGGCATCGCGACGGGGCAGGCCGCATGCCACAAGCTTCACGGTCTGCACCAACAGCACCAAAAACGCGTCGGCAAACAGCACATCTTTGGTAAGCAGGGCCGCGTAGTTGGAGAACATGGGCATAAACACAAAGAACAGCAAGATCACGCCGCGGACCGGCAGGCTCACGCCTAGCTTGCGCAGCGACGAGATGGAATAGGCCATACAGGCGGCCGTAATGACGAACTGAGCGCAGGTGTAGATGGCAAGACCTGCGTTGGCGCTGTTGAACAGTGAAAGCCCCAGCTGGACGCACGAACCGATGATAGCCGTGTGCACCACGGGGTGATGTCCGTTGAGCAACACATTGGGATTGAGCAGACGCAGGTAGTCGCTCGTGCCGTTGGGATAGTTGAACCATTGGCGGATCTGCGCGCCCGTATCTCCCATAAAGAGGCCGGGCAGCGAGGCGATAAGCGTGGGCGCCCAGGCAATCATGAGCACAAGAAACGGCCCGACAAAGGGATGGACCGAGAGCACGGCGTGGGCAACACGCCACACGCGGCCAAAGTGGGTCTCCGAAAACGGAATGCGGCGGGAGCTCAACCAATCCAAAAACTCAAAAGCCAGATAGAAGGCCACAATCGCCAGAAGCATCCAGCCCGCGCCGCCAATCCAGGCGCAGATAACGCGTGCCTTGTCGCCCAGCACAATCTCTGCCGAATCGGCAAGGTCGTAGCTACGGCCGAACACCATGCAAACGGCAAAGAACAGCGATGGCAGCACGACCGACGGGCGCCAAGCGTCACCGCGGCCAAAGAACACATAGCGAAACGGCAGCGTGAGCAAGCAGGCAAGCGCGAGCAGCATCACTGCGTCGGTATGGCCGGCAAACGAGAGAAGTACCTCGTAGCACACGTAGAGCGTGCCCGTCGCCTTGGGGTCGATCGCCAGGACCGCGTTGCTCGACACCGGGGCGGGATCGATGGAAAACGCCGTGGTCGCCAGCAGGGCGAGCAAAAATGCGATGAGCGTCTGTTTGGCGGGATAGCGCTTAAACCAAACGATGCGGGCGGCGTCGCGCGCAGCCGTTGCGGAGAGGTCGGAATCCTTCACAGTCCGAATAGCCTTTCTAGAAACCTGCCAAAAAGGGACAGGTTTATTTTGGCAGGTTTTATCTGGGGAAACGTTACGGTTCTGTCATCGTTGCCCGGCAAAACCACCACAAAGGTGCCTGTCCCCCTTGTGGTGACATGTGGTGGCTAGGCGTCGAGGTAGATGCGCTGGGGGCGATTGCGGTGTCGGGCGAAGATGATGAGCGCCAGTCCTGCGATTACGAGCGGCAGGCTCAGCAGCTGACCCATGGTGATGACGCCGCCCAGCAGATAGCCCAGCTGGGCATCGGGCACGCGCACAAACTCAATGAGGAAGCGGACGATGCCGTAACCCATCACAAACACGCCCATAAACGTGCCCTGGGGCAGCAGCGGTTTTTTGCGGCTGAGCACCTGCAAGATGCAAAAGAGCACAATGCCCTCTAGGAATGCCTCGTAGAGCTGGGAGGGATGGCGCGGCATATCGCCCGCGGCGCCGCCGAAGATCACGCCCCAGGGCAAATCGGTCGGCTTGCCCCACAGCTCGCCGTTGACAAAGTTGGCGCAGCGCCCCAGGCACAGGGCCAGCGGAGCACCGATAACGGCAAGGTCGGCGATAGTCCAGGCATCGAGCTTGTACATACGGCACACGAGCACGCCACCGATGATGCCGCCCACCAGGCCGCCGTGGAAACTCATGCCGCCTTCGTTGGTGGCGAAGATCTCGAGCGGATGCGCCCAGTAGTAGCCATCACCGTAAAAGATGACGTAGAACAGGCGGGCGCCAATGATAAGGCCAAAGACCACACCGACCACGACGCTCGTCAGGTCGTCGACCGTAATGTCGAAACCCCAGCGACGCTGCGTGCGATACATGACGACCGCCGTGAGCAGAGCGCCGACCACGTAGGCCAAGCCGTACCAGTAGATGGTGATGGGCCCCGCCGAAATCGCGACGGGATCAAGCATATGGTAGAGGTCGTTGAGCATATCGGTCCCCTTGCTCCCTACATACAAATGCGGCCGCGGGCCTTGCGCTCGCAGCCGCATATTTGGGCGTGACGTCTATGCGGAGCACATCGCCCGCAGCTTTCGCATCTTAGAACGGCGCATACTCGTCGTACAGGTCCTCGGTCTCGCCGGAGGCATTGACCTGCTCGACACGGGTAACGCCGGGTACGTGCTCCTTGAGGATACGCTCGATACCCATGGACAGGGTCAGTGCGCTCATAGGGCAGCCGGCGCAGGCACCCTGAAGCTCAAGCTGGACGACGCCCTCGTCGTCGACGCCCACATACTCCATATCGCCGCCGTCAGCCTGCAGGTTGGGGCGGATCTCCTCAAGAACCTTCTTAAGCAGCTCTTCGTTAACAGCCACAGGGGCTCCTTTCTCACAATAACGCGGGCGCGCCCGCGGACAGAGCTATGTTACTACAGCCATGTACCCGCTCACGAGCCGTCCATGCGCGCGGACACGACTTTCACGAGCAGTCAATTTGGGACGGGGCTTTTTTAGCTGCTTTTGCCGACGCCCGGCGCTAGCACACGCTGCCGCTACTGCTGAGTTTGTTCCCCGGTGCCGATGTGGACATCGACGATGACCTGGCGGTAGCTGATGCCGCAGGAGTCGAGAATGCGGCGACTGATGCGGCCGTCGTCGGTGTCGGCGTACTTATTGTCCAGGTAGACAACCTCGCCCACGCCCACCTGCGCCAGGATCTTGGCGCAGTCATGGCACGGGAACAGCGTGACGTAGACCGTGGAACCCTCAAGGTCTTTGAGCGAGCCGCGGTAGTTGAGCACGGCGTTGGCCTCGGCATGGACTACGTAGTTGTGCTTGTCCTGTAGCGGGTCATCGCTCGTGCCCCACGGGAAAAAGTCGTCGTTGAGTGCCGAGGGCGTACCGTTGTAGCCCACCGAAAGGATGCGGTGGTTGGTGCTGGCGATGCACGCGCCTACCTGCGTATTGGGATCCTTGCTGCGGCGCTGCGCGGCGATGGCTACGCTCATAAAGAACTCGTCCCAGCTAATAACGTCGCGGCGCTTGCCCGACGCGGTTTGATGAAGATCGTCCGACATGGCAGACACCTCCGAAATCGCAATAGTTTGACACATTGTAGCAGGTGAAAGGTGGAGACGTTTTTGTCCCACCGCCCCCATCGCTACGCGCGACGGGGCTTTTGATTGATGTGGTAGAGCTCGGCCAGGCCGCGAAGCGTCAACGCGTCATCGACCGTCAGGCTGTGGCCGACCAACGCCGCGAGCGCCTCGGCATCGTCGCCGGTGATGACGATGGGCACGCTGCCCTCCCCCGCCGCCTTGGTCGCGCGCATCTCGGCAAGCACCATGTCGAGCATGCCGTCGATACGGGCCACCTCGCCCAAGACCACGCCCGAGCGCATGGCCTCGCGCGTGTTGCGACCGATCACATGTGTGGGTGCCGAGGGCTCGACCTGCGGCAGGCGCGCCGCAGCGGCCGAAAGCGAGCGGGCGCCAAGTGCCAGACCCGGCGCGATGACGCCGCCGACAAAGGTTCCGCGCGCATCGATGACCTCGATATTGGTCGTAGTGCCCAGGTCGATCACGATGCACGGCGAGCCGTAGACGGCACGGGTCGCCACGGCATCGGCGATGCGGTCGGGGCCGATCTCGGCCGGATCGTCGTAGTGCACGGGCATGCCGGTCTTAAGTCCCGGCCCCACGGTGAGCACGCGCCCCGTGCAGGTGCGGGAAAGCGCCGCCTTCCACGGGCGCTCGAGCGCCGGGACCACGCAGCTCAGCACGGCCGCGGCGGGTACGAGCACACCCGGCATGCCCGCATCGGCCGCCAGTGCGGCCATGACCTGCACGAGACGCATGCGCGCCTCGTCTGCTGTGATGCTCGACGGCGTGGTGATCTCGCACGTCGCAAGCGGACATTCCTGCGCCGCGGCCGAATCCTCTGCAAACAGGCCAAAGCGAATGAACGTGTTGCCCACGTCGACCGTCAATATATATGCGCACCCATTAAGCATCGTCGGCGCTCCTTTCGTCTGCCCAGCAGTATATCCCTCCGGCAAACAGGGGTAGCTAAAATAGCCCCGTCCCAAAATGACTAGCTTGCGGCTATACTGGTGCGCGGTCGCGCGCGAGCTCACGCGGCGGCCCTTGGTAACCCGACTTCCCGCGCCGTATCCGTAGCGGCGCTCCCGGGGGAAGCGGATATACGCAAAGGAGTTCTATATGAGCAATCCCTCGAACCGTACCTCGATGCGCGGTCAACTCACGCTGCGCGGCGTCGTCATCGGCGTCCTTGGCTGCGTGATCATCACGGCAAGCTCGGCCTATACCGCCCTCAAGATGGGCGCACTCCCCTGGCCGATCATTTTCGCTGCCGTCATTTCGCTGTTCTTCCTGAAGCTCATGGGCAACGCCAGCCTCAACGAGGCCAACGTCACCCACACCATCATGTCCGCGGGCGCCATGGTCGCCGGCGGCCTGGCGTTTACCATCCCGGGCGCCTGGATGCTGGGCTATGCCGACCAGATCAGCTGGCTCGACATGTTTATCGTGGCGCTCGCCGGCACCATCTTGGGCCTTCTGGCGACAGCGCTCATCCACCGTCACTTTATCGTGGACGCCGCGCTGGAGTTCCCCACCGGCAACGCCGCAGCTCAGACCCTGCGCGCCACCGAGGCCGGCGGCAAGACCGGCAAGCAGCTCTTTGGCTCCATGGCCATCGCAGGCATCTACAGCGTGCTGCGCGACGCTCTGGGCGTGGTGCCCAGCATGCTGTGTACGCTCAATATCCCCGGCGTGACCTTTGCCATCTACAACTCGCCCATGTTGCTGTCCATCGGCTTTTTGGTGGGCTTCGCCCCCGTCGCCTTCTGGTTTGCCGGCGCGCTGCTGGGCAACTTTGGCATCATCGTTGGCGGCACCGCTGCCGGCCTGTTCGATATTGTGACCGCGCAGGGTATCGTCAAGTCCCTCGGTATGGGCCTTATGATGGGCTTTGGAGTCGCCGTCGTCCTTAAGGACATCCTGCCGCAGGTCGCCGGTATCGTCCGCGGTCTTGCAGCCGACAGCTCCACCGACACCGACGAGCAGTCGCTCATCTCGGGCTCGCTTAAGCTCGACGCCGGCGTCATCGGCCTGGGCACCGCAGCCATCGCCGTGATCGTTGCCATCGCGCTCGACCTCGGCCCCGTTCCGGCCGTCATCGTCACGCTGTTCACCTTTGTCACCACCATTATGAGCGCTCAGAGCTGCGGCCAGACGGGTATCGATCCCATGGAGATCTTTGGCCTCATCGTCATGCTCATCGTGGCAGCTTTCGCGCAGCTCGCGCAGGTCAAGCTGTTCTTTATCGCCGGCATCGTGGCCGTGGCGTGCGGCCTTGCTGGCGACGTCATGAACGACTTTAAGGCCGGAGCCGTACTGGGTACCAACCCGCGCGCACAGTGGGTCGGCCAGGCCATTGGCGGCATCGTGGGCGCCCTGGTCGCTGCCGCTGTCATGGTCGCGCTCGTCACCGCCTATGGTCCGGACGCCTTCGGCCCCGACAAGAGCTTTGTGGCCGCGCAGGCAAGCGTGGTCGCCACCATGGTCTCGGGTATCCCGAGCGTGCCGTGGTTCGCAGGCGGCTTTATCGCCGGCATCGTCATGTACTGGCTCGGCATTCCGGCCATGATGATCGGCCTGGGCGTGTACCTGCCGTTCTACATGTCACTCACGGCATTCCTGGGCTCCTGCGTCAAGCTCGCCTACGACAAGTGGTCCGCCCACCGCGACGCCACCGCTGGTCTTTCTGACGAGGAGAGGGCTGCCAAGGACGCCGCCTTCCAGGAGCAGGGCCTGGTTGTCGCCAGCGGCCTGCTCGGCGGCGAGTCCATCGTCGGCGTTATCCTGGCATTTGTCTCCGTGGGCTTAAGCCTGCTGGGCTAAGTCGAGCAGCTGCTCGACAGCAACCATATTGCCTACGGCTTGCCCGGTCGGTAGCTTTTGCGGCTGCTGACCGGGCTTTTTGAAATCGAAACAAAGAAAGGCCGGCGCGCTGCGTTTAACAGCGCGCCGGCCTTATCGGTTAAGCTATCGAAGCGTTCCTGCTATGAACCGAAGTTCGTTGCAGAAACTACGCTCGAAACGCTACATCTGCTTGCGACGACGATCGCTCAGCGTCACACCAGCGGCCACGAGGGTGATACCGCCGATGACGAACACCTCGCCCGCAAGAGCGGAATTGTCGCCAGTCTGGGCGAGCGCGGCAGGCGCAGCCTGTTTCTTGGCAACGGGGGCCTTTGCGGCGGCCTGCGTAACCTGGGGCTTGGCCTGAGGCTTGCTCTGCGGCTCGGCCTTGGGATGATACTTGTCGTACTCGGCCTGCGCGGCAGCCAGGGCATCCTTGGCATCTCCGAGCTCGGCCAGTGCGGCGGCATAGGCGTCGTTGGCATCGGACAGCTTGGCATCGGCATCGCTCAGAGCAGTCTTGAGGCCAGCGGCGGCATCGACGGCGGCCTTATAGCGAGCGTAGGCAGCGTTCAGCTTGACCAGCTTCTCGTTGCCCGTCGTGCCCGCGGCAAGGGATGCCTTGTGGTCGACAGCCTCAAGATCGGCCTTGAGTGCCTCATCGTTGGCAAGCTCGGCCTTGGCCTTGAAGATATCGAGGTTCGCATCGACGACGGCTTCGTTGGCGGCCTCGAGCTGCTTCTGGGCATCGGCGACACCGGCGACGGCAGCGTCATAGGCGGCCTTGGCGTCGTCGACCGCCTTCTGGGCACCGGCGAAGCGCTCGAAGGCCTTGTTTGCGGTGGCAAGCTCGTCCTCGGCGGCCTTGGCCTTCGCCTGTGCGTCGGACAGGGTCTGCGTCTTGGCGGCAACTGCCTGCTTGGCGCCCGAAAGAGCGGTCGCGGCGTGCACATCTGCGGCCTGAGCCTTGTCAACGCCAGCCTGGGCAGTGTCGTCGGCCTTCTTGGCATCGTCAAGCGTGCCCTGCTTGTTCGCAAGATCCGTCTTGGCGGCATCGCACTTGGCGGCAAGGTCCTTGACCGAAGCGGTAGCGTTGTCATACGCCTCTTTGGCCTGATCGGACTTTACCTTGGCAGCATCGCGGGCGCTGCGAGCCTTCGCCTTTTGAGCAGCGGCATCGGTTGCCTTTGCCTTGCCGTCAGCAAGCGTGACGTTTGCCTTATCGAGAGCTGCCTGGGCAGTAGCGGCCTCGCCCTTGGCGGCGTTGAGCTTGGTCTTGGGCGTCTTGACGTCGATACCCTTGAGTTTGGCTTCGGCGGCGGTGTAGGCGGACTTGGCGGCAGCAGTAGCGGACTGAGCCTTCTCGTACTCGCCCTTGGCGGTGTTCATGTTCACATCGGCTGCGGTGAAAGCGTCCTGGGCGGCATCCTGCCCGTTTACAGCTGCGAAGTAAGCTTCCCTAGTAGTTCCAAAGTTCTTCTGCGCCTCGGCGAGCTTGCCCTGAAGCTCCTTGAGTTGCGCCTTCTGCGCCTGCGTGCCGCCAGCGTTATAGGCAGAATCGATGTAGTCGTTGACGAGCTTCTTGAACTCGGAAACAGTGAAATCAGCCTGAGTGTCATCAGCGCTGTAATCGAATATGGTTACCTCGGAATCGGTGTTCTTACCGCTACCGGTCGCGATGCCGATAGCCACCGTAGCGGAATCGATAATGTTGAGATAGTGCCCGCAGGCGTCTCCTCTTTGATTGCCATTCTTATCTTTTGTACCGTGGTACACATCGTAATAGTTTTGGTAGATATAGTACGAATCATAGCGATGAGCCATGAGATCTTTGCCGGCCTCGCTATCCACACCGTACTTTTTAATCCAATTCTCGTAATTAACCTTCTCCTGAGTGTAGAGACCGGTGTAGGGCCAGCCCAGGGTATCCTCGGTCTCACCACCGGTATATGCACCGCCACCACCTGCGAGATTCTCAGCATTATCGAAGTAACAGTTCGAGTGATCCCAAATATTCGATGAATATGAGGCGTTGAGTGCAGCTGCTGCGGTCATGCGGAGGCTGACGCTGAGCGCCGACTGACCGTTCGCCTTGCGGAGGTTGTTCTGGGTGTCGAGATATGTCAGGGCGTTGCGCAGCTGTTCCAAGGAAAGCGGATTGGTGTCGCGAGACATGTCCTGATCGACGTAATCGTCATACCACTCGGCTTTGTCGTCAGCGCCGGTGAGTGTAGCCATTGCGTCCTTGGCGTTCGATTTCTGCATAGCCGTGAAATCGCTGCTGTTGCTGATGTAGGCCATAAAGCCGAGCATGCCCTTATTGATGACTTCCTGGTCAACGGTCATGTTGGACTTGAGGTCAGCAATCTGCTGCTCAAGAGCCTCAACCTGGACATTAGCAGCGTCATAAGCCTTTTCCGCGGCGTTCGAAGCAGCGCAGGCTGCCTCCCACTCACTGCGCTTCTGCTTGCGAACTTCGACAAGCTTATCGTACGCGGTCTTCTTGTCGGCCTCGGTCTGCTGGGCCTGCTCGTATGCCGTCTTCGCGGCGTCACGCTTACTGGCCGCGTCCTTGTACTCCTTGTTTGCCGCATCGTATGCAGACTGGGCAGATGCTACAGCAGCGTTGGCGGCGTTGGCCTTCTCCTGCGCGGCAGCGACGGCAGCCTGGGCGGCCTGCAGATTTGTCTGTGCGGTGGCGTCGGCATCCGTCGCGGCATTGAGCTCCGCCTGCGCGGTCTTGAGCTCACCAGCAGCAGCTTTCTTGGCGGCCTCAAGCGCACTCAGGTCAACACCCGTACCCGAGACGGCAGCATCGAGCGCGGCCTGCGCCTGGTTGAACTTCTGCTGGGCGTTATCGCGCGCGGTGGTTGCGGCTGCGAGAGCAGCGGCAGTCTCCTGCTTCTTGGCCTGGGCAGTCGTCAAAGCTGCCTCGGTATTCTGCTTTTCCTGCTGGGCGCTGGCCTCGGCAGCCTTGGCCTGGTCCAGATTGTCCTGTGCAGTAGTAACGGCCTTATTGGCGTCATCGAGCTTTGCCCGCGCGTCCTCGACGGCCTTCTTGGCGGCCTCGTACTCGTCCATACCCATGGCCTCGAGCTTGGCCTGGGCATCATCGAGGGCCTTCTTGGCCTCATCCTGCTTTGCCTTGGCGTCCTTGAGCGCCTGGGTCTTATCCTCGACACTCTTGTTGGCCTGTTCGAGCTGATCGTTCAGGTCGCCCAGCTTCTTCTGCTGCTGCTCGGTCTTTTCGACGGCTGCCTTAAGCTCGTCGATCTTCTCCTGAAGCGCGGCTACCTCGGCCTCGTTCTGCTCGGCGGCGTTATCGGTCACGGCCTGCGAGGCCTGATTCTTTTGCTGCTGTGCCTGCTTTTGAGACTGGCCCGCCGCGTCGGCCTTCTTCTGGGCGGCATCGTAGGCGGCCTGAGCGTCCTTGAGCTGCTTTGCCGACTCCTCGGCCAGCTGGGCAGCCGTCTTTACGACCGCTTGGTTACCGGCGGCAACGGTGTTCTCTACAGAACTACCCCCCCCCCTGAACAGAATCGCCGTTATCGGTTGACGGTGCGGCGATTGCCGCCAGCGGCGACATGAGCGGCTGAGCGATGAGGCCCGCCGTCAAAACGGTTGCGACGGCGCGGTTAGCAACGCCCTTGACGTTGGCAGTCTTGGCCCGAGGCTCAAAGTGTTGTGGACTGTAGTTTGCCATGGCTTTCTCCCTTTGACACGGATGTATCCATACGTATCAAACGGTAGCTGTCGATTTTTGAATTCTGTTGCGCAACATTGACGACCAGCGTATTTTTTGAAATTCACGCTCTCGTGCTTCACAGTTTCGTCACATTTGAAGGAGCTGGTGCATCATATTCTCGCGGGATGGAATTGAGCCTGTGATTTGCATTTGCTCCCGCGTCATCCGCCCTATCGGATTCTGCATCCAACAGACACCCCGCCCGCCACGGTGTAGAGTTAGGACAACGGGCGCGTTGCGCGGACCGCGCTGGAACGAGGTGGACATGGAACTCGACAAACAACAGATCAAGCGACTACGCGAACGCCATCACCGGCGCCACGGCATCCGCCCTGCCCATAGTGAGGCTGCCGAGCAGACTGGTCGCTTTTTAAAGCGCGCGTTCAACATTCGCGAGGGACGCGCGCCCTATCACGTGATCCGCAAGCGTTTTGTAAACGGGGCGCGTCTGACTGGCTCTCACCTGTGTATCCTCATCATCGCCATGCTCATCGCAAGCATCGGCCTCGATATCGATTCGGACATCGCCATCGTGGGCGCCATGCTCATCTGCCCGCTTATGGGATCGGTCCTTGCCATGGCATACGGCATCGCCACGCTCGACCGCGAGATCACCCTTGAGGCCGTCGCGAGCTTGGCTCTACAGATGGCCTTTTGCCTGGTCACGTCCACGTTGTACTTTAAGCTCTCGCCCCTTGGCACCACCACGGCCGCCATCATCGACAATTCGACACCGACTGTTTGGGACCTTGCCGTCGCGCTCGCGGGCGGCTTTGCGGGTGGCCTGGGCAACTCGCGCGACCAGGAACCCGCCACGCTCATCGCCGGCGTAGCCGTGGCGACCGCGCTCATGCCGCCCCTGTGCGCGGCGGGCTACGGCATCGCCATCGCAAGCGGGTCGCTGTTTCTCTCGGCGCTTTACGAGTTTGGCATCAATGTAGTCTTTATCGCACTGGCTGCCGAAGCCGTGCTGCTTCTTTTGCGCGTGCCGCTCAAGCGCGACCTGAACGGCGACGGCATTGTGACCGCCAAGGAAAACGCCGAGGTCAACGAGCTGTCACGCAAAGTGCGCCGCCGCATCATCGTGGGAACGGTCATCTTTGCCATCCCCTGCATCGTTATGACCGCAGGCTCCATTGGATCGGCGCAGGCCGGCGTGCAGGACGGCTACGGCGTCACCGAGACCACGCGCGAGCTTGCCGCGGTGCTGCCGGGCTTTAAGGATTACACCGTCGCCGTCGAGACCTCGGCCACCGAAGGGGACGAAGAAGGCATCGTCGAGCGCGAAATCGTCGCCCATGTGACGACAGGCGAGGCGCTTGGGGCGCACGACCGCCGTGTCGCCCGCAAACTCATCGACCTCAATGTGCCCGAGCTCGATCGTGTGGAGTTTGACGTAAAGTGATGCGGGACGCGAGGTGGGCCCGGCACGAGAGCGCAGCCGCGGGGCGCAGGCACAGCCAAGCGCAGCGCTACAGCTCGTACTTGTACACGCGGTAGATGTACTTCTCGGCTTCCATCTCGTAGGTGGCGATGGGCAGTCCATAGCGATCGTACTCGGTAAAGGTCTTGGCCTGGCCCGATGCCACGAGCATACTATCTGAATCGCCGACGCGCTGTGCACTGCTTACGTAGCCCGAGAACGGCACTGCGACCTGGTCCTCGAGCTCGTAGGTGCGCGCGTTCTCGTCCACCGTAAAGATGCGCCCAAACGAATGCGTTCCCTTGCTGTAGTCGGTCACCACCGCGGCGCCCAGCTGGCCCCAGTCGAACTTGGGATAGCTCTCGGCCGCGCCAAAGTTGTTGTCGTACAGCAGTACCTGGTAGCGACCGGTTGTTACCGTATCGTCGTTTGGCAGATAGGTCACACTGTGCTGGCCCGCATTGAGCGAAAAATCGCCTTGGGCCTGCAGCAACTTGTCCTCAAAGCCCGAACCGGCCCAAAAATCGGACAAGCCCACGGAAGGCTGTAGCAAGGTCATTTACGCAACATATGTCCAGAAAAAGCGGGTGGTAGCCGGTACGGCTACCACCCGTTTGTCTCATATCCAGCCCATAGCAGGCCAGCTACTTCTTAATGCCGTGTCCCAGACGCTTGGCGACCGATGCAACGGCCTCCTCGCTGGCCGGTCCGCAGCTCACGCAGCCATCATGGGCACGCATCTGGCCGGTGACCTCGTCCATCGCGAGCGGCGCCACCTTCTCGAGCTTAAAGCCCTTGCCAGCGCGCATGTTCTCCTTTGCCACGCTGATCATGAGCTTAATACGGTTGAGCTGGTTGACCTCAGACGCACCGGGGTCGTAGTCCACTGCAACGATGTTGCTCTCGGGGTGCTGACGGCGCAGCTCCTTGATCACGGCCTTGCCCACCACGTGGTTGGGCAGGCACGCGAAGGGCTGCGTGCAGATGATGTTGGGCGCACCGTGGTCGATCAGGTCGAGCATCTCGGCCGTGAGCAGCCAGCCCTCGCCCATGTTGTTGCACACCGAAAGCACTGTGCGGGCCTTGTCGGCCATGGTGCCGATGCGCTCGGGAGCCTCAAAGCGGCGGGACCTTTCGAGCATCTCCTCCACCGGCGTACGCATCCAGTCCACGAGTTTGATGAGCGCCTGCATACCAGCGCGCGTAGTGGCAGAGCTTCCCAGCTCGTCCTTCTGCAGCTCCGCGTTGCTCATGGAGTACAGGAAGAAGTCGAGCAGACCCGGCACCACGGCCTCGCAGCCCTCGCGCTCGATCACGTCGACCACATGGTTGTTGGCCGTAGGGTGGAACTTGACCAGGATCTCGCCGACCACACCCACGCGCGGCTTGGTGCCCTCGCCCACGAGCGGCATGGTGTCGAACGCGCGGATGGCTTCGCGGCACAGCTTGGTGTAGTTGTGCCTGTTGAACTTAGGCGCCAGCTTGCGGGCACGCGCCATGTATTCCTCGTAGAGTGCGTTGGCAGCACCGGGCGTGGCCTCGTACGGGCGGCAACGGTAGAGCATCTGCATCATCACGTCGCCAAAGAGCACCGCGTAGACCGCCTGCTTAAGCAGCGCCGGCGTAACCTTAAAGCCGGGGTTGTCCTCGCCCAGCGCCACGGCCGAAAGCGAGATTACCGGAATCTCGGGGTGGCCGCTCTCGCGCAGCGCCTTGCGGATGAGCGCGATGTAGTTAGTGGCACGGCAGCCGCCGCCGGTCTGGCTGATGACCACAGCCGTCTTGGACAGGTCGTACCGACCGCTCTCGATGGCCTCCATGATCTGGCCCGTCACCAGGATCGACGGATAGCAGATGTCGTTGTTCACGTAGCGCAGGCCGGCCTCGACGGCATCGTGGTCAGTCGAGGGCAGCAGCTCCAGGTTGTAGCCGGCACCGCGGAATACCTCTTTGACCAGGTCAAAGTGGATCGGCGCCATCTGCGGGCACAGGATGGTATAGCCCTCCTCGCGCATCTGCTCGGTAAAGGGCACCTTGGGCCACGCGGTCGAAGCACTCTCGCGCTGCGCCTCGAACGTGTACTTGCGGCTCGCAAACGCGGGGGCATCCGTAGAGGGCGCCACCGGCGCGGCGTCGCCTTGCTCGTAAGTCTCGCCCGCGGCCGTGGCCTCGGCCAGGCGTTCGGCCTCCTGGTCCTTAAGCGCGGCCATGAGCGAGCGGATGCGAATGCGCGCGGCACCCAGGTTGGATACCTCGTCGATCTTGAGCACGGTGTAGATCTTGCCGCTGGCTTCCAGAATCTCCTGCACCTGGTCGGTGGTCAGGGCGTCCAGGCCGCAGCCGAAGGAGTTGAGCTGGATCAGGTCCAGGTCGTTGCGCATCGTCACAAAACGGGCGACGGCGTACAGGCGGCTGTGGTACATCCACTGGTCGACGACGCGAATCGGACGCTCGGGCTTCACCAGGTGCGCAAGCGAATCCTCGGTAAAGACCGCAAAGCCAAAGCTCGAGATAAGCTCGGGCAGGGCGTGATTGATCTCGGGGTCGTTATGGTAAGGACGGCCGGCGAGTACGATGCCGTGGCCGCCGTGGTCCTCGACCCACTTAAGGGCCTCCTCGCCCATGGTCTGGATATCCTCGTGGAAACGCGCGTCGGCCTCAAAGGCAGCGTTGACGGCGGCATCGACCTCGGAGCGCGTGATCTTGGGACCGCGCACGCGACCGCGACCGGCTTGCGCATCGGCCACGCGGTCGACGGCGAGCACCTGGTACAGGCGGCGCTTGAGCTCGGTCTTATCGTGATAGGGCACAAACGGGTACAGGAACTCGATGTTCTGCTCGCGAATCTCGTCAATATTGAGCGCCAGCGCCGTGGGGTAGCTCATGACGATGGGGCAGTTATAGCAGTTGCCAGCGGTCGGATCCTCCTTGCGCTCCCAGCGCACGCACGGCATCCAGATAAAGTCGACATCGCGGTCGATAAGGTTCATCACATGGCCGTGGCTCATCTTGGCCGGATAGCACACGCTCTCGGACGGCATGGACTCGATGCCCGCCTGGTAGGTCTTCTTGCTCGACTGGTCGGACAGCTGCACGCTAAAGCCCAAGCGCGTAAAGAACGCATGCCAGAAGGGGTAGTTCTCGTACATGTTGAGCGCGCGCGGGATGCCGACGGTACCACGCGGGGCCTCGTCGGGGCTCAGCACCTCGCGGTCAAAGAGCAGCTCGTTTTTCTTTTTGAAGAGGTTGGGGGCCTCGGTCTTTTGCTTTTTGTGGCCGGCGCCCTTCTCGCAGCGGTTGCCGGTAATGAAGCGCCTGCCGCCGCCAAAGTCGTTGACGGTGAGTTGGCAGTTGTTGGAGCAGCGACCGCAGCGGACATGCTTTTGCGTCACGGTAAGGTGCGCGATGTCCTCAGCCGAAAGGATGGTCGAGGTGCCATCGGCACCGGCGCGATCGCGGGCGAGCAGGGCCGCACCATAGGCGCCCATGCAGCCGGCGATGTCGGGACGCACGGCATGAACGCCGGTGAGCTGCTCAAACGCGCGCAGCGTGGCATCGGACATAAAGGTGCCGCCCTGAACGATCACCTGGCTGCCGATCTCCTTGGGGTCGCGCAGCTTAATGACCTTGAACAAGGCGTTCTTGATGACGGAATAGGACAGGCCGGCCGCAATGTCGCCCACCGTGGCGCCTTCCTTTTGCGCCTGCTTGACGCGCGAGTTCATAAAGACCGTGCAGCGACTGCCCAGGTCGACCGGGGCCTTGGCATGGATGGCGGCGTCGGCGAACGCGCGCACGTCCATGTTCATAGAGACGGCGAAGCTCTCGATAAAGCTACCGCAACCCGACGAGCAGGCCTCGTTGAGCATGATGTGCTCGATAACGCCGTCCTTGACGCGCAGGCACTTCATGTCCTGGCCGCCGATGTCCAGAATGAACTCCACGCCGGGCAGGAATGCCTTGGCGCCACGCAGGTGCGCGACGGTCTCGATCTCGCCGGAGTCGGCCTTGAGGGCCTCGATGAGCAGCGCCTCGCCGTAGCCCGTGGTGGTCACGTGGCCGATGGTGCAGCCTGCAGGGATATGGTTGTAGAAATCGGCCATGATGACCTTGGCCGTGCCCAGGATGTCGCCGTTGTTGTTGCCGTACCAGGTGTGCAACAGCTGGCCGTCCTCGCCCACGAGCGCGGCCTTCATGGTGGTGGAACCGGCGTCGATGCCAATGAACACGCGGCCGGTGTAGCCGTCGAGCTTGCCCTTGGGGACGACTTCCTGGTCGTGGCGGGTTTTGAACTCGGCGAAGTCCTCGTCGGTGGCAAAGAGCGGATCCAGGCGCTCGACCTCGGCACCCTGTGTGTCACCCAGGGCATCGATAGCCTCGATGAGCTGCGGGAACGTGCTGAGCTTGTTGGACTCATGCGCCATGGCGGCGCCGCTCGCCACAAACAGGTGAGCGTTTTGGGGCACAATGCGGTGCTCCTCGTCCAGGTTGAGCGTAAGGTAGAAGCGGTGGCGCAGCTCGGAGAGGTACTGCAGCGGGCCGCCCAGGAAGGCGACGTTGCCGCGGATGGGACGGCCGCACGCCAGGCCCGAGATAGTCTGGGTCACGACAGCCTGGAAGATGGAGGCCGCCACGTCCTCGGGGCGGGCGCCTTCGTTGAGCAGCGGCTGGACGTCGGTCTTGGCAAAGACGCCGCAGCGGCTGGCGATTGGATAGATGGTGGTGGCGTTGGCCGCGAGCTCGTTGAGGCCGCTGGCGTCGGTGTGCAGCAGAGTGGCCATCTGGTCGATGAACGCGCCAGTGCCGCCGGCGCAGGTGCCGTTCATGCGCTGCTCGATGCCGTTGTCGAAGTAGATGATCTTGGCGTCCTCGCCGCCCAGCTCGATGGCGACATCGGTGGCCGGGATAAGGGTCTCGACGGCACGCTTGCTGGCGATGACCTCCTGGACAAACTCCAGGTCGAGCCATTGGGACAGCAGCAGGCCGCCCGAGCCGGTAATGGCGCAGGTCATCTGGGCCGTCGGCAGCACGGTCGCAGCACCCTCGAACAGGTCGCGAGCGCAGGCGCGGACGTCGGTGTGGTGGCGCTGGTACTTGGCATAGACGATCTGGTTGTCGTCGTTGAGCACGGCGAGCTTAACGGTGGTGGAACCCACGTCGATGCCCAAGTGCAGGTTGCCACGAGCGTTCTCGGGGTTGAAGATCGCGCCTTCGGGGGCGTGGGCGGCGGTGACGGCTACGGGCTCAGCGGCGGTGGCGGGCTCGCTAGCGATGGACGTCTCCCCTGCCGCGTTCTTGGCCTCGGCAACCGCCTCGGCGACCTTCTCGGCAGCGGCAGTCGCGGCCTTCTGCGCGGCGTCCACCACGGCGGGCGCAGCCTCGCGTGCGGCAGCGACCACACGGTCTTTAATGCCCTCGACGAGTTTGCTCATTGTCTCTCCTCTTAGTTGTTGGACTCGACGGTTGCGGTGGTGTCGACCGCGTCCTCGAGCTGCAGGTTCAATAGCTTCATGCCGTATTCCGGCACGTTGATATCGATGGGTTGGCCATACAGATCACCAGGGCGCACAAAAGCGAGCACCGTCATAATGCGCGCCATGGCCTCGGGCGATTCGGTGAGCCCGCGCTCAAACCAGCGCTGAATCATGCCGACCTCGGCGCTCACGACGTAGGTAACGTAGTAGTCAAAGAACGTGCCCAGCGCCAGGCCCAAAATGCCCGTCTGTGCACGCGGCACCACGGCCTCGCGTGCGGTATCGATGATCTTTTTAATAAAGGCGGGGTCGCCGCCCGGGCCCAGCAGCGATCCGATTAAATCGCGGTTGGCCGCAAGGTAGCGCAGCAACTCAACCGAACCGGGTGCCGGCTCGAGCTCATCGATGTTGTGATAGAGATCGGGCAGCTGAGCTGCGGTGATGAGCTCAATGCGCTCACGGATCTCGGCCAGCAAGCCGTCCTCGATTTGATTGATAAAGTCGGGGATATCGCGGTAGTGCGAATAGAACGTGCGGCGCGTAAGGCCAGCGCGCTCGGTGAGCGACGCGACATTAATGCGCGAAAGGTCGCCGCTTTCGGCAAGCTCGCTGGCAAGTGCCTGGCGAAGGGCACGCTGCGAGCGAAGGGACCGGCGGTCGCATTTTTCGAGCTGGGACAAGCGTCCTCCTTGTTACTCAGTCTGTGCGCTATTGCACAGTGCGAGTATTATTGCACACCGTGTGTATCAACACGTAAAGGCAATATTTAGGATGTGACGAAGGGGCAGCCTCTTTGTCACATCCAGCGACCGCCTAGGTTGTGCCGGTTGTGCCAGGCTTTTAGAGCGGCATTACCGATTGTCCAAAATGTCATTCGTGGGTAGAATAGTGTCGACGGCAGCCCAAGTTCTGGAAAGCTGGGCAGCGCCGTTGCTTGGATTAAGGGGTCAACGCCTTAGCGGCGGCGACCCCTTTTACGTTGCTTCGAACGTTGCTTGAGTGCCTCGGAAAGCCCGACGAGCGCTGTGAAGAACGAGACCAAAGCGGTCAGAAGTCTCACAAAATCAATCAGATCGGTCATGGGCATCACCTCCCATCAGATGGAGGGCGTTGCCCGGCACATGGAACTGCCGTCAACAGTATCAATTCTATCAAAGCGCAGTTAGGTATGCGAATGTTTGTTCGTATTTCAAGAGACCAGCGTCACCTGTGACAAAGGGGCTATCCCTTTGTCACATTATTCGATGACGGTGCGGGAGTTTTGCTTGCGCATGGTGGCGAGCATGTGTTTG
Organism: Collinsella sp. AM38-1BH; assembly: GCF_003467545.1. Classification (NCBI taxonomy): domain Bacteria; kingdom Bacillati; phylum Actinomycetota; class Coriobacteriia; order Coriobacteriales; family Coriobacteriaceae; genus Collinsella; species Collinsella sp. AM38-1BH. The sequence goes on along the minus strand of NZ_QSHC01000005.1, from coordinate 60,539 downwards.
GGGACGGCATGAACCATGCAACTGCCGATAGTTGCACTCGCGGCGGCCTTGGCGGCATCGCTGCCGTTTTTGGTCGCGTAGCTGTGGCGGAAACGTTTGAGCATGGCAATGTCGTTGCCGCCGTCGCCGTAGACCGCGACCTCGTCCTCGGCAATGCCGTAGTAGCCCGCCAGCCAGGACACACTCTCGCCCTTGTTGCACGCCACGTCCGTGATCTCGAACATCACCGGATCGAACGGCGCGTTGACCACGCGGTCCGATCGCTCGGCCAAATATGCCTTAAGGTCGCGCTCCAGCTCGGGCGAGGTCACGCGGCAGTTGATCTTGCACACATCGTGGCGAAGGATGTCACCGATCGACTGGTCGAAATACTGTTCCTCGTGATAGCCGCCACGCGCGCGCATGCCGCGCATCACGATGCGCTTGATAGGGCTGTCCTTTTTAAAGCCCGCCTGATGCATCTCGAACGAACCGCTCGAGAACATGCCATCGGGTGTGGAGCAATCAAAGCAAATGTCCGGGAATGCCTTGAGCAGCTCCTCGGTAACCTGCGGATCGATGGTCCAGGTCTTGAGCACCTCGCCATGGCAGTCGCGCACGATGGACCCATTGGAGCAGCAGGCGTCAAGCGCCAGCCCCGTAAAGCCATGCTCGCCGATTGGCAACGTCGAGCGCCCGGTCGCGGGAACCACATGCAGGCCAGCCTCGGTCAGCTCGCGAATGGCGCGGCGGATGGTCCCGTCTGCCTCGTGCAGGGCGTTCAGCAGCGTTCCGTCTAAGTCACTCGCAAACATCTTGATCATGGGCACGCCTCTCCTTCGTCTGCACGATATTGTAGACGAAGGAGAGGCGTGCCCAAACAATGCCGTCCCGGCGCGGCGTACCACCGCCTCCACAAATTCACGGTGCCCCAGTGCGTTAAGACAATCGCCACAAGCGACTTTTCAGCCGATAAAACAGCACCGTCGTCAACGTCAACACCGCCAGCATGCCTGCGAATACAATCGCCGGTGTCCATCGATCATATGCAACCCCGTACGTCAATTGGCCGATAGGTGTTGCGCAGGAAAGGACCATGTAAACGACCGAAAGCACTTTTCCGCAGAGCTCAGTCGGCGCTGCCCGTTGAACAAACGCGATGATTTCAACCGACGCAATGGCTGCCCACACCATGACCCATGCCGAACCAACCGCAAACACGGTGAACACCCATACATCTGTGCCGAACAGTAGCGTGACAATAATCGGTACGACTCCTAAACAGATCATCGCAACATATTGACATATGCCCTTGAAGGAAAAACGATGCGGCCAAATACCGACCAAACCACTGCCGACAAGACCACCTAAGCCCATAGCCACCTCAATAATCCCAACAAAGGATGACTGCATTCCGAGATGCTTTGCAACAATAACGGGAGCACCAATCGTTAACCCAACTAACGCAAGGTTCAAAATAGCCGCAATCAAAAACACAACGAGCAATGATGAGTTTTGAGACAGGTACCGAATCAACTCCCGAAAATCGTTTCGGCGTGTCGTACGAGTCGCGCCGTCTCCCATCGTTTCAGATGAGGCATTTTGCTTGAGTGCGCCCCCGAACAGCAGGGCTGAAATCGTAAACGTCAACGCCGCGGTTTCGCATAGAGTATCGATACCAAAGCACCCATAGACTGCCGTCCCGACTACAGGCCCCAAGATATTGCTCATCATGATTATCTGCGAGACCAACGCAGTGGCACGCTCAACCTTTTCTTGGCCCGTCATGCACACCGCCTCAATTTGAAGCATCGGTTTCAGCAGCGATTGGATGCCATATTGGACGCAAAGCATTGCTGCCACGACAACCGCAAGAGGCAGCGAACGCTTCATGGGGATAAACAGCAGTGATGCAGCCATCAGAACAATGCCGAGTACCACAAGAACCCCGCGACGTCTTCCCCGATCCGCCAAAATCCCGCCAACCGGAGTCGCGAGCACGCCCGGTATGAACGCTATCGCCGCGACGGCGCCATATAACGTTGAGGAGCCGCTGCAATCGAACAAGTAAAGCGGGCACGCAAAGCACAGTGCCGACAGCATCGAATACGCACACAGCTGTGCAACAAGAAGACCAAATAGCCTGATAGATCGCACTGTTTTTGGCGCCAATGAAACGCTAATTCTTCGCATCCCAGCCATAAGCCTGCCCCCAAATACATACTGTTAGTATGTATTTAATGACTTGAAAAGGGCAGCCGTGGCTACCCTCACAAATCAATTACATACCGTTGGTATCTATATTACCACCCGGCACGGTTCCATACGTCCCAAATCTGGGCCGTTGTCTGGAGCACTTCATTACCCAAATCAAGCCCCACCGCGGCCGCCATCTGCGCCAAACATTGTGCGCGAGCAAGCATTCGCTCCTTGGGCTCGAGCGGACGGAACAATGGCAGCAGCCAAAGATTCGCTAACAACGATACGGCCTCCGCTGCTTCGCGCGGGCATTCGCACGCAATGGAGCCGTCGGCGATGCCCTCCTCGATTACTGGCAAGAGATTGCCATCGGCCGACTCGTCAAACGAACCTTGGTACTGCATCGCCAGCAGCCGCGAGCTTTTTACCGGATCTGCCGCAGGATGCATGCGAGTCCATAGCTCGATTTGCGGAACGACGGACTCGGGCGCATAAAGTCGTTTGAGCTTTTGAGCTCCCGTCATATTGCCAGCACCGAGTGTCGCGCGACGGTGCTCAGCAATCGGAGCCGTTGCCCGATCAAATGCGGCGTTGAAAATCTCCTCTTTGCTCTTAAAGTGATGATAGACAGCACCCTTGGTCATGCCATCGAGGCGGTCGACGATGTCTTGAATGCTCGTCCCCTCATAACCCTGTACGCAGAATAGCTCCAGCGCCGCGTCGAGAATCTTCGCGACAGTCTCCTCGGGATATTTATTACGACCCATAATCCGTCCATCCACAACGCAAGTCTTGTGCCTCATTGCAGCATTTTAACGTTGCGGATGGTAGACGGTCGATTCTACACCGCGGCGGGACCGTGTTCGCCAGTACGTATGCGAATAACTTCCTCGACCGGCTCGACCCAGATCTTGCCGTCGCCGACGGCACCGGTGCGAGCGGCGCTGCAGATAATGTCGACAATGCCGTCGACATGCTCATCGGCGCAAATGAGCGTGAACTGCACCTTAGGAATCGTGTTGACAAGCAACTCGTTGCCGCGCACGTATTCCTTCCAGCCATGCTGTGCGCCGCAGCCCTGCACCTGGTTGATAGTCATGCCACGAACATCGGCAGCAAACAGAGCGTCTTTAAGAACCTCAAGCTTCTCGGCACGAACGATCGCCGTAATCTTCTTCATAGTGAATTCCTCTCTTCAAAAAAAGAAATGAATTGTCCCTCACATGGCACGAGGTTTCCAGGTGCCACAGACCAACCTTGTAGATCAGATAAGTGCAACTAACAGGTCTTAGCAGGTTTCCCAAGTGCCGCAGATCGGCCTGAAAGAGGAGTGCCGCGTACTTAAGGTACGCAAACGACGATTGAAGGCCGAGGTGCGGTGCTTGGGGAAGCTGCTAATCGAGTCCGGAGAACGAAGGGTAGGCGCTCTCGCCGTGCTGACTCGCATCCAGGCCCAGCGCCTCATCGGCCTCGTCCACACGCAGACTGCCGTGGAACAGTGCCTTGACCACCGCGGCGATTACCAAATCGAGCACCAGCACAATAGCGACCGTCACCACAATGCCCAGAATCTGCGAAACGAGCAGCGACACGTCGCCCGTGTAGAACAGGCCGCCCTTACCGGTCCACGAGAGCTCCGGCACGCAGAACAGGCCCGTGAGCACGCCGCCCAGGATGCCGCCGATACCATGGCAACCGAACGCGTCGAGTGCGTCGTCGTAGCCAAACTTGGTCTTAAGATGGCTGATGGCCAGGTAGCAGACGGGCGATACGATCAGGCCCATAACCAGCGCTGCCCACGGCTCGACAAAGCCCGCGCCGGGCGTGACCACCACAAGTCCCGCAACCAGACCGGTGTTGGCGCCCACCAGCGTGGGGCGACCAGTGTGCACGCGCTCGACGGCAAGCCACGAGACCATGCCCGCCGCGCTGGCCGTCACGGTGTTGAGGATGGCGAGTGCCGCCACGGCGTCGGCCTTAAACTCGCTGCCGCCGTTAAAGCCAAACCAGCCAAACCAAAGCAGGCCGGCGCCCAGCGCTACAAACGGCACGTTATGCGGACGATAGCTCACCATGCCAAAACCACGACGACGGCCGAGCATTAAGCAGAGAATCAGGCCCGTAAGACCGGACGAAATGTGCACCACGTCGCCGCCGGCAAAGTCGAGTGCGCCGATAATGTCACCGATAAAGGAGCCCTCGCCGCCCCAAACCATGTGGGCAAGCGGCGCATAGACCACAAGCAGCCAAATGCCCAGGAAGGCCGTCATGGCACCAAACTTAACGCGGCCGGCCAGGCTGCCCGTGACGATAGCAGCAGTGATCATGGCAAATGCCATCTGAAAGGCGATGTTGATGATCTGAGGGTAGACGGCGCCGTCAGTGGCATTGCCCTCGGCCGCCTGCAGCACCTGGTTGAGCACCGGAAGGCACAGTAGCTGGTCAAGGCCTCCAATAAACGGGCTGGAACCGTCGCCGCCGTAGGCCAGCGACCAGCCGGCAACAATCCACAGCACGCCAACCAGGCCAATGGCGCCAAAGCACATGAGCATGGTGTTGATGACATTTTTGCGCCTAGACAGGCCGCCATAGAAAAACGCCAGACCCGGTGTCATTAAAAACACGAGCATGGTGCAGATGAGCATAAACGTTGTCGATCCCGTATCGTACATTCGCTCCCCCTTGATCGCATGAACGTTGTCGGCGCCCATAATGCGGCCGAGGGGCAACTGGTGTAGACCAGATACGGCGTTGTTAAACGCTGCGTTGTCGAATGGAAACGGTGCCGCAATCTTGGAAACGGCACGGCAACGGACGCGAAACGGACGGGAAATACGCGAGCAAGGGAGCCGTGAGCACGCCCATCCCGGCTAGCGCCGAAACAGCTCGCGGGCGCGGTCGCGGAGATTAGTTGCTCGAATGACACCTTCGTAGCGATTGATGCGCAGACGCGGGAAGGCATTGAAAAAGCGCAGGTCGCGGCGGCTGAGCGACACGCTCGGCACCGGACGGCTCATGCGCTTGCCGGCAAGGCGACGACTGAACGACGGACGCGGCATGCTCGGCGCGGCATCGGCCACGCGGCGGGCAGCGAGCGCCAGGCCGCGAGCACCATCCGCGATAAACGTCGGCATCGAAGCCTTCTCGCGCAGGGCATCGAGCGTCGCATCGCCCAGCTCCGCCAGCCACGCGTTAACGGCACGGCTGCGGATGTGCGTCTGTGCCACCGAGTCAATCGTCGAATCGGGAATGCGCTCAAGCATTGAGTCCGAGGCATCGGCAAGCGACTCATTAATGCGGTCGGCAAGGTCGGCCCGGACGCGCTCCAGCTGATCAGACAGACGCCGCCAGCTCGCCAACGAGCACACCGCGTCGACCATCATCGCGACCGCGACGATAAACGCGGACAGCCGCACAATCAGCACCGGCAGATGGGCAAGCAGGCCCAACACCGCCGGCTCCACCACGCGGCAAATACACAACGCACCCAGGCCAAACGCGCATGCCCAGTACAGGCAGATGCGTCCGTGCAGGTTAAACGGCAGGTGCGAATAGTCCCAAAAGCGAGCGCCCGTTGTTTTTTCCAATAGAAGGCCCACACTGTACTCAATCACGCTGCATACGAGCGCTGCAGCGACAAACTGGCTCGAGGCATCCGGAATCCCACGCAACAGCAGCCAGCAGGCAATGCCGCCCGCGCCATAGATGGGGCAGCACGGCCCAAGCAAAAAGCCACTGTTGGCAAATCGTCCGTGATTGAGCATGGCGCATACTGTCGACTCCCATGCCCAACCGCAAAACCCGTAAAAGGCAAACGAGAGCACCAGTGCCGAGAGTGGGCAGGTGGCAAGCGTCGCGCCGTCAAATGCCATGTCGATCGCGGTCCCCACCGTCTACCCTCTCCTCTTTTCGCTCGATTCGCCACTCACGTCATCGTCCGCCTCGTCCTTGCGCCGCAGACGACCGGCGACCGTCTCGCGCAGAGCGCACCATTTATCTGCCAGGCATACAATCCAAGCCTCACGACACGTCGGCGGCACTGGCACCAGCGGAAACATATGCCGCACGATAATATTCCGTTCGCGCGGCGTCAGCTCAAAATCTTCCTCCGCACGTGCCAGGGCAAAAAACGGGTGACGAAAGCCATGCAGCCGATGGCTTGGGTCGGGATCGTGCCAGTCATAGAGAAAGTAATCGTGCAGCAGGGCCCCGCGCAGCAATGAAGCACGGTCGACCGAAATGCCAGCACGGCCCAAGCGCTCGGCAAAGGACAGGCTCGCCCGCGCTACTGAAGTCACATGTGCATAGACCGTCACGTCGCCATGCTGGATAAACTCGTGTGTCAGGTCCAAGCGGCCCGCCTGGGCCAGCTGGCGGGCGGCATAGTCGACCTCGTGCGCGATTTCTTCGGCACGAACGGCATCGGACATGCTGCCTCCTTCCAGCGACTCACGGCGACAAGCCACGGCCTGTGCACAATCGATAAAACATCATGGAACATATCAGTATGGCATCGGACAAAACGTTTTGCCCCACCAGTTGGCGAATTACCGCGCCGCCGTCACATATCAAACGCCAAAATGTGCGAGACTGTTTTGTGCAATTGTGCCGGCCGAGGGAGTGCCGGCGCACGATTCGCATGGAGTAACCCACAACGATGCTGCTTACGCAAACGACAACGCCCGAGGACGTCAAGGCTCTTAATCGCGCCGAGCTCCCGCAGCTCTGCGGCGAGATCCGCCAGGCAATCCTCGAAAGCTCCGCCGCCGTCGGCGGGCACGTTGCCCCCAACTTGGGCGTCGTTGAGCTTACGGTTGCGCTTCATCGCGTATTTGACTCCCCCATCGACAAGATTGTCTTTGACGTTTCGCACCAGACCTACGCCCACAAGGCGCTGACCGGGCGCGCGTACACTTATATCGATCCGGAGCGTTATGGTGAGGCTTCTGGCTTTGCCAATCCCGACGAGTCCGAGCACGACCTGTTCGCCATGGGTCACACCTCGACCTCGGTGAGCTTGGGCTGCGGCCTGGCGCACGCTCGTGACCTGGCGGGCGATGCATACAACGTCATTACCGTTATTGGCGACGGCTCGCTTTCGGGCGGCCTGGCGTTTGAGGGCTTTAACAATGCCGCCGAACTCGATAGCAACCTAATCATCATCGTCAATGACAACGACCAGTCCATCGCCGAGAACCACGGTGGCCTCTATCGCAATCTGGCCGAGCTGCGCGCCAGCAACGGCACCTGTGAGCGCAACGTTTTCCGCGCGATGGGGCTCGACTACCGCTACCTGGACGCCGGTAACGACGTGTTGGCCCTCGTCGACGCGTTGCAGGAACTGCGCAATATCAATCATCCCATCGTGCTGCACGTTTCCACCGCCAAGGGCAAGGGCTTTGAGCCAGCCCAGAGCGATCCCGAGCGCTGGCATCATGTGGGGCCCTTCGATATGGCAACCGGCCGCAAACTTTGCCCGGGCCATCCGAGCGAGCCTGCGCCGCGCACCTATGCCGACATTACGGGCGAGGCGCTCAGCGCCGCCATCGAGCGCGATCCGCAGGTCGTTGGCATCACGGCCGCCACGCCCTACATCATGGGCTTTACACCCGAGCTTCGCGCTGCCGCTGGCAAACAGTTCGTCGATGTGGGCATTGCCGAAGAGCATGCCGTAACCTTTGCCACCGCGCTTGCGCGCTCGGGCGCTAAGCCGGTCTTTGGCGTGTACGGTACGTTCCTGCAGCGCGCCTACGACGAACTGTGGCACGACCTGTGCCTCAACGACGCCCCCGCAACCATCCTAGTGTTTGGCGCGTCGATCTTTGGCACCACGTCCGAGACGCACCTTTCGTTCTTTGATATTTCCATGCTGGGCGGTCTTCCCAACATGCACTACTTGGCGCCGGCCTGCATGGAGGAATATCTGTCCATGCTGAACTGGTCGCTCGATCACCGCGAGCATCCCGTGGCGATCCGCGTACCGGGCATCGGCCTGGTAAGCCGTCCCGACCTTGCGCCCGCCGAAGACACCGACTACAGCGCCGTTCGCTACAACGTGGTGCGCCGGGGTCGCGACGTTGCCGTGCTCGCACTTGGCGATTTCTTTGAGCTGGGCGAGCGCGTGACAAACCGCTTGGCTGCCGAGTACGGTATCGAGGCCACGCTCGTCAACCCGCGCTATGCAACCGAGCTTGACCGCGAGTTCCTCGACAGTCTCGCCGCCGAGCATCGCGTTGTCGTCACCCTCGAGGACGGCATCTTGGACGGCGGCTGGGGCGAGCGCGTCGCGTGCTATCTGGCCTGCACGCCTGTGCGCACGCGCACCTTCGGCATCGCCAAAGGCTTCCCCGACCGCTACGACCCCAACGAGCTGCTCGCTCAGAACGGCATGACGGTCGAGAACATGGCCGCCGAAGCCGTAAGGCTACTCAACGAGTAAAAAACCTCCGCAAGGGAAGCACCCCTGCGGAGGTTTTTGTTTTCACAGCTCAATTATCTCAATCTGTAACATCTAGGGCCCGAATTCCCGTCTAACTGTTACAGATCTAGATAAGACGTCTTAGTCCCAGACCTTTGTCTCAATCTGTAACAGATAGAGACCTTTTGGCCCTCCAGATGTTACAGATTGAGACAAAACAGCGAGGCGGGCCGCCACATCTGCAAGAACCACCACAAAGGTGCCTGTCCCCTTTGTAGTGGTTTTAAGTCATGGTCGGTGCGAAAAACGAATAACCGTTCATACGCGATCTCCTTACTTATATATGCGTCGCGTTGCCGCCATTATAGCGACCGCTGTGATCGATCATGCCGTCTGCAAAACGCTATTTCAGCTGCAATATTCGACGTTTGCCCAGATAAAACCTGCCAAAATAAACCTGTCCCTTTTTAGTAGGTACAATAACCCATAAGGTAAGTATGTTTCTGAGTTATTTCGTGTTGACCCATTTGAGCGCGATAGGGTATAACTCTACTCAACCGCTAGGGATTTTATTGAGAAAGGTGTTCTACCATGAGCAAGAACCTCTCCCAGCAGGTCGTTCTCGACCGCCGCGGCTTCGTTGCCGCCACCTTCGCAACCGTCGCCGGCCTTGGTCTTGCCGGCTGCTCCGACACCAGCGCCGAGGCCGACAAGGGTTCCGCCGCCGGTTCCTCCAAGAGCTCCGAGGATACCGAGGCTTCCACCACGCTCGACGCCAAGGCATTCGACAAGCTCGTCGGCAACGGCCCCAAGGCCGATGACGATGCCGTCGCCGCCAGCACCTGGGCCACGGCCGTCAAGGACGCCGGCGTCTTTAAGATCGGTGGCGTTCAGACTTCCACGCTCTTCTCCCTCCTCAACGAGAAAGACGGTCAGACCCGTGGCTTCGATGCCGGTATCGCGCAGCTCCTGTCCAACTACATCCTGGGCGAGAACAAGGTCGAGATCACCCAGGTGACCTCGGACACGCGCGAGTCCGTCCTGCAGAACGGCCAGGTCGACGCTGTCTTCGCCACCTACACCATCACTGACGAGCGCAAGAAGCTCGTCTCCTTTGCCGGTCCCTACTACTACACCCAGCAGGCTATCCTAGTGCTCGCCGACAACGACGACATCAAGAGCGTCGACGACCTGGCCGATAAGAACGTCGCCGTCCAGTCCGGCTCCAACGGCCCCGCCATTCTGGAGGAGTTCGCCCCCAAGGCCAGCCAGCAGGAGTTCAAGACCGACGAGGAGGCCCGTCAGGCACTCCAGCAGGGTCGCGTTGACGCCTACGTCATCGATAACAACATGCAGCAAAGCGCCCTGGTCCGCGAGCCCGGTAAGTACAAGATCGCCGGCAAGCCCTTCGGCAGCAAGGAGCCCTATGGTATCGGCCTGCCGCTCGATTCCGACGGCGTCGCCTTTGTCAACGACTTCCTTAAGAGGATTGAGGACGATGGCACTTGGACCGAGCTGTGGCAGATCTGCATCGGCGACCGTACGGGCGACACCAATGTTCCCGAGCTGCCCGAGATCGGCGCCTAGGCAGCGAGCCTGGTAACGGCCGCAACGAAACCATATGGAAACGCATGATGCGCTTTATTGCGGTAAACTGTTTCCTCACTGAGTTGTCGGGGCTTCCGTACACACGGGAGCCCCTTTCCTTATCGGCAGGAGGTCCGCATGAGTCTCTCCGAGCTCTGGTCGCTCTATGGCCAGAACTATATCGACGCGCTGCTAGCAACCTGGGGCATGACGCTTGAGTCGTTTGCCATCGCCATGGTGCTGGCCGTCGCCGTCACCGTGATGCGTGTGTCGCCGCTCAAGCCGCTGCGCGTCTTTGGCGACCTGTATGTCCAGGTCTTCCGCAACATCCCCGGCATCGCGCTGCTCATCATCATCGTCTACGCGCTGCCGCCGCTCAAGGTCGTCCTGCCCTACCGCACCTGCGTTATCGTCGCCACGGTCCTTTTGGGCTCGGCCTTTGGTTCCGAAAACTTTATGAGCGGCATCAACACCGTCGGCGTCGGCCAGGTGGAAGCCGCCCGCTCGCTCGGCATGAGCTTCAGCCGTATCCTCGCTAAGATCGTGATTCCGCAGGCGCTGCGTTCGAGCGTGCTGCCCATGACCAACCTCTTTATCGCCGTCATGCTCACCACCGCGCTCGGCAGCCAGGTGCCGCTTAAGCCGCAGGAACTCACCGGCGTGGTGAGCTACATCAATACCCGCTCGCTCGGCGGCGTCGCCGCGTTCTTTATCTCGGCGCTCGGCTACCTGGGCACGGCCTTTGTGGTGAGCCACATTGGCAACTACATCGATAAGAAGGTGAGGATCCTCCGATGAGCAAGCATTCCACCTCCGCGCTCACCATGCGCGATGCGCTCTACGAGGCTCCCGGCCCCAAGATGCGCGCCAAGATTCGCATCGGCACCGCCATCTCGCTTGTTGCTGTCGCCGCGCTCGCCATCCTGGTACTGCAGCGCTTTTATGTGACCGGTCAGCTTTCGGTCCACTATTGGTATTTCTTTACGCACCTCACTACCTGGAAGTTCTTGCTTGCCGGCTTTGAGGGCACCGTTAAAGTCGCACTCACCGCTGGCGCCATCGCGCTGGTGCTGGGCTTAGCCCTTATGCTCGGCCGCACCAGCGGCATCAAGCCGCTACAGCTGGTCTGCCGCGTGCTCACCGATTTCTTCCGCGGTGTGCCGAGTCTGCTGTTCATCTACTTCTTCTTTTTGGTGCTGCCCCAGTACAAGATCGCGCTACCGTCGTTTTGGATGCTCACGCTTCCCGTCGCGCTCGCCGCAGCTGGCGTACTTGCCGAGATCTTCCGCGCCGGCGTCAATGCCGTGCCGCGCGGTCAGGTCGAGGCAGCCCAGGCGCTCGGTCTCTCCAAGGCCAAAATCACCTTTAAAATCGTGTTGCCGCAGGCTATTCGGTTTATCATTCCGTCCTTGATTTCACAGCTCGTGGTCGTAGTCAAAGACACCACCGTCGCCTATGTGGTGAGCTACCCCGACCTCATGCAAAATGCCCGCGTGCTCATTACCAACTACGATGCCCTCGTGTCGGTCTACCTGGTGATCGCAGTCATCTACATCCTCATCAACGTCGCGATCAACAAGGCCGCTGTCTATGTTTCGCACAAGACCGGCGCGACCATCATCCGCTAACGCTTTACCATTTCTAGTCATAAGGAGCCGAGCACCATGGCACAGAGCACCTCTTCCACCGGCAATCAGCCGCTGATCGAGCTCAGGCACGTCGATAAGCACTATGGCGATCTACACGTCCTCAACGACATCAATCTCTCGGTTGACCGCGGCGAGGTCGTCGTTGTGATCGGACCCTCGGGCTCAGGCAAATCGACCATGTGCCGCACCATCAACCGCTTGGAGACCATCGACTCGGGCGAGATCCTCATCGAGGGCGAGCCCCTGCCGCAGGAGGGCAAGGATCTTGCCCGCATGCGTGCCGAGCTGGGCATGGTGTTTCAGCAGTTCAACCTGTTTGCGCATATGACCGTACTGCAGAACGTCATGCTGGGGCCGGTCGATGTACTGGGCGTGTCCAAGGAGGAGGCTCGTGGGCGCGCCATGGACCTGCTGAGCCGCGTGGGCGTTGCCGAGCAGGCCGATAAGGTGCCCGCACAGCTCTCGGGCGGCCAGCAGCAGCGCGTGGCCATCGCCCGTTCACTCGCCATGCAGCCCAAGGCCATGCTCTTTGACGAGCCCACAAGCGCCCTTGATCCCGAGATGATCAACGAGGTACTCGAGGTCATGGTCCGTCTGGCCCAGCAGGGCATGACGATGATCGTCATCACGCACGAGATGAACTTTGCCCGCCGCGTGGCCGACCGCGTCGTGTTTATGGCCGACGGCCAGATTGTGGAAACCGGCACGCCCGACGAGTTCTTCGACCACCCCCAGACCAAGCGCGCCCAGGACTTCCTCAACTCCATCAAGGGTCACTAACCCAATTGCCACGCGGGCAAATTCATCAGTAACGTTTGCTCCGCGCCACCCCTGTGCCATGTCCACCCGGATTCGAAAGCTACGCCCATGATCGGAACCCGCACCTCATCGTCCTACACTCCGCACGTCGACGTCGATCCCGCCGACCGTCCGCTCATCCTGGTCGCACCACGCTGGGAAGAAGCGAAACCCTATTTGAGCGAGACGCTCTCCCCCAACGAGGAGATTGCGAGCGTCTTTGTCGATGCCATCCTTGCCGCCGGCGGCCTGCCGCTGCAGATGTCCATCACCGAGGACATTGAGGTCATCCGTCATTACGTCGATATCGCCGACGGCATCGCCATTCCCGGCGGCCCCGATGTCAATCCCAAACGTTGGGGCGATGATCGACCCTACGACCCCACCCTCTGCTGCGAGATCCGCGATAGCTTTGAGTTTAAGCTGGTCGGCGAGGTGCTCCGCGCCAAAAAGCCGCTCTTTACCACCTGCCGCGGCACGCAGTTGCTCAATGTCGCCACCGGCGGCACCCTGTGCATGGACGTGCCAAGCCTGGGCGCGCGCGAGGGCCGCACGCAGTGGCGCCATACCCACGTGCTCAACGACCCCGTGCATCCCGTCGAGGTCGTGCCGGGCTCGTTGCTGGAGCGCGCGCTTGGCGGGCACAGGCTTATCCAGACCAACTCCGCACACCACTGCTGCATCGATCGTCTGGGTAAAAGCACGCGCTTGGTCGCCAAGGCAACCGATGGCGTGCCCGAGTGCATCGAAGTCGAAGGCCAACCCTTCTGCCTGGGCGTGCAATGGCATCCCGAGTACACCTGGCAGACGCTCGAAACCGACTTTAACCTCTGGAAGTCGTTTGTCGAGGCGGCAGCCAAGGTCAAGCAGGCCCGCTAGCACGCGAACCACAAAACAGATAAGAGCGCCCCGCCGGCCACATGGTCCGGCGGGGCGCCCTTTCACCTATATGTGGCCGGCAAGCAGCCCAAGGCTCGCAAGCTCTTATTCAGCCGCCTCGCGCAGAGCCGACATCGTTGCCGCATATTGCTGCTGCAACGCATGCATTCCCTCGCGAGCGCCGTCAACGGCATCGGCGCCGCGCAGTGCTTCGGTCACCACGACCGCCGGCTCGTACAGATTATCGAATCCCAGGTTCTGGCTCACGCCCTTGAGTGTGTGCGCTGCCATAAACGCACCTTCGGCGTCTCCTGCCGCCATGGCGGCCTCCAGCTTGTCCATGCTCTCGTCATCCAAAAACTTGAGGGCAAAGCGGCTAAGCATCTCCTCGCCCATCAGCCGAGCGCACGCGTCATCATAATTAGCGCCGATCTTCTCATACGCCTCACGCATGGAAATCATGGATTAAAACTCCTTAGGTCAAACTAAATCGTGGGAAACGCGACAACGTCGGCGGGGCGTGCCAACGTCTCGGCAATACGGTCTTGCACCTCGAGCAGACAGTCGAGCAACAGCGGGTTAAAGGTGCCGCACTTACCGTCCAGGATCATCTGGATCGCCTCCTTGTGCGGAATAGCGTCCTTGTACACACGCACGCTCGTCAGAGCATCATACACGTCGGCCACCGAGACCACCTGCGCGGCAATGGGAATCTCGTCGCCCTTAAGGCCATCGGGATAGCCCTTGCCGTCCCAGCGCTCGTGATGCCAACGCGCAATCTGGTACGCATATTCCATAAGCGCATTGCCGACGTGATGGCGGCCCAGCTCAAGCAACATGTCGGCGCCCATCGTGGTATGCGTCTTCATAATCTCGAACTCCTCGGGCGTAAGGCGCCCGGGTTTGTTGAGAATTGCATCGTCAATCGACATCTTGCCGATATCGTGCAGCGCCGAAGCCAGGGCAATCGTAGAGCGTTCCTCATTGTCGAGGGAGATCGTGCCGCTACGCTGGACCAGACAGCCAAGCAGCAGCTCGGTCAGCTTCTCGATGTTCGTAACGTGCCTGCCGCTCTCGCCATTGCGAAGCTCCATAACGCCGGCCATGATGTCGATGAGCATGCGACTGTTCTTGACGCGCTCGTTGTACTGCTGGGACAGCAAACTCGTCAGGCGGCGCTGTTTGGCGTATAGGCGGATGGTGTTGCTTACACGCCGGCGCACGACACGGGAGTCAAACGGGCGGTTGATATAGTCCGAGGCGCCCAGCTCGTACGCGCGCAGAACCATATCATCGGAATCTTCGCTCGAAATCATGATGAAAGGCAGATTGTCGATACCCGATCGGCGCGACAGATCGGCCAGCACCTCAAAGCCGCTTATGCCCGGCATGACAATATCCAGCAGCACGAGCGACAACTCATCGCCATAGCGGTCGACCATGTCGAGCGCCGTACGACCGTTGTCGGCCTCGAGGATGCAATACTCGTCCTTGAGCATCTCGTTGAGAATGGCTCGGTTCATCTCGGAGTCATCGACAATAAGCACCAAAGGCTTTTCGCTTTGGAAGGCTTCGATGGAATCGGCATCGGTCACGACCGTACCGGCTTTTGCCTTAGCGCGGCTCAATAACTGGACAGCGCGGCCAACTCCTTCATCGACCGTCTCGCCATGAATGCGAACACCGCCAACACATGCCGTCAAGCTCACGTACTCATGGCCCGGAACAATCGTGGCATGAACGGCATCGGACACCTGATGCAGGCGACGGGTGAAGTCATCGGAGGGAATATTGGGCATGACGACCACAAACTTGTCGCAGCCATAGCGTACAAGCTCGTCAGTCGAACGAATTCCGCTGCGTATGGCTGTCGCCACAGCACCGAGCGCAAGGTCGCCGGCATGACGGCCACACGTATCGTTGAAGACCCTAAAATCATCAAGGTCGATCACCGCAACGCCGGCATTCATGCGGGCGCTACGGAGCTTTTCCTCGTAATATCGGCGATTGCGCACACTCGTCAGCACGTCGGTGTAGACGAGGTCCTCTTCTGCAGCCTCTTGCTCATCGATCGGACGCACCATCAGCAGGACGTGAGGCTCGCCCTCGACCTTTAGAGGGCGCAGGCGAGCGCGGTACTCGGTACCATCATTGAGCAGCTGCTCCGATACATCATCGGAACCTGCCAAGGCCTCAAGACTCGACTGACGCAGACAAGGGCAGCGATCGCCGGCGAGCAAGCAGTTAGGCTCGCTCTTAATCTGATCGGCCGACAACAAACGCACCACGGGGTAGGTCTTCGCGACGCGGGCGACCTCGGCGGCAGCCTCCTCGTCGGTTAGATTGACCTCGTGATTATTGAGCATATGGGGCCCTTCCTATCGTTACGCACGGCAACGGTGCATATCAATTGGTACAAGGGTAGCATCTAACAGCTGAAGGCAAACGCGCGATTATCGTTACATTTTTATGACCTGGCAAACGGCGGTAATGGAGCCGCGGGCGCGCGGTTATGGGCGCATTCGTTAACAATGACGAAACGCTAACAGCCCCTCTCCCCGCAGGTCATCGAGCGTGCTAACGCTCCAAGACATCGCGAACGGCGTTTGCCGCCGTAACGGGGCGATCGCGCAGACCGTTATGCGCGCCCGGGATCGTCACAAGGGGGCAATCGAGATATTCGGCAGCCGCTCGCGTGCCAGCCTCGCGGGGTGTATCGACCGAAAGCTCGCCCAAAAACACGGCCGACACCGCCTTTGACGCGCGGACGCGCTCCCAGTCGGGAGCATATGTCATATTTGTTCCGTATTCATTAGCCATAAAGCAACGACCATTGCGCAGGGCATGTTTGGCTTCCGCTTCGGTCGTCCCGGGAGCTTCGGGGTCCAAGTCGCCGAGGGCTCCCAAGAAAAGCCGGAGCGCCCTTGAAACCTTTCCAGCCGCAATCATATCGAGCAAAACCGGAGCTGCGCCCATGCCGACGCCTTCGGCCGACACAGCCGGCTCATGCAGAATCGCACGGGCGACGAGATGGGGTTCGGCGCGAAGAAGCTCCAGCGCCACCAACGTACCGGCGCTATGCGCAAGCACATTTGTCGGAGCGCCAACGTGTTCGATCACGGCTTGCAGGTCGGCGGCCTGAGCGGCAAGATCATAGCTGCCGTCTGCCGCATCGCTGCTGCCACCGCAGCCGCGGCGGTCGTAGGCAATTACGCGGTAGTTGCGGCTGAGCTCACAAGCGATACCGTCGAAAAATGTGCCGTCGACACAAGCGCCGTGCACGCACACCAAGGCAGGAGCATCAGGCGACACATCTGGGCCGGCATATTCGCGACAGGCAATCGTGGTGCCCGCATTCTCGACCGTAAAATTCATGTTGTGCCCCCATCATCAATGCTCATCCAGTTGCACGTCAGCGCGGTTGGATGGACCCACATTGCCTTACACCTTGTTAACAGATTAACTTTACCCGACCCGAGGCTTTTCATGGCGCGGCATAATGGGCGACGTGAAAAAACGAAACTTGTAAAGCAAGAGCCCGCACCTTGCTTTGGAGCCGATGCTATGCTTAGGCACAATTGTCTTGAGGAGCATATGCCTATGTCTACGTTTTTGAATGCCAGCCCCATCTTTGGGCCCGTTCGCAGCCGTCGCCTTGGTCTCTCGCTCGGCGTCAACATGATGCCGGCCAGCGGCAAAATCTGCACGTTCGACTGCATTTACTGCGAAAACGGCCTCAACGCCGAGCGCCCCTGCCATGAGCCGTACAACACAGCTGCCGTGGTACTCGACGCGCTCGAGGCAAAGCTGCGCGAGATGGCAGCCGAGGGCGAGCTCCCCGATGTGATCACCTTCGCAGGCAACGGCGAGCCCACCGCCGCACCGGAGTTTCCGCAGGCCATCGCCGGCGCCGTCGCGCTGCGCGACGAGCTTGCCCCAAACTCCAAGATCGCCGTGCTCTCCAACGGCACGCGCGCCGACCGCCCCGAGGTGCACGACGCGCTCATGATGGTCGATGACAACATTCTTAAGCTCGATACCGTCGACCCGGCATTTATCCAGCTGCTCGACCAGCCCGTTGGCCCCTACGACGTCGAGCACCAGATCGAGACGTTCGCAAGCTTTGACGGTCACGTTATTATCCAGACGATCTTTTTGACCGGTGAGTATCAGGGCAAGCCCATCGACAACACCGGCGAGGAGTACGTCGCCCCCTGGCTCGCGGTGCTCGAGCGCATTCGTCCGCAGGAGGCGACCATCTACACGGTGGCGCGCGAGACACCGGTCGCAGGCCTTGCCAAAGCAGCACCCGAGGCCCTCGACGCCATTGCCGCGCGCGTGCGCGCCCTCGGCATTCCCTGCCAGGTGAGCTACTAGCAAAACCACGCAGCAGCTAGTGCCTGCCATCCCGCTCCATCAGTTGCGGTGATATAGTTCCTATTTATGCTGTTAAACCGCTTAAATCGGAACTATATCACCGCAACTTTTATGGACGCGTGGGTGGGCTATACTAGCTGCGAATGAAAGGAAGTTAGCCATGTTTGACAATGGACCCGTGCCCGGCCGCAACGACGCCTGCTGGTGCGGCAGCGGCAAAAAATATAAGAAATGCCATAGCGCCTTTGATGAGCGCCTCGAGCGCTTGTGGGAAGAGGGCTGGGAGGTTCTGCCCCGCACGCTCTACAAGACGCCCGCCGATATCGAGGGCATCAAGCGCTCGGCCGCCATCAACGTGGGCGTGCTCGATTACGTAGGCGAACACATCGCCGCGGGCATGACCACCAACCAGATCGACCAGATGATCTACGACTACACCGTCGAGCACGGTGGCACGCCGGCCGACCTCAACTATGAGGGCTACCCCAAGAGCGTTTGCACCTCGATCAACGACGTGGTCTGTCACGGTATCCCCTGCGATACGGACGTGCTGCATGAGGGCGATATTATCAACGTGGACTGCTCCACGATCCTAGACGGCTACTTTAGTGATTCGAGCCGCATGTTCTGCATCGGCGAGGTCTCTGCCGAGCGCCAGCGCCTGGTCGACGTCACCCGCGTCAGCGTGGAGGCGGGTCTGGCTGCCGTCAAGCCGTGGCTGCCGCTCTCCGTGATGGCTGAGGCCGTGCAAAAGACGGTCGAGGACGCCGGTTTTAGCGTAGTGCGCGAGTACGGCGGACACGGCATTGGCAAAGAGTTCCACGAGGACCCGTTTGTGGGCTTTACCACCGAGGCGCCCGATGTGGACACCATCATGGCCCCGGGCATGGTCTTTACCATTGAGCCCATGGTCAACGCCGGAGCGCCCGACATCAAGATCAGCAAGGGCGACGGTTGGTGCGTGCGCACCAAGGACGGCAGCGATTCGGCCCAGTGCGAGGTACAGCTCGTGGTGACCGAGGACGGCTACGAGCTGCTGAGCTGGTAGCCGTGGATGCGCCGGGCTTCGCGATGGATATGTTAACCATCGCGAAGCCCGGCGTTTTTATAGCGTTTTGCCTGATAAAACCTGCCAAAATAAACCTGTCCCCTTTTGGCAGGTTGGGCGGAGAGGACCGTTTGTGAACATCCTGGTTTTGTTGCCCGTCAACGACCGTCATCGCGCAATTCTTGAGTCGAGCGCTCCGGGCGAGGACTTTATCTACACGAGTGCCGACGCCATCACGCGCGAGCAGGTCGCCGATGCCGACGTGATCTTGGGCAACATCGACCCTTCCCTGCTGACCGCATGCGAGCACCTCCAGCTGCTGCAACTGCAGACCGCCGGCTATGACGACTATCTCGCCGCCGGCACCGTGCCGGCTGAAGCCAAGCTGTCTTGCTCAATCGGCGCCTACGGCCAGGCCGTGAGCGAGCACATGTTTGCCATGGTCCTTTCCATGATGAAGCACCTGCCCGGCTATCACGACTTGCAGCGCGAGCATCGCTGGGAGGACTTAGGCCCGGTCACCTCGCTCAAAAATGCCAATGTGCTGGTGTTGGGCGCGGGCGACATTGGCGGCCACTTTGCCACGCTCTGCCGCAGCATGGGCGCGCACGTCCGCGGCATCAAGCGCCATCCGCTCGTCTACCCCATTGTGTTTGAGGACATGGACGGCATGGATGCCCTGTCTGAGCGCCTGGCGGAGGCCGACATCGTCGCATCCTTTATGCCCAGCACACCCGAGACCCGCGGTCTGGCGAACGCCGAGTTCTTCGCCGCGATGAAACCGGGCGCCTTCTTTGCCAACGGCGGCCGCGGCGATCTTGTGGTTGCCGACGATCTGGTTGCCGCTCTTGAGTCCGGACACCTTGCCGGTGCCGCGGTCGATGTCACCGACCCTGAGCCACTGCCCGCAACAAGCCCGCTGTGGGATGCGCCCAACATGCTCATCACGCCGCACGTCTCCGGCTGGTTCCACCTGGCAGCCACGCTCAACAATGTGGTCGACATTGCCGCAGAGAATCTGCGTCACCTGCAAGCCGGCGAGACCCTGCGCTGTTGGATCGAACATTAGGGTTCCGCCGTTCTAACGAACGGCGGACCGGTCGACGCTACGCGCCGCCCAGAGCGACAATTTGTCATTCAAAAGGCAAGGCATGACCAGAAGGTCTATGCCTTGCCTTTTTCATGCCAACTTGTTCGCTCTGGACATCGCTCGCTGACGCTTGCTCAACCTGCGGTGTCATAACAATTCTGTCCAGCTGTTGGCTTTGCGGCATTTGCCCAGATAAAACCTGCCAAAATGAACCTGTCCCTTTTTGGTAGGTTTGGCGCAATGGAGTCAGGTTGGCTTGCGCCATACCGATAGTTCTGTCTGCGACACTCTCGCCAAAGTGATATCAAACATACATCTAGCGTTTTCGACACTTCGCTTATTAGAGCCAGTCCGTCTCCTCGTCATAGCGGTCCGAATAGGCGTTACGCTTGAGTTCTTCAGCACTCGTTGGTCGCGCCTTGGAAACGTCGACCCCTGACTCATGGCAAGCGGCGACGAACAGCTGTAAACCCCGATCAATAAGCTGAGCCCCACGCTCGGCCTTCATTTCTTCGGCTCGCATTTAGAGCTCAACGTTTTCGGCTCCGTTGATGGTTAGGTTTCGCTCGTAGAAGGCGGTGAGGGCGCGGATGGCGTACATCACGTCGCGCACACCGCCGGTCTCGTAGCTCGAGTGCATGGCAAGCTGCGGCAGGCCCACGTCCACAGCATGCATGCTCGCCTGCATATTGGACAGATTGCCGAGCGTGGAGCCGCCGGCCATATCGCTCTTGTTGGCGAAGGCCTGCGTGGGCACGTCGGCGTCATCGCAGATGGCCTGGAACACCGCGCGGCTAAAGGCATCGGTGCAATAGTGCTGGTTGGCTGCCTCCTTGATGACGATACCGCCGTTGAGCACCACCTGGTTGCGGGCGTCGCACTTCTCGGCGTGGTTGGGGTGCACGGCATGTGCATTGTCGCAACTTACAAGCATCGAGGCAGCAAGTGCACGATGGTACGACTCGTCGTCAAAGCCCAGCGAGCCGTTAATGCGGCGCAGTGCGTCGGCCAAGAACGTCGACATGGCGCCCTGCTTGGTCTCGGAACCAACCTCCTCGTTATCAAAGCAGCAGAAGACCGAGACGTCGCGCGCGTTCTCGGCACCCAAAAATGCCTGCAGTGAGGTGTAGGCGCAGGCCAGGTCGTCGAGCTTGGGCGTCGAGATGAACTCGTCAGCCCAGCCCCAAATGCGCGCATCCTGGCGGTTGACCAGGAACAGATCGCGGCTCAGGATCTGCTCGGGCTCAACGTCCAGTTCGTCGGCAACCAGGGCATCAAAATCGCCCTGCTTAAGCTCACCGGCGCTGATGAGCGGGCACAGGTCGACGGCGCGGTTGGGCGCAAAGCCCTCGTTAACGCCGCGGTTCATATGGATGGCAAGGCTCGGGATAATCGCGACTTCGCGCTCGGTGGCAAGCAGGCGGCTCTCAATACGGTCGCCTTCGCGTACCAACACGCGGCCCGCGAGCGCCAGCGGGCGGTCGAACCAGGTGTAGTCGATCATGCCGCCGTAGGCCTCGGTGTTCAGGCGCAGCGTCTCGCCTGCGCCGTCGAGCTCGGGCACGGCCTTGACCTTAAACGTCGGCGAATCGCTGTGCGACGCCGTGAGCTGAAAATGATAGTCACCGGCAACGCCGTCCTCGCCCCACGTCGCGGTCAGGTCCTCGCCCACCTTAAAGGCAATAACGCTCGAGGTATTGCGCTGCGTGTAATAACGCCCGCCCGGCTCGATGTCCCACGCCGCGTTCTCGGGCAGGTAGGTAAAGCCCGCCTCGTCGAGCTCGGCCATAATGGTCGCCGCCGTATGGAACATGCTGGGACATGCCTCGATAAAGTCGATGAGGTCGTTGGCGGCCTCGATATCGTCGGCCGTCACATGCGCGCGCTCGGGCGTTTCCTGATCCGTCATGCTCTCCCCTTTCGCTGGGTTGATGGTCCCCTCCAGCATACCCCGCCACGCCAGCGCCGCACTCTTCATTCCATGTTTAATCCCGCGCCGCTCACCAAGTTGAGCCATCATGCCCGCGCTCCTTTTGCGACAATTACGCTAACAGGACGAGAGGAGCCGTCATGAAGCCACGTAACATTGCCATCGCCTGCGGTGTCGCGGGAGTCGCCGTCGGCCTTGCCGCTGCCACCGGTATCGTTTACCGCAAGCAAATCAAGTCCGCCGCGTCGCTCAAACGCTTGACCGGCTACGCGGATAGCTATGACCTGTACGCAATCGACATCGCCTACGACTACGATCTTGATCGCATCATCGCCGCTGGCGTGCGCGACGACCAGGGCTACATCGATGCCGTGGTGGCGCAGGTGCTGCCCGGTGTGCCGGTACATGTCCAGGCGCCCCAGTTTGCCTGCAGCGCTTTTGTCGCCGTAGATGCCGAAGGCCGCGTGCGCACCGGTCGCAATTACGACTTTAAGGACGACACCTCGGCACTGCTGGTGCGCAATCACCCACGCGACGGCTATGCCTCCATCGGGTTTGCCGCCCTTAACAACCTGGGCGATAACACTCCGCTTGACTCCGTCGGCGGACGCGCCGCCGCACTCATGGGCCCGTTTGCCCAGCTCGACGGTGTTAACGAATGCGGCGTGTCCATTGCCGTACTCACTCTGGACTCCAAGCCCTGTGACCAGGACACGCAGCGCCCCGTCATCAATACCTCGCTCGTCATCCGCCTGGTGCTCGACCGTGCCGCCACCACGCAAGAAGCTGTCGACCTGCTTTCCGCCTACGACATGCACGCCATGGCAGGACGCGATTACCACTTCTTTATCAACGACGCCGCCGGTGACGCGCGCGTAGTAGAGTGGGATCCGCGCGATCCAGACCGCGCTTTCAAAGCGACTCCTGTACGCCAGGTTACGAACTTCTACGCCTGCTATGGCGACGAAGTGCTGCCCAACCAAAAGAATGGCGAGCTGGGCCATGGTAAAGAGCGCGCCATCGCAATCGCCGATGTCCTTGACGCCCATGTCGGTGCCCAGGACGAGGCAGTCGCTTGGAAGGCCCTACGCGCTGCAGCGCAAGAACCCAATCCGAAAGACATCACCAGCAATACGCAATGGTCGGTCGTCTTTGACAATACCGAACCCGCCGCCGCCATTACGCTGCGCCGCCACTGGGGCGACGTCGACGCCTTCGCACTGTAAGGACCCAGGCTCGTCGACCTTACGCTCGCCTGACGTTGTTTACATTTCTATACGCTTGAGCTAACACGTTTTACCCCCGTATCAACAGTGTGCGGGGGTAAACTTATGCGCATGTTATAACTTGCCCGGAAGGATTCATCATGCTTAGGATCGGTCTTCTTACCAGTGGCGGCGACTGCCAGGCGCTCAACGCCACCATGCGCGGCATTGTCAAAACGCTTATGACCAATAGCGAAGAGCCTATTGAGATCTATGGTTTTGAGGACGGCTACCAGGGCCTTATCTACAGCCGGTTCCGCGTCATGACGCCCGCCGATTTTAGCGGCATCCTTACCCGTGGCGGCACCATCCTGGGCACGAGCCGTACGCCGTTCAAGCGCCTGGATATTCCCGAGGCCGACGGCGTCGAGAAGGTGCCGGCAATGGTCCACACCTATCATAAGCTGCAGCTCGACTGCCTGTTTATGCTAGGCGGTAACGGCTCCACCAAGACCGCCAACCGCCTGCGCGAAGAGGGCCTCAACGTTATCGCCCTGCCCAAGACCATCGATAACGACACCTGGGGCACCGAGTTGACGTTTGGCTTTACGAGCGCCATCGACGTCGCCACCAAGTGCATCGACGACATCCACACCACTGCCTCGAGTCACGGCCGCGTGTTCGTTATCGAGATCATGGGCCACAAGGTCGGCTGGATTCCGCTGTACGCCGGCGTCGCGGGCGGCGCGGACGTCATCCTGATTCCCGAGATCCCCTACGACATGGACAACGTCATCAAGACCATCGAACATCGCATGGAGACCGGCAGCCGTTTTACCATCGTGGCCGTCGCCGAGGGTGCCATCTCTAAGGAGGACGCGGCGCTGTCCAAGAAGGAGTACAAGAAAAAGCTTGCCGAGCGCACGAGTCCGTCGATTGTCTACGACATCGCCAAGGAGATTGAGACCAAGACCGGTCGCGAGACCCGCGTCGCCATCCCCGGCCACACGCAGCGCGGCGGTCAGCCCGATGCCCAGGACCGCATCTTTGCGACCCAGTGCGGCGTCGAGGCGGCGCTCGGCTGCCTGCGCGGCGAGTTTGGCTACATGATTGCCCTGCGCGATGGCAAGATGTGCCACATGCCGCTCGAGGATGTCGCCGGCAAGCTCAAGTATGTCGATCCCCAGAGCGACCTGGTACGCGAGGCCAAGGCGTTGGGCATCAGCTTCGGCGACGAATAGCCTCGGCCGAAATCCATCCCATCGGGCCCTCCGACCCCGCCCGACGTATTTCGATTTGGCTCCTCCCTTGACTCCGTCAAAGGTCGCCAATCGAAATCGTCGGGCGGGGTCGGAGGGCCCTTCGTTTACACACTCGCCGAGGCTATTCGTCTTCTTGCTGCGGGTGCCTGGCCTGAAATTCAGTTGCGGTGAAATAGTTCCTGCTTAGCCCGCAAATGGCTGAATCTAGGAACTATTCCACCGCAACTTACGTATGATCGGAGCGGCTACAGCACAAGCATCGGCGTTCGTTTGATGGTCCGCCACGAAATGGGGCCATCTACTACGTTTAACTCGATGGGGCCAACCATGACCGCCTTTTCGAAAATCGACAGGCCTTCTACCTGCGGTTTTGTTTTTTGTTTTCCCGGCATGGTTGAGGGTATCCAATTAAACATAGTAGATAGGACCATTTTGTGGCATACGACCCATTCAAGCCCTATCTCGAAGGCTAAAGAGAGCCTCTCATCCACGCCTGAGAGCGAAAAGCAAATAGAATAAAAGGCAAATGAAAAGCCCGTTTGACGAGCGGAGGACATATGCGCGACGTAGCCGAAAGCGACTGGAAGCTGTTTAAGAAAACGCTTCCTCAATGGCAAGAACGTTATATGGAAAAGCTCATCGGCCAGTACGTTGAGATACTGAATGGCGACAGCGAAGCGTCCAGTAGATTTTGGGCACTAGAAGAGAGCCTCAATAGAGACAAGCTGTCCTCAGGCGTAATTGCAAACGACATTCGCCGCAGCACAATGCACCGCGAGATAGCCAATTTGCTTATCGACAGCGTGATCACCCTTGACGACCTTGACGGTTTTACCGAGGACATTAAGAGCTATGCGCAACACTGGATTGGCCAGTAAGAGCACCGAACGACAAACATCCCCAGCAAAACGGGGCAAACGCCGGGCCACCTATAGGCTGCCCGGCGTTTGCCCAGATAAAACCTGCCAAAATAAACCTGTCCCTTTTTGGCAGGCTACTCGGCGCTCTTGAGGGCGCCGACCATGTCGATCTTGTTGAGCGTTCGGTTGGTGGCGAGGTTGACGATAAACGTAAAGCCAAAGGCCAGCAGCACGGCGAGCACGTAGCTCAGTGGCTCGACCTCGACGTCAAAGTACAGCGACGGCATCTGCAAAATGTAGGTAAAGCTCTCGGCCAGCAAGCCGCCCAGCGGCACGCCCAGCGCAGCGCCGATCGCCGTGAGGATCAACGTCTCCTTGTTGACGTAGTGGTGCACCTCGCCACGGCGGAAGCCCAGCACCTTGATGGTCGCCAGCTCGCGCTCGCGCTCGGAGATATTCGTGTTGGACAGCGTAAACACCACCACAAACGATAGGCACGCCGCCATAAAGGTCACGAGCACCACGACGGAATTGATGATAGTGAAGTTCGCCTCGAAGTTCTGCCAATGTTCAGCCGTGCTCGAGATGGTGAGCCAACCGTCGCTCTTAAGCTTCTTGCTAAACGCAATCTGATCGGCCGACGAGCCCTTAAGCAGCACAAAGACGCCGTTAAGGCGCGCGCTTCGACCGAACGCGCGCTCATAGGTGCCCTGCGTCATGTAAAGCGTGTTGCCCAGATAGTTGAGCGAAATGTCACTGACTTTGACCTTGGCAACATTGAGCGACGAATCCTGGACGTGCGCCGTATCGCCCGGCTGAATCCCCAGTACCAGCTGTGAACTTTTGCTCAGATACACGTCTCCGTCACGCAAAGACAGCGGTTCTTTGGACTCATCCTCCAGGCGCACGTAATCGCCCAAGTCACCCGTGCGGTCGTCGGGAATCACGATGAGCTGCACAGTCTCGCTCTTGCCACCAAACGTAAAGGTGACGTTGTCGGTCATAATCGGCAGGGTTGAGGTCACGGTCACGTTGGAATCATTGGCCGCGCTGCGCTCATCCAATGCCGCGCACGTCTGCGAAAAATCGTCGGGATTGGCGACCGCCAGCAGGTCGTAGCGCGTGATATGCCCGTACTGTTTGGGCGAAAGCGCCACCGACGTGTCACGGATGCCCATACCGCAGATCACGAGCGCTGTGCAGCCGGCGATACCGAAGATGGTCATAAAGGCGCGCTTTTTGTAGCGGAACAGGTTACGCGCCGCCACCTTGTTTAAGAAGCCCATGCGGCGCCAGATAAATCCGATACGCTCGAGCAGAATGCGTGAGCCGGCACGCGGCGCCTTGGGACGCATGAGCGAAGCCGGCGTCTCGGCCATCTCGTGGCGGCAGGCGATAATCGTGGCGCCCACCACGCCCACGGCAAACAGCGCTACCGACACGAGCGACGACACGATATCGTACGAAAGCAGCATCTGGGGCAGCGAGTACATGTCGTCGAACACCGTAAACAGGAACAGCGGCAGGCCCACAAATCCGATGATGTTGCCAAGCACGCCGCCGATCAGACACGCCCACAGCGAGTAGTCCACGTATTTGGACAGGATACGCCCACGTGAATAGCCGAGCGCCTTGTACAGGCCAATAAGTGTACGCTCCTCCTCAACCATGCGCGTGGCGGTGGTGAGGCTGATGAGCACAGCGACGACAAAGAAGATAAATGGGAACACCGTGGCGATGGCCTCGATCGAAGAACTGTCGCTCTCGACGCTCGAGTAGCTTGCGATGTTACCGCGGTCCTGGATGTACCAGGAGCATTCGCCCAGATCGGAAAGCTCGGCGCGGGCATCGGCAAAATGCTGGTCAGCGGCGGCGCGGCGCTGGTCCAACTCGGCCTGAGCCTGGACGCGCTCCTCGCTGCCCTCGGCCATGCGATTGATGTTGCCCTGTTCAATCCCAAAGAGCATATTCGCCTCGCGCTCGGCCGTATCCAAGCTTGCCGGCGTGTCGACCATCAGCTCCTGAGCACGCGCCTTCTCACGCTCCTCACGGATTTTCTCGATATTGCCCTTGACCTCATTGATCTTTGCCGCGTAGGCATCCGAATAGGAGTTGAGACTCTTGGCTCCCTCGACGATCACGTGGACCGCGGAGTAGGAAGAAGATGTCGCGGCGTCCTCGCTCACATAGAACTTATAGTCCGCCGCCGAAGCAGCGCGAAAGGCGTTGACTGTCGAGTCGGAGCTCACATCAGTGGGATCGAGGACCTCGGCCGTAATGGTGTAATCGCCCGCGGCAAACTGATCCTTGGCGCTTTGGTTCGATGAACTTGCGTCATTGGCGGCAAAACTCACCGTATCGCCGAGCTTTTTGCCCGAAGCCTTCAGGAACTTCGAAGTCACCGCAACCTCATCGGCGCTCTCGGGCAAATCGCCGCTCACCAGCACCGGCTGATCGATGTTCTCCTTGGAGAGACTCTGCACGACCACGCGCTCGCGCGTTGTGCCCACGGCGGTGTAGGCGGTCTCGGTGTAGATACCCTCGGCCGTCTCGACGCCGTCGACCTCTTGGATGGCCGCGAGATCGTCGCGCGTAAGGCCATAGGTCGACTGCACGTTAATGTCATAGACATTCTGCTGGTCAAAATAGGCGTCGACCGAATCGCGCAGGTCCTCGCAGCCCGCCTTAAGGCCGCACATCACGCTCACGCCGAGCGCGGTGATGACCACGATGGACAAAAAGCGCTTAAGACTGCCTCGGATTGTGCGGTAGATGCCGCGGCGAAAAACCGTCGGCACCATATCGTTTGAGCTTTGAGCGGTACGGTAGGTCGTAAAATCCTGCTCGCGCTCCGTATTCTGCGCGTCGTGGCGTAGGCTGTTTTGGCGATCTTGGTCCATGGGCGCTACCACTCGATCGTCTCGATAGGCACGGGATTTTGCTGGACCGTCTCGCTCTCCACGCGGCCGCTCCTAAAGCGGATCAGACGATCGGCCATGGGCGCCAGCGCGGAGTTGTGGGTGATGATGATGACCGTAATGCCCTGCTTGCGGCAAGTGTCCTGCAGCAGCTGCAAGATCTGCTTGCCGGTTTTATAGTCAAGTGCGCCCGTGGGCTCGTCGCACAAAAGCAGCTTGGGGTTCTTTGCCAGCGCGCGGGCAATGGACACGCGCTGCTGCTCGCCGCCCGAAAGCTGCGCGGGGAAGTTGGCGAGGCGCTCACCCAAGCCAACCTGGCAAAGCGTTTGCTCGGCATCGAGCGAATCGGGGCAGATTTGCGCCGCAAGCTCAACATTTTCGAGCGCCGTCAGGTTGGGGACCAGATTGTAGAACTGGAAGACAAAGCCGACATCGGCGCGGCGGTATTCCACGAGCTGAGCCTCGTTGGCGGAGCTCACGTCGCGCCCGTCCACCGTCACGGTGCCGGAGGTCGCCGTATCCATGCCGCCCAGAATGTTGAGCGCCGTGGTCTTGCCGGCACCCGAAGCACCCAGAATGATGGCGAGCTCGCCGCGCTCGACCGTAAAGCTCGCGCCGTCGAGTGCGTGAATGCGGGCGTCGCCCTCGCCGTATGCCTTGATGACGTCTTTGAATTCGATATAAGCCATCGATCGGTTCCCATCTGGTCGGATAACTCTTTAGTATTACCCATTTCGCACCGACTAAAAAGGGACGGGTTTATTTTGGCAGGTTCTATATGGGGAAACGGCAGCTATAGATGAGGCGCCGGGGAGGCAGAGAAATCATCGATGGGGTCAGGCCGACCGCCAAACACAACGCACGCATCTCAATCTGTCAGCCAAATCATTCGAACAACTGTTCGTTTCTATGATATGATTCCGCTATCTAAGCAGGCCAATACGCAGAAAGGCGGCCAACATGGCGTTCGACTTTAAGAAGGAATGCAAGGAGCTCTACAGACCTGCAAGCAAGCCGAGTATCATAACTGTCCCGCCTATGAGCTACGTTGCCGTTCGCGGAAAGGGCGACCCAAATACCGAAGGTGGCGAGTATCAAAATGCCCTGCCGCTGCTTTACGGCATCGCCTATACCGTCAAGATGTCAAAGAAAGGCTCAAGGAGTATCGAGGGCTATTTCGACTTTGTGGTACCGCCGCTCGAGGGCTTCTGGTGGCAAGACTCCCCGAGCGGCGACATCGATTATGTACGCAAGGACGATTTCAACTTTATCTCGTGCATCCGCCTGCCCGATTTCGTCACTCAGGATGACTTTGACTGGGCGGTCGCGGAAGCCACGGCCAAAAAGAAACTGGACTTTTCTGCCGTCGAGCTGCTTAAAGTTGACGAGGGTCTCTGCGTTCAATGCATGCATACCGGACCCTACGACAGCGAGCCGGCAACCGTAGACGCCATGCATGAATATGCGACCGAGCAGGGCTATGTCCCCGACTTCTCAGATACCCGTTTACATCACGAAATCTATCTCTCCGATCCACGCAAGTGTGCGCCGGAGAAACTTAAGACCGTGGTTCGTCATCCTATCAAGCGCGCTGAATAGCGTGGAGCGTCATTTCACGCGCTAGGTTTTAAGCCAGCCAACCAGCCGCCTCCTAGGCTGTCAAGCAATTATCTTGACGCGGCCCGTCGCATCTTATAAGTTTGTTTTGCTAAAGCTGGAAAGCCTCTCAACGATGCGCAACTCCAGCTCTTTTTCTATCAAGAGAGCAAGTGTCGGAAAGCAAAATGTCGGAAAGCAACGCATCGAGCAGAATCAAACGCTTGCTCAACACCTATAGCGGCCTCGTGCTTATGGGTGCCGTCGGAATCCCTATCGGCATCATCGTTGGCGCCATCTGCGCACTCTTTGGACGCGTGCTTCTGGCAATCGGCGCCTTCCGCGACGAACACATCGCACTGCTCCTTCCCTTCCTCGCCCTCATGGGCTTGGCC
Organism: Collinsella sp. AM38-1BH; assembly: GCF_003467545.1. NCBI lineage: Bacteria > Bacillati > Actinomycetota > Coriobacteriia > Coriobacteriales > Coriobacteriaceae > Collinsella > Collinsella sp. AM38-1BH. The sequence goes on along the minus strand of NZ_QSHC01000005.1, from coordinate 30,349 downwards.
ATCGTATTTGCCTACCGCACCTGGGGTAAAGGCACCGATCGGGGCATGAGCCTGGTATTTGACGTAGGTCACGGACGCGAGGATGCCATCTCCCCGCGTTTGGTGCCGCTCATTATGTTGAGCACGTGGGGGACGCACCTCTTTGGCGGCAGTGCGGGGCGCGAGGGCGTGGCCGTGCAGATTGGTGCAACCGTCTCGCACTGGATCGGCAGGCGTCTACCTTTCCGAAACCCCGGCAACACGTTTTTGCTCATTGGTATGGCCGCTGGCTTTGCCGGACTCTTTCGAACGCCGCTCGCTGCTACGGTCTTTGCTATCGAAGTGCTGGTCGCCGGACGCATGGAATACCGCGCGTTGCTCCCCGCGCTTACGGCTTCACTTGCCGCAAGCATGACCTCCGGCGCCCTGGGGCTCGAGAAGTTCGAGGTCGCCGTTACCGCCTCGTATGCGCTCGACCTCCCCGGTCTTGGACGGCTGGCACTGTTGGGCATCGCGTTTGGTATGGTGGGCGGCGCCTTTGCCTGGTGCCTTGCACATGCCAAAACACTTGCGGCGCGGCTGTTCCCCAACCCCTATGCACGCATCGCCGTTATGGGCATCGCGTTATCGGCGATTCTGTTCGCACTATGGCAGGGTCGATACTGCGGGCTTGGCACCAATCTGATATCCGCGGCGCTCGACGGTGACGGCAAGGTCGCCATCATACCTTGGGACTGGGCACTCAAATTCGCACTCACCATTACCACGCTTGCCGCAGGATATCAGGGTGGCGAGGTGACGCCGTTGTTCTCCATCGGAGCCAGCCTGGGTGTCGTACTCGCCGGGATTCTCGGCATGCCCGTCGAGCTCTGCGCCTCACTGGGCTACGCAGCCGTCTTTGGCAGCGCCACCAATACGCTGCTCGCACCCATCCTTATTGGCTGCGAAGTCTTCGGCTTTGGTAACTTGCCGATGTTCATTATTGTCTGCGTTGTGGCTTACCTGTTCAACATGGATAAGTCCATCTACGCCCTGCAGGAGCGGGCGTAGATCGATGTCCAGGCAGGTGGTCTCAGCCGGAAACGGCGTCCCACTCTGAGGCTGTATTCCGGGACACGGTTTCCGCTTGGAACGCCATTCGGAAAGCGCATCCCGCTTTAAAACGGAATTCCGGGACGTAGTTTCCGTCTGAGCCTCCATTCGGAAAGCATGTCCCGTTCTTTCACGGCATCTTGGCTATGCAAAGTGCTCGAACGTTAGTCCTCGTACGCGCCCTCAAGCCGAAGCAGCCACTCCTTGCGGTCAAGCCCGCCGGCATACCCGTTAAGCGAACCATCGGCGGCAACCACGCGATGGCACGGCACAATAATCGAAATGGGATTGCGCGCGACCGCGGCCCCCACGGCACGGGGAGACGCAACGGGTGCTTCGTTTCCCGGTACACGATGTCGAGCCGTAACACGCTGGGCGATCTCACCATACGTAGCGACCTCGCCACGCGGGATAGAAAGCAGCTCAAACCAAACCTCGCGCTGAAACGCCGTACCAATCATATGCAACGGCGGCGTAAACCGAGGCTCCTGCCCCGCAAAATAAGCATTCAGCCAAGCCCAAGAACGCTCAAGTACCGACGAGGCAGCACCGTTTGTCGGATTCACCGAAGACATGCCGCCAGCACCAGAAACCGCATCGGCGCCTTCAACATGTTCGGGATCTTCTTTGAGAAGCGTGGAGCCAAAGTGCTCCTGCCCCTCAAACCAAAGCCCCGTCAAACCGCGGCCATCAGCGGCAAGCAGGATTTCGCCCAAAGGCGAAGCAAACGTCGTCGTGACCACCAGCGGCTCCTTTCAAAACTCCGCAACATAATACCGCGAATTGTGCAGACAACCCCAATCGACCCCACAGTCCCCAAAGGCGGCAGGCGCAAAGCGCCGAGGCCGCCGCCGGGACCAGGGCTCGCAACAGCCACGCGCCCCCACATCAGCCCAGCGGCCTCAACCAACAACAGCCCCATCGCAGGCCGCTCGCAGCAGCGTCACCGCAGGCGGGGGCCGGGCTTAGTTTTCAGAACACTCCGCAGACCAGTGTGGCGCCTTGTCCGCGGCTCCGAAGGAGCAGGACAAGGCGCCACACATGGTCGAGGACGTTCTGAAAACTAAGCCCGGCCCCCGCCGGACAGGTCACACTACTCGCAGAGCAGCTTAGCGATCTGGACGGCGTTGGTTGCCGCGCCCTTACGGATTTGGTCGCCGCAGCACCAGAAGGTGATGCCACGCGCAGCCTCGGGGTTCGAGATGTCGCGACGCACGCGGCCGACCCAAATCAGGTCCTGGTCGGAGGTGTCCATCGGCATGGGGAAGCGATCGTGCGCATCCTCGGCAGCCATATCGTCAACCAGCTTGACGCCGGGAGCGGCAGCCAGCGCAGCACGGGCCTCCTCAACCGTTATATCGCGCTCAAACTCGAGCGTAATGCTCTCGGAGTGCGAACGCAGCACAGGAACGCGCACGCAGGTGCAGTTCACGCGCAGCTCGGGCAGGTGCATAATCTTGCGGCCCTCGTTTTGCAGCTTCATCTCCTCGGAGGTAAAGCCCTCCTCCTTGACGCCGCCAATCTGCGGAATCAGGTTGCTCGCCAGCTGGGCGGCAAAAGCGCGCGGCTCGGGAATCTCCTCGCCACGGCCCAGGGCGGCCAGCTGGGCCTCGAGCTCGGCCATACCGGGAGCGCCAGCGCCCGAAGCCGCCTGGTACGTCGAGACGATCATGCGCTTCACGCCGGCGAGCTGATGCAGCGGCCAGGTGGGAACCAGGCCGATAATGGTCGCGCAGTTGGGGTTGGCGATAAGGCCGTGATGCCACTTGATATCGTCGGCATTGATCTCGGGTACGACCAGCGGCACCTCGGGATCCATGCGGAAGGCATGGCTGTTGTCGACCACGACAGCGCCGCGCTTGACGGCCTCGGGCAGCAGCTCCTTCGCGATATCGTCGCCGGCGGCTCCGAGCACAATATCGCAGCCCTCAAAGGCCTCGGGGCAAGCCTCTTCGATCACGATTTGCTCGCCGCGGAACTCAACGGTCTTGCCCGCAGAGCGCGCGCTCGCCAGCAGCTTGAGCTTACCGACCGGAAACTCCTGCTCGTTGAGGCACTCGAGCATCTGGGTGCCTACAGCTCCCGTCGCGCCCAAAATAGCAACCGTGTACTGTTTCATGCTTCCCCCTTTAAAGGTTGTGGCTTTTGCCCGCACGCCGAGCAGGCCGATTATTGTTGCCAGTGTATACAAGAACGGGGCGGGCACGAAACCCGCCCCGTCGAAACGAAACCGAAACGAAACGCCCCGCCGTAGATTTTTGAGACATGTCCCAAAAAATCAACGGGATGGCAGCTACTTGTGGAGCGCGACCAGGGCGGGATCGACCGGCGCGGGAGCCTCCAGGTCGGAGACCTTCACAATGCCGTTTTCGTCGGAGAAGGCACGGTAAATGGTCTGAATCGCTAGGTCGAAGTCCTTCTCCTCGACACCGATAATGATGTTGATCTCGTCACAGCTCTGCGAAATCATACGCACGCTCACGCCGGCCTGGCCAAGCATGCCAAACAGGTGACCCGAAATACCTGCGCGCCCGCGCAGGTTACGGCCGACGGTCGCGATAAGCGCCAGGCCCTCGACGACCTCGATCTCGAGCGGCTCGACCTCCTGCTGAATGTCGCCCACGAGCGAGTACAGCGAGTCGTGCACATCCTGCTCCTGCACCACGGCGCCAAAGCGGTCGACACCGGTGGGCATGTGCTCGACGGAGACGTCATAGCGTTCGAACACCGAAAGCGCACGGCGCATAAAGCCAACACGGGGCTTGGTGCGGTCGCGGGCGACGTTGATGGCGACAAAGCCGCGCTTGCCGGTCACGCCGGTAATGATGGGCTCCGCCTCGCCCTCATCAGCCGTCTCGCTAATGATGGTGCCGGGGTCCTGCGGCGCATTGGTGTTCTTGATGACCAGCGGAATTCCCGCCTCACGCACAGGGAACACGGCCTCCTCGTGCAGGACGCTTGCGCCCATGTACGAAAGCTCGCGCAGCTCCTCGTAGGTAACGCGCGCAATGGGCTGAGCCTCGGGCACAATGCGAGGATCGGCAGAATAGAAGCCCGAAACGTCGGTCCAGTTCTCGTACAGGTCGGCGCCTAGGCACTTGGCCAGGATCGAGCCGGAAATGTCGCCGCCGCCACGGTCGAGCAGCTTGATCTGGCCCTCGCGCGTCGCGCCGTAGAAGCCAGGCATAACGAAGCCGCCCTGCTGACCGTACTCTTGCACCAGCTCGGAGGTGCGGTTCATGCTGAGCGTACCGTCGTGATGGAACGCCACAACCGTCGCGGCGTCCAGGAACGGTAGGCCCAGGTACTCAGCCATCAGGCGAGCGGTGAAGTACTCGCCGCGGCTCACGAGCTCCTCGGTGGAGTAACCGCCCGAGCGGGCGCGCTCGGCAAAAGCCGCGAACTCCTCACGGATGGGATAGGTGAGCTCCAGCTCGTCAGCGATATCAAAATAGCGCTGGCCGATGTCCTCGAGCAGCTCCTCGCACGACACGTGGTACTTAACGTGCGCGTTAACCAGGTAGAGCAGGTCGGTCACCTTGGTGTCGCCCTTAAAGCGGCGACCACAGGCGGAAACCACCACAAAACGGCGAGCCGGGTCGGCATCGACGATGGCCTTGATCTTCTTAAAGTGTTCGGCGTCGGCGACCGACGAGCCGCCAAACTTGGCAATCTTAATCATGGGCTGGAGGTTACCTTTCTAAAAAGCCTCTGCGAACCTATTTTGCGCGCTCTGATACCATGGTTTCACCGATTGGGACCAAGGCATCCGAGGAGCAGTGTTATATGGGAACTTATCATAGTACACGAGGACGCACTTTATCGTGCTCAAGTAAGGTGGCAATCCGCACCGGCATCGCTCCCGACGGGGGTTTGTTTGTCTCGGACGAGCTTGGCACCCAGCAGGTCGATATCAGCTCGCTTGCAGATAAATCGTACTTTGAAATCGCTCAAGATGTGTTGGGAATGTTACTGAATGATTACACGGCCGAAGAAATTTCGGCGTGTGTCGACGAGGCATACCGCGGCACGTTCGCGAGTGAAGAGGTTACGCCGCTCGTCAAACTCGACGCAGCGCCGGGTGCTGACGCCCCTCAGACCTATGTGATGGAGCTCTTTGGCGGCCCCACAAGCGCCTTCAAGGACGTCGCCCTACAGATGCTCCCCCGCCTCATGGCCCGCACTTCCGCCAAGGACGGCGGCGCTGAGCGCATCATGATCGTCACCGCCACGTCGGGCGACACGGGCAAGGCCGCACTCGCCGGTTTTGCCGACGCTCCGGGCACGGGCATCACCGTCTTTTATCCCGAGGGCAAGGTCAGCCACGTCCAGAACCTGCAGATGTCCACGCAGGAGGGCGACAACGTCGCCGTCTGCGGCATCCGCGGCAACTTTGACGACGCCCAGAGCGCCGTCAAGCGCATCTTTGCCGATAAGGAGCTTGCCGAGCGTCTGGAAGCCGCCGGCACGGTGCTTTCGAGCGCCAACTCTATCAATGTCGGCCGTCTGGTACCGCAGGTTGTCTACTACTTTGCCGCCTATGCGCAGCTGCTGCGCGCCGGCGCTATCGAGGCTGGCGACGCCGTAGAGTTCTGTGTGCCCACCGGCAACTTTGGCGATATCTTGGCCGGCTACTACGCCAAGCGCATGGGCCTGCCCGTCGCCAAGCTCATCGTCGCGAGCGACAAGAACAACGTGCTTGCCGACTTCCTGACCACCGGCGTCTACGACCGCAACCGCCCGTTCTTCACGACCATTTCGCCGTCGATGGACATCCTCATCAGCTCCAACCTCGAGCGCATGCTCTACTTCCTGTCCGACGGCGACTGCGAGCTCGTTGCCGGCCTTATGGAGCAGCTGGCACAGACTGGTCGCTACGAGGTGCCCGCCGAGCTGCTGGCCAAGATTCAGAGCGTCTTTGGCTGCGGCTGGGCCAGCGAGGACGAGGTCCGCGCTGCCATCAAGAGTTGCTGGGACGCCAACGGCTACGTGATCGACCCGCACACCGCTTGCGGCTATCACGTCTTTGAAAAGGTCGCTCCCGCCGAGGGCGCCAAGGCCCGCGTGCTGCTTTCGACCGCCAGCCCCTACAAGTTCCCGCGCGCCTGCTGCGATGCCCTGGGCCTCAACGTTCCCGAGGACGATTTTGAGGCTATGCGCGTGCTCGAGCAGGCCACCAACACGGTCGCCCCGACCCAGCTCGCCGAGCTCGAGTCCAAACCTGTCCGCTTCGAAGACGTCTGTGACGTCGACGAAATGGCCAGCTACGTCGAGTCCGCAGCAAAACGAATGAGCACCAACTAGATCCCTTATTAAGCGCCGGCGAAAGCCGGCGCACCTTCTTTCATCAGATAACCCTCGGGATGATGACGAACGCGCGCAGCGTGCCTGGCTGTTTAGTTCGTCGTGAGTTCCGCACGCAAAGGAAAGCACTTAATGTGCTTTCCGTCTTGCGCAGGACTGTCCGAGCAGCGAACTAAACAGCCAGGCACGCCAGGAGGACCCACATGATCAAAATCACCGTCCCAGCAACAAGCGCCAACCTAGGCATCGGCTACGACACCCTCGGCATGGCCGTCGGCCTCTACTCGCACTTCACCTTCGAGCGCGCCGACAAGCTCACCATCACGGGCTGCCCCAAGGAGTTCCAAAACGAGAATAACCTGGTCTATGTGAGCTTTGTCGATGCGCTGGCCGCATGGGGCGAGCCGGCCTTCCCCGTCGCTATCGACATTCAGACCGACGTCCCCGTCGCCCGCGGCCTGGGTTCCAGCTCCACCTGCGTCGTCGCCGGCATCATGGCTGCCGCCGCGCTGACAGGCCACACCGTCGACCGCGCCGAACTCGTCCGCATCGCCACCGAGGTCGAGGGCCATCCCGATAACGTCGCCCCCGCCATCCTTGGCGGCGCCGTCTGCTCCTTTACGCCGACCGATTCGCTCCCCCAATGTCTGCGCTACGAGGTGAGCGATCGCTTGCGTTTTATTACCGTGATTCCGCCCTACGAGGTACATACGAGCGAGGCGCGCAAGGTCGTGCCGCAGGAGATTCCACTCTCCACCGCCGTATGGCAAATGGGCCGCATCGCCGGCATGACGCGCGGCCTGGAGACTGGTGACCTGGACCTGATTGCCGCTGCCAATGACGACCGCATTCAGGAGCCTTATCGTCGCCGCCTGATTCCCGACTACAACGCCGTGCGCGACACCTGCCTTAACGGCGGCGCTAAGACCATCTGGATTAGCGGCTCAGGCTCGACCCTCATGGCTGTGACCGACGACACCATCGTGGCAAAGTTTCTGCAGGTCAAGCTGCGTGAGCAGTTCCCCAAGTGTGATACGCATATTCTCACGTGCGACACGGAAGGCGCTCAAATCGAGTACCTGTAGACATCCTCCTCATATACCTGTCCGGGACGGTCGGGATATTCCCTCAAAATCGTCCTCGCGCATGAAGGCCCCTTGTCCTGCTCCTACGGAGCGACGGACAAGGGGCCTTCGCGCTGCGGAATGATTTTGAGGGAATATCCCGACCGTCCCTGCGCCTACCTTGCTGAGGATGTCTACAGGGACCCACGCTTTGAAGGGGCGCCAGGCTGATAGTTGATTTTTATTGGCAGGGGCTCTTGCTGGTAAGGGGCACTCACTAGAGGCAGGCCTCGGCGATGCGGCGCTTGAGTTCGTCGATGCCGGTACCGGTTTGGGAGCTTGTGATGATCACGTTCTCGGCAGGGACGTTGAGCTGCTTTTTGATGGCTGCTGCTTGGCGGGCCTGCTGGGTACGGCTGAGTTTGTCGGCCTTGGTGAGGCAGACGATAAAGTTGAACTCGTTGCCCTGCAGGTAATCGATCATGTCATGGTCGAGCTTACTGGGGTCGTGACGAATATCCACCAGCGATACGACCAGGTTAAAGCTGCGCTCGGAGTCGAAGAAGTCGCCGATAAGCTCAGCCCAGCGGTCGCGCTCGGCCTTGGAACGACGGGCGAAACCGTAGCCCGGCAGGTCCACAAAGTGCACGTCGTCGGCCTCGAAGAAATTGATGTTGCTCGTCTTGCCCGGCGTACTCGAAACCTTGACCAGGTTCTTGCGGCCAAAGAGTTTGTTCATGATAGACGACTTGCCCACATTGGAGCGGCCCACAAAGCTCACCTCGGGACAGGTGGACTCGGGGATCTGCGAAACCTTGCCGTAGCTGGCAACAAACTTGGCAAGCTGATAGTTAATGGAATCGGCCATGGACACTCCTTGGTCGTAGGTTCTTACAAAACGGGCGTGCTATTGCGCGGCGGCGATACGACGAACGATGTCAAGCGTGATGCCGCTCGCGGTGCGAGCGTACTCGTCCAGATCGAACTCGCGCTCGCAAAACGCGTCATATGCCTCGTCACAATTATCGCTGATAGCGCGCAGTACCAGGCAATCGACACCATTCTTGGCCGCGATGTGCGCAATTGCCGCGCCCTCCATCTCGACGCAATCGGCATGCGTGGCCTCAATCGCAGCGTTACGCATGGCGTCACCCGTAACAAAGCGATCACCCGTGGCGATAGTGCCACACAGGAACTGCTTGGGGTCCTTCTCCGCAGAAGTCTCATCCGCCGAGGCATCCACAAATCCATGCTCGGCAAGCACGGCGGCGGCAACATCAGCCAACGCCGGTGTCGAGACAAACTCCTCGAGCCCCGGCGCCGACTCGGCGATGAGTGCCGTATCGGTATCCAGATAGCGCAGGCACTTGCCTATAACCACGTCGTTAATATGGAGTTTAGGGTTTAGGCCGCCCGCAATGCCCGAAAACACAACGGCCTGCGGGGCGTATTTGCTGATGAGATGCTGCGTTGCGGCAGCGGCGTTCACGGTCCCCATGCCTGCCGTCGTGGCGACTACTGTCAGACCCGAAAGCCCACCGTTCACAACGGTCAAGCCCGCCTCCTGCGACTCATGCGTGCCACTCAGCTCTTCCTTAATCTGCGCAACCTCTTTTTCGAGTGCGCCTATGATCGCGATGGTTGCCATGCCATCCCCCAAATCCGTGCAAATTGCTTATCCACGGTATGGTACCAGCATTTTGGCTCAACCGTGTCAGCACCAAGCCGTTAGGCCAGTACAGCTCGGGTATCATAAAGGGGCAAAAATGGCTTGTTAGCCGATGGCCGACCTGAGCTCCGCACGGCGCTTTTTCATACCGGCCATAACGGCATTGCGCAGCTCGGGCATGCGCGCGGTATCCATCTGAGGTACGCCCTCAAGCTTATAGGGAATGCCCAGTTGCTCGTACTTGACGACACCCATCGTGTGATACGGCAGCATTTCCAGGCCCACCACGTTGTGCCATGGAGCGATGAGGCGACCGAGCTTCTCGCACTCCTCCACCGTGTCGGTAATGCCCGGCACCACCACGTGGCGGATAACGACCTTGATCTTGCGACGTGCAAGTTCATCGCCGAACGCCAAGATGCGTGCGGGATCGCAACCGGTCAGCTTTTTATGCTCGACCGGGTCGGCATGCTTAATATCGAGCAGTACCATGTCGGTCTCGTTGAGCACGGCATCGAACTTCTCGGGGTGGTTGGGGTCAAATGCATAGCCACAGCTATCTAGGCAGGTATGTACACGGCCATCGGGGTTGTTATGCATAGCACGAAACAGATCGGCCAAAAACTCGGGCTGCAGGAGCGGCTCGCCGCCGGACACCGTAATGCCACCGCTGCGATAGAACTCGTGGTTACTCTGGAACTCATCCATCAGGTGTTCGACGGTCACCATGGTGCCGCCGTTGACCGACCAGGTATCGGGATTGTGGCAATACGCGCAGCGCATGGGACAGCCCTGAACAAACACCACAAAGCGGATGCCGGGTCCGTCGACCGTTCCCATCGTCTCGATCGAATGCACGCGGCCAAGGGCAAACGCAGAGTCCTCGGGACGAGCGTCCACACCCTCAAGCGTCATTTCTGCCATTCGCGCTACCTTGCCTCTCCTTGGATGCAACCAATTAAAATGCCAGAGTCATTCTAGCCCATGCGTTTGCGTTTAAACGTCTCGGACTAGAACGGCACGTTTTAATCTATCCCCCATCACCATGGCTGGGGGCTACGTCGAGATGTCAGGCTGAAGAACGCTCGCCTGCGGCCTTTACGCCTTAAGCGTGAGCACCGCACCGAAGGCGGTCGGGCCGCAATGGCTCGAGATGACGCCGCCGACCTGAGTCCAGGTAACGTCCTTAAAGCCCAGATCATGCGCATAGACCTCCATGTCATCGCGCAGCTCCTGGGAAAGGCCCACCGAATACGCCAGGCCAATGTGCGAGTAGTCAATCTCGCCCTTCGCAACCATGTGGTCAATAAAGGCGCGGGCGCACTTGAGCATAGAGCCGCGGAACTTCTTGGTCGCCACGAACTTGCCGCCCGTCACCTCAATGCAGGGCTTAATCTTGAGCAGATGGGCGCCAAGGAATGCGACGTTGGACAAGCGACCGCCCGCCTTAAGAAAGGCAAGATCGGTAGGAACAAAGCCCAGCAGCACGCGGTCCATGACGGAATTCGTAAATGCAAAGATCTCGTCGACGGTGGCATCGGGGTGAGCCTCGATGTATTTGGCGGTCTCGACGACAACGAGCGACTGGCCTACCGAGACAAAGCGCGTGTCCATAGAGAACACGTAGTCGCGACCCTTGGCGGCGATCTTCGATGATTGATGCGAGCAGGTCGTGGCCTCGGAATACGCGAGATGCAGAATAGTCGCATCGGGCTGCTCAGCGTGAATGCGGTCGTACACGTGAGCAAAATCCGCAGGCGCGCAGCCGCTGGTCTTGGGCATCACGCCAAACTCGTTGCAGCGCGAATAAATCTCGAGCGGATCGATCGAGCCGTCCTCGACGGTCTCGTCACCAATCGTGACATGCATGGGCACGCGCACGATGCCGTAGCGCTCGCAGAGCTCCGGCGTCACATCCGACCCAGACTCAACCACGATTACGTACTTGCCCATTATTATCACGACCCATCTCGACATTGGCTTTTCAATACATGGCACGCGCCGCCGCACTGTTGCACAACGGCGTCCAAGCGCCAAAGAGACGCCGCCCCTTGCACACAACAAAGGACAGCGTCTCCCTGGAAAACTCCGTGCTTATCTAGGATTCCACACGGTTTATTAAGGAGGGTTACTTATTCCACAAACGGTCGCTATATGCGGTAAGCGGTAGTTGGCCGCGACAACTGCGACACATTCCGTCCAGCAAATCCAATCGTGCTCCACGCACGGTTAATGCACGAGGCGGTAGAAATTCATCGATGCCGCACCCTCGGCGTGCAGCTCCATCGCCGGAACCGCCGGCGAATAGGTACGGCTCGTAAGTGCCGCCTCGCCGCCATTTGCAAAAATCTCGACCATCGTAGTGTCCGAAAGCACGCGCAGGTCGCGAAGCTCGCTGAGCTCGATCAACCTCTGGTCGCGCCCATAGCCTTCGTCACCCATGTCGAGGGTAAGCATCCCGTCTGCATAGCGCACAAAGACACCCTTGCGGATTTCGAGCTCGATCACCTGGGCGCCCTCACAGGAAACCACAAGATCAAACAGGCGGCCCGGCTCCTCAACGGTTTCACCGCCTGTCGCGCAAACGCAGTCGCCGCGCATCCTCTCAATCTCGTGCACCGGCTGCTGACAGAGCTTACCATCGCGCATGCTCAGTTTTCTCGGCACCGTCAACGCGCACTGCCACCCGCGTGCCACCGTCGGGCTTTTTGCCGTCGCATCGGGGCAACCCGACCACCCGATCATCAAACGCCGACCCGCAGCATCCTCAAAAGACTGCGGTGCGTAGAAATCAAAGCCGGCATCGACCATCGGGGGCATGCCCTGCCCGGCGATCTTAAAACTCGGCGCCTCCCAATCGGCCTCGATGGGAAACCACACGCACTGGTGCGGATTGCGGTAACGCCATCCATCGGCGGACACACCCTGCGGACAGCAAACGAGAATAAGCTCACCATCGAGCTCAAACAGATCGGGGCACTCCCACATAAAGCCAAACTTCTCGCCCAACTCAATGCGCGTCGCATAGCTCCAGTCCTCTAGATTGCTCGAGGTATAGACAAGCACGCAGCCGCGGTCGTCTTTCGTACGAGCGCCCAGAACCATGTAGTAGATACCATCGTGTTCAAGGATTTTGGGATCACGCACGTGCGTACCGATATCGTCGGGGTAATCGACCGGCCCAACAGCTATGCGCTTCTCGCCCAATTCGTCGGGGTTCTCGGCAACCACATGAATCTGGTTTTGCTCACGGCCCGTCAACACGTAGTCGTAATCATCGCGGTCAAAATGCTTGACGTTGCCGGTATAGAAGTAGTGAATCTTGCCGTCGTGTACAAAGGCAGAACCAGAATACGCTCCGCTCGAATCCAAATCGGAATCGGGGAACAGCACAGGGCCGCGATTCTCGTACGTCACAAAATCCTTTGTTGTCAGATGATTCCAAAGCACTGGACCGCCATGCGCAGCATCGAATGGATCGTATTGGTGATAGATGTGATACGTATCACCGATCTGCACCAAACCGTTGGGGTCGTTGAGCCAGCCAAGCTCAGGCTCCACATGGAACAGGAGCCTATCGGGGTCGGACGCGATGCGACCCGCCGTCTCATCCTGTCCGGCACGCCACTGCTCATAGTCCGCGCGTGTCACCTTATTTTTTTGATTAAACATCGCCGTTGACTTTCTCGTCTATGGGGAAGGACGCTCGACTCACACGAGTCGAACGCCCTTCCCCAAATGGACTTATCCTCAGATTACGCTGAACGGCTCAACTAGAAGCTGACATCAAAGCCAGCACCAGCGCCCTCTTCATCAGTGGTCGGCACGCCCTTTGCCTTGTTGTAGGCAAAGATCAAGACGATCGGCACGATAAAGGCGATGAGATTGCCAGCCACATACCACACGAGCGTCTCGGGCGTGACGATGAGCAGGCCAAGCACGCCGGTCAGACCCTGACCGATGGCGCGCACCTCAAAGAGCTTCACGAAGGCACCGCCGCAGCCTGCACCGATGCAAGCGCAGATGAACGGGATGATCGAGTAGCGCATGTTTGCAGCAAAGATTGCGGGCTCGGAGATACCGACCAGCGTCGGGATAAAGGACGACATGCAGATGTTGCGCTCTTTGGAATGCTTCTTGTGAATGAGGTACATGCCGATGGCGCCGCCGCCCTGGGCGATGATGGAAACCGACCAGATGGCCTGGATGTAGTTGAAGCCAGTCGTGGCAACGAGGTTTGCCTCGATACCCTGGATGAACTGATGCGTACCGGTAACGACGAGCGGCTGCAGGAATGCGGCAAAGACAAAGGCACCGAAGACGCCCATCCTGTTGTACAGGATATCGATTACGCCGGCGAGGACGTCGCCGATCAGGTTGCCGAGCGGGCCGAACACGGTGAACAGGGCGACGTTAGCAAGAATCAGGGTAACGGTCGGGACAAAGACGAACGAAACGACCTCGGGGATGTACTTCTGGGCAATCTTCTCGACCTTGGCCATAAACCAGGCAGTCAGGATTGCAGGGAACACGCCGCCCTGGAAAGCAACCATGGGAATGGAGAGCGGACCGAAGTTCCAGTACTCAGCACCCGTCGGGTCCATAACGAACGTGTTACGGTTCATAAGGCTCGGGTGAACCATGACGATACCGACGAGGATGCCCAGGATCGGGTTACCGCCAAAACGCTTGACCGCGCTGTACATAACCAGGACAGGTAGGTAGTCGAAGGTGGTGGCGATAATGGCAAAGAAGCTTGCGAGGTTCTTGAGGAACTCGCTGTGATCGGCGAGGCTGCCCTCCATGCCAAAGAGGCCGTTGGCAACGATCAGCGACTTAAGGCCGATGATGATAGCAGCGCCGACGAAAGCGGGAATGATGGGGATAAAGATGTCCGAGAATACCTTGAGGACCGAGAAGAACTTGCCCTTCTTGTCCGCCTCGGCGCCCTTGACCTCGGAAGCGCTGATCTCCTTAACGCCCGTCAGAGCCATAAACTCATCGTAAACCTTGTTGACGGTACCGGTACCGAAGATGATCATGAGCTGGCCGCTGTTGTACAGCACGCCCTTGACGCCATCGATGTTCTCGAGCTCGGCCTTGTTGTACTTGCTCGTATCCTTGAGCACCAGACGCAGACGCGTAACGCAATGCGTGGCGCCCTCGATGTTCTCCAGACCGCCGACGTTATCGACGACTTGCTGAGACACTACTTTGTAGTCCATGTTCCTCTCCATTCCTTTACGAAAGCATAAGACGTTTTGATGCCATTACAGAGACGCGATCGTTGCATTTGCGCACTTAAGCGTACCGTCGGTGACCGTCAGCGCCACACCCTGGCCCTGCTTATTGCAGAATCGAGCGTTAAGCGCAACATCATCGACAAAGATGGTCGCGATGTCGTCGTCGACGACCAGGCGCACATGATGAGTGCCCTCGCCCTTAAAGAACAACGGACGCTCGAGGCCCATGTTGTTGACCTGGAACCACGGATACTGGGGGGCCGCCGTAAACTCGAGCTTGCCCTCACGCAGGTTGGCGCGGAACTCATAGGCAAGACCGGACTCGGCGTCCTCGGCAAGCTTCACCGAGAAGCCGGCAGCGTCACCGGCGAGCTCGATGTCGGCATCGAGCATATAGGTGGAACCGGCATCCGCGGCGAGCACCTGCTCGACCTTGCCCGACTCGCAGGAGAGCTCAAAGGCCTCGACTGCCTTAGCCTCGCCAAAGGCGCCAAGCATGCTATCAGGAAGCTTGGTGCCGAGCGTTCCGTCGGCACGCTGAACGATCTCGAGGGGCATAAAGGTGCCACCCCACAGGTAAGAGCTGGGGTCGCCGCCCTCGTCACGCGTAGGAACCCAACCAAAGAGAACGCGGCGCTCGCCGTCAAATGCGGTACGCGCGGCATAGTACGCGCGGCCATCGAAGGAATCGTCCGCAGGAGTGATCCAAGGACCGTTGATAGAGCGAGACATGCGGTAACGGGTCTTGTTGCCATCACTGTACTCGGAGAACACCAGATACCACCAGTCGCCCATCTTAAAGAGATCAGGCATCTCGAACATGGTGTACAGGCCCGGATTCCACCAGTCGCCCTGGAACTCCCAGGTATCCAGGTCCTTGGAGGTGAACTTGACCAGACGACCGGTCATCAGACGCTTGTCCTCGCCCACACGCGTGCCGAGGATGAGCATGTACTCTTCGTTCTCCTCATCCCAAAGCACAAAGGGATCGCGCCAGTTGCGGTCATCGTAACCCTCCTGGGGCGGAAGCAGCGTCTCGGCGATGTTCTTCTCCCACTTGACGGCGTCGTCACTCGTTGCGTGAAGAAGAACCTGCTTCATCAAGCGTGCCTTGACCTTATCGCGATTGCAACCAGTGTAGAGCGCATGGTACTTGTCGCCCACCTTAAACACCGTGCCGGCATAAACATACTGGTCGACTTCCTCGTCGCCGCCACGCTCAAGGCTCTCGCCAAAGTCTTTGTAATTGACGAAGTCCTTGGTTGTCGCGAGTGCCCAGCCAAACGGCTCTCCGAAAGGTCCGGGGTTTCGCGTGTCACGCTGATGATAGAGATAGAACGTGCCGTCCTCGCCGTACGGCATGATGTCGCCTACCCAAATTCCCTCAGGCTGGTAATACACCTTGTGCATCCGAGACTTCCTTTCTCACGAGATACTAACTCGGTACAACTGCAAGATATGTCAATCGTTTTCATATGTCAAACGTTTTCACACCAATACGTCTTTTCGCAGTTCCAGTCGTCGGCAAACGGTTGACATATGCCGGCGAACGGTCATCAGAGGTGTTTGAGGAATTCTTTTGGCACGGGATGAACTACGCGGTTTTACCCTCAATGAGTTCAACGGGGAGCTTGATATTCGATTCGGGCTTTTCGCCGTTAATAAGAGCAATGATGGATTGCGCCGCGAGCTCTCCGATGCGATCGATATCTTGGCGTACGGTTGTTAAGTCAGGCATAAACGTCATAGTGCGGCGGGCACCATCCGCGCCCACGACCTTAATATCGCCCGGAGCGCTCAAGCCGCGCTGCTTCATCACGTTAAGACAGATAGCCGCCATCGTGTCGTCTCCCGCAAAGATGCCGTCAATATCGGGGTTCTCATCGAGGATCTTCGCAACGACCGCGCTCTTTTCGTCGTCGGGCTTAACGAACTCGACCTCACGGACAAGCGCGGGCAAACCGGCCTGCTCAACAACATCGAGGTAGGCATCGGTACGCTTATTGGCAGGCATGCGCATGCGGCTATTGCTGCGCAGGCACAGGATGCGCGAACACCCGTCATCGATCAGGCGACGCGTGGCAAGTTCGCCGATACTATAGCTGTCGCTCGCAATCTGAACAGAGGCCTCGCCAAGGTCGCAGTCGATACCAACCAGACTCAAACCCATCTCGGCATACGCCTCGGCACCGATATTAAGCGAGTTGACAATGACGCCATCAACCATATTGCGCCGAAGCATATCGATATAAGAACGCTCAAGATCAGGTCGATTGGCACTATTGCACAGCAGCATCTTAAAACCGTTTTCGGCCAGGGTACGCTCAACGGCTTGAACCGCTTGTGCATGAAACGGGCTGCTGACATAGGGGACGATCATACCTATTAGATTCAGGCGACCGTTGAGCATGGCACGGGCGATATCGTTGGGCGTATAGTTGATGCGCTTCATCGCGGCATGGACCTTATCGCGGGTCTCTTGGCTAATATAGCCGCGATTATTAAGCACGCGAGATACCGTAGTAGGCGAAACCCCCGCCACCGCTGCAACTTCCTTGATGCCAGGCTTAGCTGAATCCTTAGAACGAGCGCCCTCGCGAGCCATAGCAACCTCCCCCATCAACATGTCATACGTTTACATACGAACAAAGCATACCCCAACAACAGCGGGAAGACGGTAACAGCACAAGTAAGTAAACGACTCATCCAAATAATTAGGAGAGTTCCGCCTAAAGGGTGACTCCAAAGGACCCCACATGGCCGGTTTTGGGTTATTTTCCAAAACATCCCGCAGGACGCAAAGAGGCTCCGCCGCGCAACGCGCGCAGCGGAGCCTCTTTGCATGTCCGAGGACGTTTTGGGAAATAACCCAAAACCGGCCCCAGTAATCCTACAGGAGTTGAACCCTTTAGAACTTGTCGTGGAAGGTACGCGCAATGACCTCGTCCTGCTGCTCCTTGGTGAGCGTGTGGAAGTTCACGGCATAGCCGGAAACGCGGATGGTCAGCTGCGGGTACTTCTCGGGGTGAGCCTGAGCGTCGAGCAGCGTCTCACGGTTGAAGACGTTGATGTTCAGGTGGTGGCCACCCTTCTCAGCGTAAGCGTCGAGCATGTGGACCAGGTTATCGGCCTGAGTCTCGGAAACTTCAGAAACCTTCATAATGTGTCTCCTTCGATTAATAGGAGCCGGCCGAAACCGGCGCGCTAATCAGTAATCGTTATTGTTAGTATAGCACTAACAATAGTTACTCGCCCAGCTGATCAAGGTCGATATCGCCAAAGAACACCTGGTCCTCCTTGCCGAGCGCACTCGGGATGATGGAGAAGGTGTTGGAGATGCCGTCCTGAGCATCGCGGAACGGGAGCTTGGAAACCGAAGACAGCGAAGCGATGGCGCCGTGGCTATCGCGCTTGTGCATGGGGTTAGCACCCGGGGCGAACGGCTGGCCAGCCTTGCGGCCGTCGGGCGTGGAGCCGGTCTTCTTACCGTACACGACGTTGGAGGTAATGGTCAGAACCGAGGTCGTGGGCACGGAGTTGCGATAGGTGTCGTTCATGCGGATGTACTCCATGAACTGGTGCACAACGTCGTGAGCGATCTGGTCGACGCGGTCGTCGTCGTTACCGTACTTGGGGAAATCGCCCTCGGTCTCGAAGTCGACGATGATGCCGTTCTCGTCACGGACGGGGTGGACCTTGGCGTACTTGATGGCGGACAGGGAGTCAGCCACGACGGAAAGGCCAGCGATGCCCGTAGCGAACCAGCGGTGCACGTGCTTGTCGTGCAGAGCCATCTGGATGCGCTCGTAGCAATACTTGTCGTGCATGTAGTGAATGATGTTCAGCGAGTTGACGTACACGCCAGCGAGCCACTTCATCATGTCGTTGTACTTGGCCACAACGTCGTCGTAATCGAGCGTATCGCCCTCGACGGCGCGGTACTTGGGGCCGACCTGCTTCTTGGAGACCTCGTCAACACCGCCGTTGAGTGCATACAGCAGGCACTTAGCCAGGTTGGCGCGAGCGCCGAAGAACTGCATCTCCTTGCCAATGCGCATGGAGGACACGCAGCAGGCGATACCGTAGTCGTCGCCGTGATAGACGCGCATGAGGTCGTCGTTCTCGTACTGGATCGAGGAGCTGGCGACAGAAGTCTTGGCGCAGAACTTCTTGAAGTTCTCGGGCAGACGGGTCGACCACAGAACGGTCATGTTGGGCTCGGGGCTGGTGCCCATGTTCTCGAGCGTGTGCAGGTAGCGGTAGCTCATCTTGGTAACGAGCGTACGGCCGTCAACACCCATGCCGCCGATGGACTCGGTGACCCACTGCGGATCGCCGGTAAACAGGGCCTGGTACTCGGGGGTACGGGCAAACTTGACCATGCGGAGCTTCATGATGAAGTGATCCACGAACTCCTGGATCTGCTCCTCGGTGAAGGTACCGTTGGCAAGGTCGCGCTCAGCGTAGATGTCGATGAACGTAGAGGTACGGCCGATGGACATAGCGGCGCCGTTCTGCTCCTTGACGGCAGCGAGGTAGGCGAAGTACATCCACTGGATGGCCTCCTGCGTGTTGGTAGCAGGGTTGGAAATGTCGAAACCATAGGTCTCGGCCATCATCTTGAGCTCGCCGAGGGCGCGGATCTGCTCCTGCAGCTCCTCGCGATCGCGGATGTTGTCGGCGGTCATGACCGTCGGGGTGGAAGCCTTCTGGGCCTCCTTGTCCTTAATCAGGTAGTCGACGCCGTACAGGGCAACACGACGGTAGTCGCCGATGATGCGGCCGCGGCCATAGCCATCGGGCAGACCGGTGATGATGTGAGCCGAGCGGCAAGCACGCATCTCGGGGGTGTAGACATCGAAGACGCCGGCGTTGTGGGTCTTGCGCTCGAAGGTGTAGCGCTCGACAACGTTCTCGTCGACCTTATAGCCGTGCTGGCTGGCAGCCTGGCAAGCGATGCGGATACCGCCGTTGACGTGCAGCGCGCGCTTGAGCGGCTTGTCGGTCTGGAGGCCGACGATGGTCTCCTTCTCGCGGTGGGCGTTATCGATGTAGCCAGCGGGGTGGCTCACGATACCCGTGACGGTCTTGGTGTCCATATCGAGGACACCGCCCTGCTCGCGCTCCTTAAGCAGCAGGTCGAGAACCTCGCCCCACAGCTCCTTGGTACGCTCGGTCGGGCCGGCGAGGAACGACTCGTCGCCCTCGTAGGGGGTGTAGTTCTTCTGGATGAAGTCTCGGACGTCAACCTCTCCCGTCCAGATGCCTTCCTTGAAGCCTTCCCATGCCTCCTGCATTGTGTAACCACGCTCCTAGTTACGTGTAATGCGGCGCTCTCTCACACCGCTGCTTATTGAATTCTTGAATGTTCGGCTTGCACTACCGGCTTCTTCCGTTCTTCACCACACGTTGGTGTAGGGAAAACGTTTATCCACCTTGGAACTACAACCCAAAACCCAAGATTTCACCCGTTTGAGAAGGATAACATAGCGACCCTCTCCATCTGGGCTGTTATATGTTTCTTTTTTTATATCATAATGGCGTTTTTTACAAACCCGCAGGAAATGCGAGCGCGAACAACTACCGTTCACCGATTTCTTTGGTATTTTTCCTTGCCTTTGTACGACGTTCACTCTAGCTGTTATGTCAGCTTTATCAGGGTAAAGTACCCCAGAGACCCTTCAGAAACTGAAGGGCGGCCACGGGATTTCCCCCAGGGCCGCCCTATGGCGTGGCTAGTTATTTAGCTTTGATTGCCGTTTGGCATTAGGCGGCTGCGGAAGCCTTGTCGGTCGTTGCCTTGCTGTTGCTCTGCTGGCCCTCAAAATGCTTGTAGCACCAGCTGGTGACCAGCGGGGTCAATATAGCCGTCACGATTGCGCAGGCAGCAACCTGTGCCGTAGCCGTCGCGAGCACGGCGCCACCGTACGTGGCCCCGTTGACGCTTGCCATGGCAGCAGGCGTAGCCACATTGGCTCCGGCGCAGCTCGAAATGGCCGCACCTGCGACACCCGTGCCGCCCGTGAGCTTGTCGACCGCGATGACGGGAATTGCAAAGATCACCGAGCAGATCACGCCGAGCAGAATACCGGGAAGACCGCCATTAATGAGCTGGCCAAAGGTCATGGTCGAGCCCATGGCAAAGAAGACGAGCACGATGACGGCGGAAAGTGCCGGTGCCATCATCTTCTTAAAGCTGGGGAAGACGTTGCCCAGAATAATGCCGACGACGATCGGCAGGATGGCACCCACGAGCGACCAGCCGATCGGAGCCTGGCCGGCAGCGCCGAGCACGATCATCGTGACCGGAGGGCCGACAACGAGCGTGGTGATTGCGACAGCGCCACGCTCGGCCTCATTGCCCATGGTGCCCATCAGACCAGCGTACATAGCGTTGTTGGCGCCGGTGCAAGCCGCCAGCATCACCATGGCAGAGATGCCAAACAGGTTGTCGTTGAACACATAAAGGATGAGCAGCGACACGGCAACGACCACGATTTGCTTGACGGCGATGATGATGGCACCGCGGGCAGCGGCGGCAGGAGCACTCTTAAACGAAATCGTCGTACCGACGATAAGCAAAAAAGCGCCCACGAGCGGGCCTGCACCCTGCTGGGTCATGCCAAGCGTAAAGCTGCCGAGCGTTTTGAACAGATCGGGGAATAGCGTGTTGAGCAGGCAGCCCAGCAGAAGCGGCACCAAAATATTGGCACCCGGGATGGAGGACATCTTAAAGAACGGCTCCTTTGCCGCCGGCGCCTCCACCACAGTCGATTCACTCATTTATATCTCCTTTTGATGCGTGTGGCACGCGGTCGCACGCTCCTGTGCCAGAAAGAAGGCGACGGTCCCGAGTCGCAGGAGCCGTCGCCGAATTAACGTCGCGGGGTATTACCCGTCCAGAACGATGCCACCGTCGCAGTCACCGATCTCGCCGTTCACGAAGCTGGCGAGGTCGGAGGCAAAGAAGAGCACCATCTGCGCAGGCTCGCTGGCCTGGGCGGCACGGCCCAGAGGAATACCGTTGATGATGCGCTGAGAGTTCTCGTCAGAGAGAATCGAGGTCATATCGGTCAACGTGAGCGACGGGCACACAGCGTTGCAGCGAACGCCGAACCTACCGCCCTCCTTGGCGACTG
Organism: Collinsella sp. AM38-1BH; assembly: GCF_003467545.1. Lineage (NCBI taxonomy): Bacteria > Bacillati > Actinomycetota > Coriobacteriia > Coriobacteriales > Coriobacteriaceae > Collinsella > Collinsella sp. AM38-1BH. The sequence goes on along the minus strand of NZ_QSHC01000005.1, from coordinate 8,859 downwards.
CCTTGGTTAGACCGTTAACACCGGCCTTGGAGCTCGCGTAAGCCGCGGTGCCGAGCAGGCCGCCGCCGATCTTGCCAGCAACAGAGCTCACGTTGACGATAGTGCCGGCATGGGCAGCCTTAAAGTGCGGGTACACGGCGTTCATCATGGTAAAGGTGCCGTTGAGGTTGATGTCGATGGTACGGCGCCACTCGGTGTCGTCGATCTCGTCGAACTTCTTGGTGCTGATGACGCCAGCGCAGTTGATCAGGATATTGGTTTGCGGCAGGTCTGCGAAAATCTGTTCGACGGTCTCGCGCGCCTTGGGCGCATCAGCGACATCGAGCTGATAAAACTTGTTGCCCTCGCCAAGCTCGGCCACAGCGGCCTCGCCCTTAGCAGCGTTCCTTGCGATGAGCGCGACATGTCCGCCGCCCGCGACGATGCCCTTGGCGATCTCGAGGCCAATGCCCTGAGTGCCGCCCGTGACAATCGCGGTCTTGCCCGTGAAGTCAAATGCCATGACTCCATCCCCCTTTATATAAGGTGTCTCCTCGCGGGAAGTTGGAGCATCGCACGTGGCGATTATATGAGTCCCAGTCGTCATGGTGGTGACAACCCCTCGCCTAACCGCGTGCATGATAGTTCTTTGAAACGCTGCAATTCTTGAATGATTTTAATTCTTTATGCGTTCTTTATATTGCCTAGCAACCAGGTAGTTTTTGGGACATGCCTAGAGATCTGCCCTTAACTTTGCTGGCACCGACGGTGTACGGAGATCGCCTAAAGGCAGTTTTCTAGGCATGTCCCAAAAATCTTCCGTATAGGGCGCGCGTGCAGGGGTATCATCTTTCACCGAAAATAGTTTCTAGTGTTAGGGGTTTTCGGTGGAAGATACCGATTTCCATGAGCTTGGGAGTCAGCTCCTTACCGAGTTTGGCGGCATTCACCAGCGCGTTTCGCGCTTTGTGGACAAAGCTCTCAGCGGCGAGATGGCTGTCATGCGCGCCCTTATGCTCGCTGGCGGTTCGCTCACGCCGAGCGAACTCGCTGATCGCGCCTGGGTCTCGAACGCCCGCATTGCCAATATCCTACGCGCTCTCGAAGCCAAGGGCTGGGTTGAGCGTGAGCACTCAAAGACCGACCGTCGTCGCGTACACGTCATAGTGACCGACAAGGGATTCCAGGATCTCGAAATCAAACGCCGGGAATTCGAGGACCGCACCGCGGCTTTCCTCGAACAGCTCGGCGAAACAGATACCCAAGAGATGGTGCGTCTTCTAAGGCGTGCCAACGAAATTATCGACCACAATCAAGAAAGGAGAGATGCCGAGTGAGGATTCTCAAGCTCTTTAAAAAGCATGTCCTGGCACTGCTCGCAGCTATCGTACTTATCGTAATCAGCTGCAACGCCGATCTGGCGCTGCCTACCTATATGAGCGACATCGTCGACGTGGGCGTGCAGCAAGGCGGCATCGCCTCGCCCGTGCCCGACACCATTCGCGCCGAATCGCTCGACGACCTCGAACTCTTTATGAGCGCCAAGGACGCCAAAGCTGTGGAGGCCGTGTTTAGTAAGGCGGACAATAACGGCATTCGAACGTACAAGGGCACCGAGGAGGAGCGCGGCGACGGCGACAAGATTGCCGACATCATGAGCCTGCCTGAGACCGTCGTGCTCGCCTTCAACCAGGGCATTGACGCCGACTCCATGGGCGACATGACCGGCGCATCCACCGAGGCAAGCGATGGCGGCGCCGCTCAGGCCATGCCCACCCCCGAGCAGATGGCAGCGATGACGCCCGAGCAGCTCGCCGAGATGCAGCAGAAGGCCGCAGCCGCGCAGAGCATGCAAAAGCAGATCGACGCCGACGGCGGTAAGATCACCATGAAGAGCCTGCGCCTAGGCGTTGAAGGCGGTCTTATCGATCAGGGCAAGCTCGTCGAGGGCGCCAACCAAATGGCAGACAAAATGGGCTCCATGTCGGGCTCCATCGTCACCCAGCGCGCCGTGAGCTATGTGCAGGACGAGTACAAGGCACAGGGCATCGACCCCGCCGACGTGCAGAACGCCTACCTGGGCCGCATGGCGACCACGATGTTTGGTCTGTGTCTGGTGTCGCTCGTCGCCACCATCCTGACCGGCGCCGTGGCGTCGCGCACCGCCTGCTCCATCGCCCGCGACCTGCGCCGCGAGACCTTCAACAAGGTTATGCACTTCTCGCCGGCCGAGGTGGGCAAGTTTAGCCAGGCCTCGCTCATCACCCGCTGCACCAACGACATTCAGCAGATCCAGATGGCCGCAACCCTGTTTATCCGCATGTGCCTGATGGCTCCCGTCATGGGCATCGTCGCTGTCATGCGTGTCCTGGCCAACCACACCGGCCTGGAGTGGACCATCGCCGTGGCCATCATCGCGGTCTCGGCCGTCGTCGGCGTGCTCATGGGCCTCACCATGCCCAAGTTCAAAAAGATGCAAAGTTACGTGGACCGTGTGAACCTTACCGCCCGCGAGCTGCTCGACGGTCTTATGCCCATCCGCTCGTTCAACCGCGAGGAGCATGAGCTCGAGCGTTTTGACAAGGCGTCGCTCGACCTGATGACCACGCAGCTCTACACCAACCGAGCCATGAGCTTTATGATGCCGCTCATGATGCTCGTCATGAACTGCATCACCGTGCTCATCGTCTGGTTTGGCGCCCAAGGCGTGTCCGACGGCGTGATGCAGGTCGGCAACATGATGGCGTTTATCTCCTACACCATGCAGATCGTTATGGCGTTTATGATCCTCACCATGGTTTCGGTCATTCTGCCCCGTGCCGAGGTCGCAGCCGAGCGCGTGGAAGAGGTCATCACCTGCCCCACGAGCATCAACGACCCCGCCTCGCCCAAACTGCCCACGGCCAGCGCGCCGCGCGGTGAGCTCACCTTCCGCGACGTGAGCTTCCAGTATCCCGATGCCCGCGCCGACGTCATCAGCGGCGTGAACTTCACCACGCATGCCGGTCAGATGCTCGGCATCATTGGCTCCACGGGCTCGGGCAAGTCCACGCTCGTACAGCTGATTCCGCGCTTATACGACGTCACGGGCGGCAGCATTTCGCTCGACGGCATCGACGTGCGCGACATGACCCTTTCCGAGCTTCGCCGCCGCATTGGTTACATCCCGCAGCAGGGTCGCCTGTTCTCGGGCACCGTCGAGAGCAACCTCAAGTTTGCCGGCGACATGGTGAGCGATGATGACATGCACCGGGCGGCACGCATCGCCCAAGCCGAGGACTTTATCGCCGAGCGCGAGGGCGGCTACGACTCCCCCATCAGCCAGGGAGGCTCCAATGTCTCGGGTGGTCAGCGCCAGCGCTTGGCCATCGCCCGCGCATTGGCCAAAAAGCCCGAGGTTGTGGTGTTCGATGACTCGTTTAGTGCCCTCGACTACAAGACCGACGCGCGCCTGCGCGAGGAGCTGGCCAAAAACGTTACCGACGCCGCGCTCGTGGTCGTGGCCCAGCGCATCGCGACTATCATGCACGCCGACCAGATTATCGTGCTCGACGACGGTCACGTGGTGGGCACCGGTACGCACGAGGAGCTGCTGCACAGCTGCCCGGCGTACCTGGAGATCGCACAGTCACAGCTTTCCGCCGAAGAGCTGGGGCTTACCCAAGAAGAAATTGCAGCCGTCACGGAAGGAGGCGAGCGCTAATGGCAGACGAGACCAAGACTCAGATTCCCAAGCCCACCCGCCAGCGTGGTCCCATGGGCCGCATGGGCGGCATGCGTCGCGGCGAAAAGGCCAAGGACTTTAAGGGCACCATGAGGCAGCTGCTCGGCTATATCGGCCAGCACAAGATTGCCGTGCTTGCCGCCGTCGCCTTTGCCGTGTGCTCGGTCATCTTTAACATTGTGGGACCCAAGGTGCTCGGCCAGGTTACCACCAAACTGTTCGAAGGCCTGGTTGCCAAGGTCAACGGCACCGGCGACGTCGACTTTGCCTGGATCGCCAAGACGCTCGGCTTTTTGCTCTGCCTGTATCTGGCAAGCTCTGTTTGCAGCCTCATCCAGGGCTGGCTCATGACCGGCGTCACGCAAAAGATCTGCTATCGCATGCGCAAGGAGATTGCCGCCAAAATCGCCGTCGTGCCGATGAGTTACTTTAACGGCCACAGCAAGGGCGACGTACTCAGCCGCATCACCAACGACGTCGACACGCTGGGTCAGTCGCTCAACCAGAGCGTGACGCAGCTCATCACGTCGATAACGCAGATTATCGGCGTGCTCGTCATGATGCTGTCGATCAGCCTGCCGCTCACCGGCGTCACCGTGCTCACGCTGCCGGCAGCCGCGATTATCCTGGCCGTGATGATTCACTTCTCGCAGCCGTACTTCCGCGAGCAACAGCAGGTTCTGGGCGCGGTCAACGGCATTATCGAGGAGGACTTTGCCGGCCAGAACGTCATTCAGGTGTTCGACCGCGCCGAGGCCTCGATCGAGGAGTTCGACCGTCAAAACGACCGGCTCTTTATTAGTGGCTGGCGCTCGCAGTTCCTATCGGGCCTGATGATGCCGCTTATGAGCCTGGTGGGTAACATGGGCTACGTGGGCGTCGTCGTGGTGGGCGCGCAACTTGCGCTGACCGGCAATGCCACGCCCGGCGACATCCAGAGCTTTATCCAGTACGTGCGCAACTTTACGCAGCCGGTGCAGCAGCTGGGCAACGTGAGCAACACGATGCAGTCGATGGCCGCTGCCACCGAGCGCGTCTTTGAGTTCCTAGCCGCGCCCGAGGAGGAGCAGAAAGCCGACGCGCAGATTCCCGAGAAGCGCCCCGGCCACGTGGAGTTTGACCATGTCAAGTTTGGCTACACGCCCGACAAGACCATCATCCACGACTTTAGCTGCGAGGCGCAGCCCGGCCAGACCATCGCCATCGTCGGCCCCACCGGCGCCGGCAAGACCACGCTCATCAAGCTGCTGCAGCGCTTCTACGATGTGGACGGCGGTTCGCTGCGCGTCGAGGGCATCGACGTGCGCGATTGGGATCGCGCGGCGCTGCGCGGCGAGTTTGCTATGGTACTGCAGGATACCTGGCTGTTTAACGGCACGATCCGCGAGAACATCCGCTACGGACGCCCCGACGCGAGCGATGCCGAGGTCGAAGCCGCTGCACGCGCCGCACGCTGCGACCACTTTATCCATACGCTCGCCGGCGGTTACGACTTTATGATCAACGAAGAGGGCACCAACCTCTCGCAGGGTCAGCGCCAGCTCGTGACCATCGCCCGCGCCATTCTGGCCGACCGTCCGGCGCTGATTTTGGACGAGGCGACCTCCAACGTTGACACTCGCACCGAGGAGCTTATTCAGCGTGCCATGGATGCGCTGATGCAGGGCCGTACCAGCTTTGTCATCGCGCACCGCCTGTCCACGATCCGCAACGCCGACGTGATCTTGGTAATTCGTGACGGCGACATCGTCGAGAAGGGCACGCACGACGAGCTGCTCGCCCAGGGCGGCTTCTACGCCGACCTGTACAACTCGCAGTTCGACGAGGCGGCGTAGATACGGCCGCAGAGAAATGATGACGCCCGAGAACGGGGGCGCAGGACACCCCGCCCCCCCGTTTTGTGTCCTTCGAGCCTCGAAACGCCTTCCCCGAGACCTCATTGACGGCGCTTTCCAGACCCCGTGGGCAAAAAAGGGCAAATATGAGTACTGTCACCTTTTTAGTAACAGCCAAAACCACCTCAAACGACCTCTTTGCGGCCCCTATACGCCTTTGAATTAATCAAAACGCCCGTTAGCAGGCTTCTGTCTGCCAACGTTAATGAACATATTTATCACTTTGTCTATTATCTCGCTAGACGGATATGTTACTAGGTGAGCAACAGTACTCATATTTGGCATTTTTTGCCCACGGAGTGTTTCCTGGGGAACCGGCAACAGCCTTAGGGTTCCGCGTGGCGCAGCTCCCTCCCGGCATCCGCCGACGTTTGCCCAGATAAAACCTGCCAAAATAAACCTGTCCCTTTTTGGCAGGTTTCGGGGTGACAAGGACTTGCACTTTAGCGTGCGACAGCGGATAATGCCGAGCATTCGACAATGTTCTCATTGCCATCAATTGATTGAGGAGGCCCCTATGGCCATGGAATTCAAACGCAGGCTGCCGATCCCCATGGAGATCCGCGAGGAGATGCCGCTTTCCGCCGAGCTTACTGCCAAAAAGCAGGCATTTGACGCCGAGGTCGCCAAAGTCTTTACCGGCGAGGACGCGCGCAAGGTACTCATCATCGGCCCGTGCTCTGCCGACCGCGAGGATTCGGTGCTTGAGTACATGAACCGACTGGCCAAGGTCGCCGAAGAGGTCAAGGACAAGCTCATCATCATTCCGCGCGTCTACACCAATAAGCCGCGCACCAAGGGCACCGGCTACAAGGGTCTTCTGCACAACCCCAACCCCGAGGCTCCCGACGACCTGCTCGAGGGCGTCAAGGCCATCCGCCACATGCACCTGCGCGTCATCGAGGAGACCGGCTTCTTTACCGCCGATGAGATGCTCTACCCGTCCAACTACCAATACCTCGTCGACCTGCTGAGCTATGTTGCCGTGGGCGCACGCTCGGTCGAGAACCAGGAGCATCGCCTGGTGTCGAGCGGCATTTCGGTACCCGTCGGCATGAAGAATCCCACTGCCGGCTCTACCACCGTTATGCTCAACTCCATTTACGCCGCGCAGGCGCACCAGAGCTTCATCTTCCGCAACTGGGAGGTCGAGTGCGACGGCAATCCGCTCGCGCACGCCGTTATGCGTGGCTACATCGGTCTCGACGGTCGCACCTACCCCAACTACCACTACGAGCACCTGGAGCGCCTGGCCGAACGCTATACCGAGCATGCCGGCTATGCCAATCCGGCAGCGGTCATCGACTGCAACCACGACAACTCGGGCAAGCGTCCGCTGGAGCAGTATCGCATTTGCAAGGAGGTGCTCGACAGCTGCCGCCGCAACGAGTCCATCTCCAAGCTGGTCAAGGGCTTTATGATCGAGTCCTACCTGGAGGATGGCAACCAGCCGGTCGACGGCGGTGTCTTTGGCAAGTCGATCACCGACCCGTGCCTGGGCTGGGAAAAGACCGACTACCTCATCCACGAGATCGCAGAGCGTATTTAGTTACGCGGTTTGCCAAACCGCGTAACGGCTCGACGCTGCAAACGCCCCTAAGCGGCAACCTGACGTTCAATCGTCGGTCGCGTACCGAAGTACGCTTCCCTCCTCTTTCACGTCACCTTGCTCGCCTAGGGGCGTTTTCGCTCATATGACCCAATCCGCTGTCAAGAGCCACAATGGCCCCGCCGACCGCTTGCAATCGGTCGGCGGGGCCTGCCGTTGAACCCGTCCCGGTCCGCCCCCGGCATGTCGTCGACGCCTTCGGCTCAGTCTCATATCCGCGGATACCGTTCTGTCGGCCCGCACTCCATTCCTTCGGCGGGGCTCCCCAAGTCTGACTACGCGCATGCGGCCGCTGCCGCGCGCCCAGCGAAAGCGGGGGTATCCCCGAAGGCTGCCCGGCTCGCCGGGACGGGGGCTATGTCTATTCGGTTGCCTCCCGGCACATCGCGCCGAGGGCCCACAGCCACCTCACGAGCTCGGCGGCGGTGGCGGCGTTCGCCTTCGCCTGGGGCATGCCCCTGGCGAGCATCTCCTCGCGGCGCCGGAGCAGGCGCTCGGAACCCTTCCTCCCGTGCATCCTCACCTCGAGCGGGACGCCGCTGCCCTTGGGCATCAGCTTCGGTTGGTGGCTCGCCTGGACGTAGCTCCAGGACCCCTCGACTGCCAGCCTCCTGACGAGCGCGTTGCCGGCCCCGCTGATCCCGCCGAGGCGCACGGAGTCCGCGCTCGACCTCTGCTTCGGGGCGAGGCCGAAGTAGGACGTCACCTGCCTGCCGGAGCGGAACCTCGAGAAGTCGCCGACCTCGGACGCGAAGGCGGCGGCGAGCGCGAACCCGCACCCCTTGATCGACTGGAGCGCCTCGACCTCCGCCGAGAGGGGGCCCGCCGCGACGGCGGCTCCCCGCGGGGGGGGGCCCCGCCGCGACGGCGGCCCTGTACTCGGCGAGGAGGTCGTCGCGCGTCTCGGCGGCCGCCTCGACCTCGCTCCTCAGCGCCGCAAGCGCCCGGATGCCGCCGTCGTCGGCGGGCCGGACCTTGTCGAGCCACCTGAGGAAGTCGTACGTCCAGTACCTCCGGGGGTTTCCGGCCGGCGTCGTGCCGCCGTAGGCGTAGCCCCGGCGGGCCAGGAACGCCAGGAGCCGCTGCTTCGCCGCCGCGAGCCTCGCGGTCGCCGCGTCGTGGGCCCCGGCGAGGTCCCTGAGCCCCTCGATCTCGGGGGACGGCACCCATACCGGGGTGACGTCGTGCGACAGTATCGCCTTGGCCATCCTGGCCGCGTCGTTGCGGTCGTTCTTGGACGAGAGGTCTGCCGACGACCTCGGGACCCTGGAGACGGCCGCGACGACGCAGTCGACGCCGAGCCCGGAGAGCTCCCTCTGCGGGGCGAAGCCGAGGTAGCCGCTCTCGTAGGCGGCGAGCGACGGGCCGGGGAAGCCCGACATCCACTCCGCGACCTCGCCCCAGGGGTTGCCGCGGAACCTCCTCGTCACGGCCTCGCCCGTCTCCGCGTCGAGCGCGCAGACGGTGGTGGACCTGAGGTGTACGTCCATTCCGAAGGCGGTAGAATATCTAGGCACGGGAGCCTCCCAACCTCGTTGCGGCGCGGCTGCGCCTCTGGCACTTCAACAACATTGTCGCAGCCCCGACCCGCGGTCACGAGCGGGGGCTCCTGTCGTTTCCGTGCCCCTGGATTGGGTCATAGTGTCTGACTT
>NZ_QSHC01000040.1:0-563 GCF_003467545.1 Collinsella sp. AM38-1BH | reverse complement strand
GATATGTCCCCGCAGCACCCGGTCCCCGGGGTCGCACCCGCGTACCTTGAGAGCCGCATAGCGATAGGAGAGAGATGGAAGATCCAATTCTTCCAGACTCGATTCTTTTCTGCGATTAAATCAAGAATGATAGCAATCATTCATCCGATCCAAACAAGAAGAATTCACTTATATATGAGTGAGGAGCATCTGATCGCGAGCACAGTCAACTACTGTGCCGCGGTATGAGATACCCGAATTGCGACATACGAGCGCTATTCATGATATCGATTAATTTAACTTAATTAGCGACACGTGGATATCCCGCGGGCCCGATGCGGTCCCGCAAGATACCACGGGCGCACGGCGGATGCCTTGGCACAGGGAGCCGATGAAGGACGCGGCAAGCTGCGATAATCCCCGGCGAGGAGCACACATCCTTCGACCCGGGGGTCTCCGAATGGGCGAACCCATCCACAGCAGTGTGGATATCCCCACCCCGAACACATAGGGGCGGGGAGGACGACCCGGGGAACTGAAACATCTAAGTACCCGGAGGAGAGGAAATCAATCTCGAGACTCCC
>NZ_QSHC01000004.1:41092-120809 GCF_003467545.1 Collinsella sp. AM38-1BH | reverse complement strand
TCACGAGCGGGGGCTCCTGTCGTTTCCGTGCCCCTGGATTGGGTCATAGTGTCTGACTTATGCTCAACCTACGATAAATCCGAGCTGAACGAGCTACTCGCTGTAGCGGGTGGCTATGGCAGCTTGCACCATTCCGGCGCTCATGAGGTAGGTCACCAGGAAGTAGCCGCCGTAGGCTGCCAGGAAAATCGCACAGGTAAGGCCCACCGTGCCACCGATGCTCATGTTGCCAAAGATGCTCACCAGCTCGATGATCACCTTGAGCGCCACAAAGGAGTGCGCCAAGCCCACTGCCAGCGGGAACAGGAAGAATACCGCTTGCTGCGCCATCACCGAATGGCGAATCTGGCGGTCGTCGCAGCCGATCTGTGCCAGCACACGATAGCTGCGGCTGCCGTCGGCCACGTTGGAGAGTTGCTGGATCGACAGAATCGCCGCGCATGCAACGACCAATACAAAGCCGATGTAGATGGCTAGGTAGCTAATAAGACCGTTCATTTGCGCTGCTTGCGCGTACATCTCGGAGCGTGTGATGAAGATTCCCCACGATCCCGGCTCCTTGCCGTCAACGAGCAGATTGTCGAGCACAGTGTATTTAATACTCTCGTCTGCCTCGGTCGTATCCATCCCCTGTTTGTAGTTAACGAGCAGGCTACTGGAATACGGCTGCAGATTGAGTTGGGACAACAGCTCGTCGGCAACGACGACGGTACCCCCGTTACTGCCCATCGCCGAGTTGGCGATGGCCGCCGTGTCCTCGTCCGACTTATCGGTTGCGGGCTTGAGCGTATGCCCGCCCAAGGTAAGGGCATGGCCGCCAGCCATATACTTGGTGTACAGGTCGACCAGCTCACCGCCCATATCACACGTAAGCAAGTACTGGTCGCGGCCAATGCTCACCGGCTCCTCGCCCATCATCTGGCGCAATTTGTTGTACTGACTTGCCGGCGTCACAGACAGGCCTGTCATGTCGGCGTTGCTGCCCTCGAACGCCTTGGGGAGCTTTTCGCCCATGGCCTTGCACATTTCACTTGGAGTCACCGAAGGATCCGAACCGCCAAGCGGGTAACTCAGATACGAATCGATCTGCACATGCTCACCGGCAACATCGGCAATATTGACCTTCTTGCCGGTCTCGTCGTTGTTGTCCGCCGACTTGTCCTTACGATCGCCGTGCCATGGATCGCCGTGCCATGCGGAGTACAAATCGACCGTACTATCGGCCAGCACCATGCGATCGGCCTCAGACGGATTGACGTACTCTTTGTAGTAGTCGAGCGTATCGGGCGTGTAATAGACATACGTCTGCGACATGTCGGCCGGATTATAGCGCTCCAGGTTCTCGTTCATCACGCTGGCAATCGACATACCGCAAGTCACAGAAGTAATGGCAAGGAACAGAATCATCGCGATGACGCCCATCGAAAAGCACACCGTGTTGACCTTGGCCGCAAGCTGGCGCACGGTAAACATGTTGAGACCGCGCCAATACACGCCGCGCAGGCTCTGCAGCAGCTTGATGAGCATGCCCGAGAGTCCCCAGAACAGGGCAAAGGTGCCCACGGTAACCATAGCGGTCGTAATACCAAACTGGTTCATGGCCTCTTGCAGCTTGCTGTCCGTCGCGGTTAGCGGGAACCCATCACGTAGCAGACGGTAATAGGCCACGCCCACCAGCACCACGCCCACGGCAAAGATGGCAATCGCGATCCAGGGGTTGCGTGTCTTGATGGTCTCGTTGCGACGCTCGGCACCCATAAGCTCGATGAGTTTGGTACGACGCACGGCGCGGAGGTTCAGCAGTAGCGTGAGCACAAACATTACGAGCATGCAGGCAAGGGTCAGATTGAACGCATGCATCGAGAAAAAGAAGTGGAAATTGGCGATCTGCGTCTTAAAGAGCGAGGCCGTAAAGAACGTCATGAGCTGGGAGAGTCCCACACCCAGCACAATGCCGGCAACAAAGGCCACCACCGAGACAATCACCGTCTCGAGCGCCATGATCGTGGCGACGCGGCCGCGCCCCATGCCGAGCACCTGGTACAGGCCAAACTCCTTTTTGCGGCGTTTCATGATGAAGTTATTGGCGTACACCATCAAAAAGGCCATGACACCGGCCAAAAAGTACGTCAGGTCGCCGAGCATACTGCCCATAACCTGCGCCAAGCCCTCTTCATCAATTCCGGCGATGTCGACCTGCATCGAGATGGTGTTAAAGGCATAGAAGACCGTGACGCCCAGGGTGAGCGTCAACAAGTAGACGAGGTAGTCGCGGCCGGCACGGCGGACGTTGCCCCAAGCGAGTTTACAGAGCATCGGAGCCCTCACCGCCCATCATGGCAACGACCTCCATAATGCGGTCGAAGAACTCGCGGCGGTCGGTGTCGCCGCGGCGCAGCTCGGTGAAGATCTTGCCGTCGCGGATAAACAGCACACGGCTCGTGTAGCTGGCGGCAAAGCTATCGTGCGTAACCATGAGCACCGTGGCGCGCAGGCGGCGGTTGAGCGCCTCCAGGCTCTCGAGCAGCAGGCGGGCGCTCTTGGAGTCGAGGGCGCCGGTGGGCTCGTCGGCCATGATCATCGTGGGGTCGGTGACGAGCGCGCGGCAGGCGGCAACGCGCTGCTGCTGGCCGCCGGACATCTGGTAGGGGTACTTGTCGAGCACTTGGCTGATGGACAGGCGCGCAGCCACATCCTGCACGCGGGTCGAGATCTCCGCCGAGTTCATACGGGCGATGGTGAGCGGCAAGGCGATGTTCTCGCGCGCCGTGAGCGTATCGAGCAGGTTGGAGTCCTGGAAGATAAAGCCAAGCTCCTCGCGGCGGAACTGCGAAAGCTTGGCCTGCTTCATGCGCGTCACGTCCTGGCCGTTGATGCGGATGGTGCCACTCGTGGCGCTATCGATGGTCGACACGCAGTTGAGCAGCGTCGACTTGCCCGAGCCCGAGGCGCCCATGATGCCGACGAATTCGCCACGGTTGACGGTAAAGCTGACGTCGTTGAGCGCGCGGGTCACGTTGCCCAGCGCTCCATATACCTTTTCGAGATGCGCGACCTCCAGTACCGGGGTCGCCGTTTGCGTGGTTTGCATACCGAGTCCTTTCTTGCGATTAGTCTACGGCATCTATAGTCGCAAGGAGCCGAGTCGGCTACCATCGATATGGCTTACGCTTGCCTTACCGTTGCGTAAGGTAAGGGTAGCCCCGTCCCAAAAAGACTACCTTGCCATATGTTGATGTTGAGAGAGGACTCCTGTTGAAGACTGTTCATGTTGCCGCTGGGATCATTCGCAAGGATGGATCTGACGAGCTACTTGCTGTGCAGCGCGGCTACGGCGACATGCAGGGACTTTGGGAGTTCCCGGGTGGTAAGCTCATGCGCGGCGAGACACCTGAAGACGCCGTGCGCCGCGAGCTCATGGAAGAGCTGCAGGTCAAAGTCACCAACCTGCGTGACTTCTACACCGTTGAGTATGACTACCCAGATTTCCACCTCTCAATGGAGTGCTACTACTGCTCGCTCGCCGATGAATCCGATGAGCCTCAGAAGCACGACCGCCAGCTCGATATCCGCTGGATTCCGCGCACCTCGCTTGCCACGGTGGAATGGATGCCCGCCGACAAGGGGCTCATTGATGCCCTTATTGAGCTGAAGGAAGATCGGCTTAAGGCCAACAGCACTGCCAACGACACCGAGGCCACCACGACCGACGAGCCCGCTTCCAAGCCCAAGCGCGCACCTAGGCGCCGCAGCAAAAAGCGTCCCAAGCCCGGTCTGCTCGACGGCATCGATACCTCGGACCTTTCCGCCGACGAGCGCGAACTGGTGCGCCGTCGCGCTGCCATCAAAAAGTCCATGAAGGGCAACAAGCGTGCAAACACCAAACCCGAGCTGCTCGTTCGCCAGCGCCTGCGCGCAGCGGGCCTTACGGGTTATCGCTTGGAATGGAAGGTTCCCGGCAAGCCCGACATCGCCTTCCCCGGCCGCAAGATCGCCATCTTTGTCAACGGTTGCTTTTGGCATCGCTGCCCTAAGTGCAATCCGAGCCAGCCAAAACGCAATGTTGAGTTTTGGGAGGCAAAGTTCCGTCGCAACGTCGAGCGCGACCGCGCTGCCGTGGCAGCACTCACTCAAATGGGCTGGACGTCCATAACCATCTGGGAATGCGATCTCAAAAAAGACCGCATCGACGCCACGATGAAAAAGGTCATCGAGCGGGTGCGCGCCGCAGAGCCGCAGCGCTAGGAACGAGCCGTCCACACACCCCACACAGGCGAGCCACATCCACGTCACAAACCTTAGAAAGCCCTTAAGCCCAAAACCTTTCAAGAGTGTTACTCGATACCTCTGACCTGCGGTTTCATCGTAACGCCAAACCTCATTAATCCTTTCTTTAGCGCTTCTTTGCGACGGCCGCGGCATAATACTGCCAACGCACGGGACCTAGCAGCACACCCCGCGCGCAATCTTTTGGTGGACATCGAGGAGGCCGCATAAGCATGCATTCTTCCAATGACGCAGCACAGCAGCCATCCCTAACACATGCAGACCTTTTCTCCTTCCCCCCGACACAGAGAGACGGTCTCCTCGACTCCCCCACCACAAAAGCCAAACGCTCAACCAATCAGAATCTCAACTTGCAAGCATCGTTCGAAAAGCTCCAAGCATCCCTAGACAAAACCTTCCCCAACCAAGCCCGGGCATACTAGCCCCCATCAACAAAGTAGCCCTAACGCTCCAATTTTCCGCCCAACGCCACAAGGGCGACGACCTCGAGTAGGTCAACCTGGGAGGGACGAGGGCTTAGTTCCCCAATCTTTCCGCAGGGGGCAAAAAGCCTCGCCGCACGAAGTGCGCAGCGAGGCTTTTTGCATGCCCGAGGACGATTGGGGAACTAAGCCCTCGTCCCTCCCCGAGATAAGTAGCGAGTCGGAGTACCCTTGCTGTTACTCTGCTTTGCCCACAGAGTTGAGGTTGGTCATGCGAATCTTAACCAGCTCGGTGATCTCACGCATGCCCTCCTTGGCCGGCTTCTTAGGATCGAAGCAGGCGGGGTTCTCGGCCATGTAGGCCATGAAGCCCTTGGTGTAGGCCTGACGCAGCTCGGTAGCGTAGTTAACCTTGCAGATGCCGTTCTTCACAGCCTCGGCAACCTGCTCATCGGGCACACCGGAGGTGCCATGCAGAACCAGCGGCACGTCGACGGCGTCGCGGATGGCCTTGACCACGGACTGCTCGATGTGCGGATCGCTCGTGTACACGCCGTGGCTGGTGCCAACACCAATAGCGAGGGAGGTGCAGCCAGTGCGCTCGACGAACTCCTTGGCCTCGGCCGGATCGGTGTAGGGGCTCTCACCCTCAACCGCGGGGCCGTCGTCCTCCTTGCCGCCAACCTTGCCAAGCTCAGCCTCGACGGGCACGCCCATAGCGCGGCCAGCGTCGGCGACGGACTTGGTCAGGGCAATGTTGTCCTCGAAGGACTCGTGCGAACCGTCGATCATGACGGAGGTGTAGCCCGTGCGGAAAGCCTGCATGCAGCGGTCATAGCCATCGCCGTGATCGAGGTGCAGGGCAACGGGCACGGAAGCGCGCTCGGCGGCAGCCTTGACCATGCCGTAGAAGTAGTCCAGACCAGCGGTCTTGATGGTGCCCGGGGTGGTCTGCATGATGACGGGGGACTTGGTCTCCTCGGCAGCAGCCAGAACGGCCATAACAAACTCGAGGTTCTCGACGTTGAACGCGCCGACGGCGTAGTGGCCGGCCTGAGCGTCCTTGAGCATCTTTTCGGTGGTAACAAGTGCCATGAGCGTTTGCTCCTCTCCCTCGCCCGCATCTGGACATCGGGCGTAGTTGTTCACAAGGCGTTTTACCTTGCGTTTTGCTGCGCTCATTGTATGAAATTCAGCGGCTTTACACGTGCGAGATGTTGAGCCCATGCAGGTCAATACAGTCGTTTTTGAAAAGTAAACGGAAGGAATTTGAGCCGAGCGGACATGTTCGATATTAAATTTTAGGCGTTCAGCGTCTTTCTTTTATAGAAAAGATAAGTAATCAAAAGGTGTTTTCTTACTTAAAAAGAAAATGAACGAAAATGGACTCAACACAATTCCTGCAAATTTCAGACGCGGATGGAGCAGCTATGGCCCACGTAACAACTCGAGCATTCGCCGACGAGCGGCGCGCCGCCATCATGGAAATGCTCGAGCATAACGCCTCCGTTCAGGTGGCAGACATCGCCCAAACCTTTGGCGTATCCTCCGTCACCGCCCGCGCCGACCTGGACGCGCTCGCCGAATCCGGCAAGCTGCGTCGCACGCATGGCGGCGCCGTGTCGCTCCACAAACGCCTAACTGTCTCCACGCAAGATCGCCGCATAAACATCAATGTCGCCGCCAAGCAGGCTATCGCACAAAGTGCCATTGAACTCGTCGGCAACGGTGACACCCTGCTCGTCGACTCGGGCACCACGGCACTCGAGTTTGTCCGGCTCCTCGATCAGCGCGACGGCATCACCGTCATCACGGCCGACATCACCATTGCCGATTACATCGACGAAAGCATGCCCTCGGTTGATGTCGTCATGCTGGGAGGGGCACTGCGCAAAGGCCATCGCTATCTATATGGCCCGCTCACCATGCAGGCACTTCAAACGGTTCACGCAGACCTTGCCGTCATATGCCCCGGCGCCTTTGTCCCCCGCTGCGGCTTTACGACTGACTTTCCTCAGATGGCCGAGACCAAAACGGCCATGATCGCCGCAGCCCGTCAAAGCGCCGCCCTCATGGACGCCAGCAAGGTCAACGGACGCGGCATGTATCGCTTTGCCGAACTGACCGATGTCGACACCGTCATGATGGATTGCGACCCCGACCATGCCGTTGCCACCTCAATCGCCGAGATTGCCGATGACGAACGCCCGAACCTCATCATCGCCAGCGTGTAAACAAAAACCACCACAAAGGTGCCTGTCCCCTTTGTGGTGGTTTGAGCGTTAAAAGCGAAATATCGCTATTTGGAAAGCTCGTCGGCGAGGGCTTCGATCTGGGCGCGCGAGGTGTCGTTGAGCGAGCCTAGGACGGTCACCTTGTTCTGCGTCAGGGTGATGTCCTTCATGCCCTCGAGCTCCTTGGTCATAACCTTGGCAGCAGCGGGCGCCCAAGAGCCGGCCTCGACAAGCGCCACCGTGCGGTTCTGGTAGGCATGCTCGGCGAGCGTGTGGATGAAGGTGCTCATAAACGGGAAGATCTCGCCCTGATAGGTGATGGAAGCGAGTACCAGACGGTCATAGCGGAACGCATCCTCAACGGCCTCGGCCATGTCGTCGCGAGCGAGATCAAAGACGGAAACCTTCTGGCCGCGAGCCTCAAGCGCGGATGCGAGTTCCTTAACGGCGGCCTTCAGATGGCCGTACACGCTCGCGTAGGCAATCGTGATGCCGTCGTCCTCGGGCTTATAGCTCGACCAGGTGTTGTAGGTGTCGAGGTAATAACCCAGGTTCTCGGTCAGCACGGGGCCGTGAAGCGGGCAGATAATCTGAATATCCAGATCGACGGCCTTCTTGAGCACGGCCTGCACAAACTTGCCGAACTTTCCCACGATGCCAAAGTAGTAACGGCGCGCCTCGCAGGCCCAGCCCTCAGGATCCTCGATGTCGTTGGCGCCAAACTTGCCAAAGCCGTCGGCACTAAAGAGCACCTTGTCGGTGGCCTCGTAGGAGAAGAGCACCTCGGGCCAGTGAACGTTGGGGGCGCCAACAAACGTTAGGCTGTGGCCGCCCAGGTCGAGCACATCGCCCTCTTTGACGACCATCTTGCGCTCGGGGAAATCGGTGCCAAAGAAGTTGACCATCATGCGGAAGGCGCCCATGCTTGCCACGATCTGTGCCTGGGGATAGCGCTCCATAAAGGCGGCAATGCCGGCGGAGTGATCGGGCTCCATATGATGGACGACCAGGTAGTCGGGCGTACGGCCATCGAGCTCGGCCTCGAGGTTGCCGAGCCACTCGTCGACAAAGCCAGCGTCGACCGAATCGGCGACAGCGATCTTTTCGCCCAAGATAACGTAGCTGTTGTATGCCATACCGTTCTCGGACACGTCGTACTGGCCCTCGAACAGGTCGATGTCGTGGTCGTCGACGCCGATGTAGCGGATATCCTTGGTGATCTCCATCAGGCAAAACCTCCTAGATAGACAAAAGAACCCGTCTATCATAGCACTCGGCTGCATCCCAACAGCCATCTGCCGGCATCCTTATCGATTGTTATTGATGTTCAACATATCACCGTTGACCTGCGGAAACTATGCGCGCGGTGCCGCCGTACTATGTCGAACGATAAGCTGGCCGGGAATACGAATGGCAACGGTTTTGCCCGCCGCACCCGCCTCGGGAACCGCATGCTCAAACACCTCTCGTCCGCGCTGATGCAAGTCGAATCGAACGGTCGTGAGCTCGTTATGCGCGACAAAGTCGTCGAGTGAGTCATCGACGCCCACCACGCTCACGTCCTCGGGCACGCGCAAGCCGCTATCGCGCAGCGCGGCGATGGCGCCGTTTGCCATCTGGTCGTTTGCCGCGTAAATCGCCGTCATGGTGCGGTCGTGCTCGGCCAGGTACCTGCCCGCCTCGTAACCGCTGTTGGCAGACCAGTCACCCTCGAGCGGCTCTACCGGCTCGATGTGTTTACGCTCGAGTGCATCCTGCCAGCCGGCGCGACGAAACTGTTCGTCGACTGAGAACGACGGGCCACCAATATAGCGAATCTGCTCGTGCCCCAGCTCAAACAGGTGATCCATGAGCAGCAGCGAGCAGCCGTAATGATCGGAATCGACCGTGGTCACGCGCGGATGCGCATACATGGTGACGATAACCGTGCCAATGCCCGGCAGTGGATCAAACGACTCAAAATCGGGCGCCATGCGACTCATGCCGATGATGATGCCGTCCACCGGCAATGCAGCCATACGACGCGTGGCCTCGGCAAGCGAAAACTCCTCGGTCTTGGACATCTCGACCAGCGTGATGGCGCAACCGCGCTCACGGGCCGCACTGGCAATGCCGTCGATCATCGTCAGGTTACCGAACTTGGTGACATCGTTGACGCACAGACCGACCGAATGGTAGCGGCCGTCGCGCAGCGAGCGACCGGCATAACTCGGACGAAAGCCGAGCTCTTGCATGGTGGCCTGCACGCGCTGGCGCGTCTGTTCGTTAACGTTGGGCAAGCCGTTGGCGACGCGCGAAACCGTCTGCTGCGAAACGCCAGCAGCGCGGGCGACGTCGGCCATGGAGACCGGACGCGTACCTGTATCGTTGGACGGGCGCCTTGCCACAGGATCACCTTCACCCTTGCGAGATCTGAATAGCGTGCATGCCGGCCCGGGCAGAAACACACCCCGCGCCGAAGCCCGCTATCGTCGGACGCATGCTAACGTACTCTACTTTTTCAATCCGCAACTCTTCTGCTCTATAAGTCCATACGGCAATACCGTTCACGGCTGAATTTCTACCGATTACCAGATTCTCAAAAAGTGATAAGTGTTGTGTTATGAGTACGTTAACATAGCCCGTAACGTGCGGCATCGTAGATGCTGAATTTACGCCGCTTCAGATTGTTAACGTACTCACTACGACGCAAAGCTCGTCAGTATGCGCCAAGGAAAGGACCCTCATGACCGCTCCCGACGAAAAGACACTCGCCACACTCACCAAGCTGTTCGAGGATGAGTTTGGCCCCATCGGCGATCGCCAGGTGCTCTATGTGCACGCGCCCGGCCGCTCCGAGATCAGCGGCAACCACACCGACCACGAGGGCGGCCACGTTATCGCCGGCTCGCTCGATGTCGCCGTCGACGGCATCGCCGTGGCAACTGATTCCAACAAGGTCCGCGTTGCCGACGAAGGCTATCCCACGTTTGAGATCGCGCTCGACACGCTAGACGTTCAGGAGTCCGAGAAGGGCACGTCCGCGAGCCTCGTCCGCGGCATGGCCCACGAAATCGCTGCTCTGGGCGTTGAGCCCCAGGGCTTCGACCTCGCCTTCACCTGCTCCGTCCCCTCGGGCGGCGGTCTTTCGAGCTCCGCTGCTGTCGAGGCGGCATACGGTCGTGCCATGGAGACGCTCTGGGGAGCGCCCGCCATCGAGCCCGTCGCGCTCGCCCAGATGAGCCAGCGCACCGAGAACAATTACTACGGTAAGCCCTGCGGCCTTATGGACCAGGCCGCCGTGTGCTTGGGCGGCCTTGCCTACATGGATTTTGAGGATCAGGCTCAGCCTAAGACCCAGAAGCTCGAGCTCAACTTTGAAGATCACGGCTATGCGCTCGTGCTCGTTAAGGTCGGTGCCGACCACGTGGCCGCCACCGACGACTACGCCGCCGTTCCGCGCGAAATGCAAGACGTCGCCGCCGAGTTTGGCAAGGCACGCCTGTGCGAGGTAAACGTTGCCGATTTTGACGCCAAGCTCCCCGAGCTGCGCGCCAAGCTGGGCGACCGTGCCTGCCTGCGCGCCGTTCACTACTGGTACGAGAACGGCCTGGTCGATAAGCGTTGGTCGGCCCTTAACGCCGGCGATATCGATCAGTTCCTGGTCCTGACGCGCGAGTCCGGCGCCAGCTCCGCCATGTACCTGCAGAATGTCGTTGCCAAGCTGGGGTCTGAGCAGCCTTCCATGTATGCCCTGGCGCTGGCCGAGCACGTGCTCGACGGCCGCGGCGCCGTTCGCATTCACGGTGGCGGCTTTGGTGGCACCATCCAGGCCTTCGTGCCGCTCGACCTGGTCGACACCTTCATTGCCAAGATGAACGGCTGGCTGGGCGAGGGCTCTGCCCGCCACTACGCCATTTCTGACAAGGGGGCTTACGCGGCATGGCTGTAATGACCGACGTGCGCGAGGCCGCGCAGGGCCTGATTGAGTATGCCATCCATCGATCGATGATCGGACAGGACGATCGCATCTGGGCCTACAACACCATTTTGGAGTGCATCGGCGCCACGGGCCCCGCACTCGACATGGCTTGGGCGCTCAAGACCGAGAAGATTTCGCTCTTGCACCCCGATACCCTGCCCGACTTTGACCTGGAGGGCACGCTTGTCTCACTTTCCGAGGCTGCCGTTGCCAACGGCGCCGCCGAGGACACAACATCGGGGCGCGACCGCATCGCCATGCGCATCATGGGCACGCTGATGCCGAGGCCTTCGGTTGTAAACGAGGAGTTCAACGGCCGCATGGGCGTCAACGAACCCCGCGCTGCGACCGACTGGTTCTACGGCCTGTGCTGCGACGCCGGCTACGTGCGCCGCGCCGCCATCGCGCGCAACATCAAATGGAGCACCCCCACCAACTGGGGCGATCTCGAGATAACCATCAACCTGTCCAAGCCCGAGAAGGACCCGCGCGACATCGCCGCGGCAGGTGCAGCCAAGAACGCGGGCGAAAAGTATCCCGCCTGCCAGCTCTGCATCGAAAACGAGGGTTATCCCGGACGCTCCGCCGCAGCCGACGGCGGCACTCACCCCGCCCGCCAGAATCTGCGCGTTATCCCCATCCAGCTCGACGGCGAGCGCTGGGGCTTCCAGTACAGCCCGTACGCGTACTTTAACGAGCACTGCATTGCCATGAGCTCCGAGCATCGCCCGATGCACGTTGACCGCAAGGGCCTGACGTGCCTGCTCGACTTTGTGGACCTGTTCCCGCACTACTTTATTGGCTCCAACGCCGACCTGCCCATCGTGGGCGGCTCGATTCTGTCGCACGACCACTTCCAGGGCGGCGCGCACGAGTTCCCCATGATGCATGCCACCGAGGTCTCACAGTTTAGCGTGCCCGGCTTTGACAGCGTTACGGGTGCTGTGCTGCAGTGGCCGCTTTCGGTGCTTCGCCTGCGCTCGCATGACCGCGCTCAGCTGCTCGACGCTGCCGAGAAGATTATCCTCGCCTGGCGCGAGTGGACCGATGAGCCTGTGGGCGTCATCGCGCACACAGCCGATGACATGGCGCACAACACAGTGACACCCGTCATCCGCCGCGTCGACTCCCGCGGCAATGCCGGCGGCAAAATCTACGAGGCCTACCTGGCGCTTCGCTGCAACATCACGACCGACGAGCATCCGTTGGGCGTGTTCCACCCGCATGCCGAGTATCACCACATTAAGAAGGAGAACATCGGCCTGATCGAGGTTATGGGTCTCGCCATTCTTCCGCCGCGCCTGGTTCCCGAGCTCGGTGCTGTCCGCGAGCACCTGCTGGCGGCCAAGGCCGATGCCAGCTACGACCTTGCCGGCGCGCTCGAGGGCGATAGTCTTTGCCGCAGCCACGCCGCATGGGCCGAGGATGTCTATGCCCGCCGCGCCGACGAGCTTACGGCGGACAACGCCATCGATATCCTGCACGAGGAGGTCGGCGTGGTGTTTGGCCACGTGCTCGACAACGCCGGCGTATTTAAATGGGATGAAGCCGGCCGCACCGCCCAGCAGCGCTTTATCGACTCACTGTAATGATCCCTTTCGGACGAAGGAAAACGGATCATTTCGTCTTCAAGACAACGGCGCCCGCCGGCAACATCGCCGGCGGGCGCCATTTTTGCGTGTAGTCATTGGGGACGCTCTTAAACGACTAGTCAAACAAGAACGTCCCCAACGACTAATGACTCGAGCGTGGAAAATCTCCCACTTTGAGCTCGTATGGGCCCCAAAAGCAGGAGATTGTCCACGCTCATTCTATTAGGAGTCGCAACCGCTACAACTCTACGACCTCAACGCTGTTGTAGACCTCGTCCCAGCGGTCCATGACCAGGTGGCCGGTCTTGGGGTCCATGGCGTTGAGCTTGCCGCAGGTATTGGCAGTCTTGAGCACGGTGACGTCGTCGGCACCAGCAGCAATGGCATGCGCAAAGCCGGCGATGGTCGAGTCGCCGGAACCCGTCGCGTTCACAGCCGCAATCGCGGGCGTCTTGGCGCGGAATGCGCGACCCTCATGGAAGCCCACCGAACCGGCAGCGCCCATCGAAACGACAACCCAGGGAATACCGGCAAAACGGCCATCGGCGGCAAGCGCCTCGCGCAGGGCATCGACATCGTCAGTCGTGAAGGACGTGCTCAGCAGACCGTTGATCTCGGTCAGATTGGGCTTCACAAGCTCGGGCTTGGCGTCGGACTCCAGCGCAGCCTCCAGCGATGCACCCGAGGTGTCGAGCAGCACCTTGGCGCCCGCCTCCTCGGCGATCTTGACGAGCTTGGCATAGTAGCCGGCATCGACGCCACGCGGCAGCGAGCCCGAAAGCGTCACGACGTCAGCCTTCGCAGCGAGCTCGGCGAACTTGGCCGTAAAGGCCTCGAGCTCGGCCGGAGCGATCTGCGGGCCGCTCTCCAGCAGCTCGGTCTGATTACCCTCGTGCAGAATATTCAGGCAAATGCGCGTCTCACCGGCGATGGGCACAAAGTCATTCTTGACGCCGTCGGCATCCATAAGCTCGGCCATATAGGCACCCATGTGGCCGCCAAGCAGACCGGTCGCGAGCACATCGTCGCCCAACTGCAGCAGCACACGACTCACGTTGAGGCCCTTGCCGCCAGCGGTCTTTTCGGGCGTCACGCGGTTAACATCGTCGATGATCAGCTTATCGAGCTGATAGCGCGTATCAATCGACGGGTTCATGGTAACGGTCAGAATCATGTTGAACTCCTGTTCCGGGGCGGCATGACCCACCCCAAACATACGATAGCTCGTTAAAGGATCTCAATCTCAAAGCCGCGGGTGACGGTCTCTCCCGGCTTGGCAACCAGGCAGCCACGCTTGTGCTCCAGAATATCGTCCTCGTCGGAACAGGTGGACAGGCCACCCCACGGTTCCACGGCCACAAAGTCGCCCTCGGGCTTGCTCCACACAATCAGGTATGGCATATCGGGGAACGTCAGGCGCACGCCCTTGTCCTCGGTTTTCTTGGTCAGCGTAACCACGCGGCTCTCGAGCACGTCGAAGATGGTCTCCGCGAAGTCGAAGAGTTCGTGGGTAAGCGGCAGGTTCTGGCCGATCATGGGGTTCTTGCTGCGATGCTCAACATCAATCAGGCCCGTCGAGGGAACGGCAGTACAGAGCTCGGTGGCCTCACGCTGCTCAAAACGGAGCTCGTAATCGTCATAGGACTCGCCCTCGTCGAGCGGGCACTTAAAGCCGGGGTGACCACCCACAAAGAACGGCATGTCCTCGGTGCCCTCATTGGTCACCTCGTACGACACGGCCACCTTTTCCGAATCGATCGTGTAACGAGCAACGATCTTGAACGGATACGGGTACTGCTCGAGCAACTCGGCATGGTCGGCAGAGCTTAGGCTCAGCGCAGCCATGTTGTCGCTCTGCTCCTCGAGCTTCCACTCCTGTTTGCGCGCAAAGCCGTGGCGGTCGAGGTTTACCTCGCGGCCGCCCATGGTCATCGCGCGACCGTCACGAAGGCCGCCGCAGATCGGGAAGCAAATGGGTGCCTGGCCCGACCAGACCGCCGGGTCACCCTGCCACAGGTACTCACGGCCGTTGGCCGCAATAGAAGTGAACGACCCACCCGCCGTGCTCAACGCCACACGAATCAAACCGTTATCAAGAACAAACTCCATAGGAGCCTTCCCTTTCGTACGACAGCCCGCCGAGCCAGTGGGGCTGATAGAAAACCGGCTCGCGCCTCATCACAGAAACGCGAGCCGTCAACGGACTAGTAAATTACGCCGGATACCCGCTAGTCATGGTATTCGCCGCGGTCCCACTTCTCGAGGAACTCGTCAAAGAAGTGCGGGTCGGCCTGAGCCTCGGCATCGGCCTTGTTGCAGGCATCGATCTTGGCAATCAGGGCATCGTGCTCGGGAGTCTTGTCGTAGGGCTCCTCCAGGAAAGCAAGCATGATGTCGGCCATCAGGAACTCGCCGGTGATCTTGCCGCCAAAGCCCACGATGTTGGCGTTGAGCTCGCGACGGGCATACAGGGCAGAGGTCATGTCGCGAACCAGGGCGCAGCGGGCGCCGGGAACCTTGTTGACAGCGTTGGTGATACCGATGCCAGTGCCGCACAGGGCCACGCCAAAGTCGGCCTTGCCGCTGGCAACAGCCTCGCCCACGGCCTTGCCGTAGATGGGGTAATGCGTACGGGTGTGGCTGTAGGTGCCGCAGTCGAGCACCTTGTAGCCAGCCTGCTCCAGGCGGTCGGCCAGATAGATCTTCTCGTCCGTAACGATATGGTCGCAACCGATTGCGATGGTCTTCTTCATCAGAACGTCCTTTCGTCTGAATTCACAAGTTGAGGTAGAAGTTCGAGTTCTCGGTGGCTCTCGTTAGGCCATCTTGTTGAGCATGTCGACACGGATCTGGTGACGGCCGCCGGCGTACTGGGCACGCAGGAACTCGCGGGCGATCTTCTTGGCGACCTCGGTGCCCACGACGCCCGGGCCCATGGTGACCATGCGCGAGCCGTTGTGCTCGCGGGTCATGTAAGCGGAACGCTCGTCGGAAATGTTGGCGACGACCATGCCCTTGATCTTGACGGCAGCCATATAGGAGCCGACGCCGTACTTATCGAATGCGAAGCCCTGGGAATCCTTGTGCTCCAGCAGGTCCTTGGCAACGGCGGTCGCGGAATCGACAAAGTCCGCGGCAGGGGTCTCGGAATAGTCGACGACCTCGTAACCGTCGGCGATGAGCATCTCCTTGATGGACTCCTTCATCGACATACCGTCGGCATCGGAAGCGATTACAACCCTCATGACATCCTCCTTGAGAGATACGCAGGTGCGTAGTTTCTGTTTGGAAGTGTTGAATCGCGTTCAGGTCCGGGCATCTGAATGTGCGGTTCTTCACTGTTCATGTTTATTTGAACACATTCGAACAGTAACTGCAAGAATTATTTGTTTATCTTTGTTCTTTTTTGAACAAATACCGTTTACGGATGATTGCTGGCCGTTTGGGCCCGGCGCGGACGTAGTGACCACGTGTTCAACAAACAAAAAGGCGGCCGAGAACGTGTCTCGGCCGCCCTTCGGCGGTATTCCCCGGTATATACAGCTGTTTTAGCTACTCAGACTGCCCGCTCTTCTTGGCATGTTTAGACGGAGCGCTCAAGAAACGGCCCGTCAGATAGTTCGCGGGACCGGAGATATCGATCCCCAGCAGCACGTGCCCCAGCCACAAAAACGCCGCGAGCACCAGCAGTGGAATCACGCACGAGGTCACGATCATCACGATGACACCTTCGATCAGATCGGTCACCTGCTGCACGATCTCGTCAGTCATCTGTTTGGCGCCGCTGGTCACCGACGTAACAAGGCTCGATGCCCCATCAGTCAACTGCTCGAGCACGTTTTTGGACTCCGTGGTCTCGGATTTTTTCTTGTTCGATTTTGAGCTGGTCTCGACTGACTTGTCCGTGGTGTCGGCCGCATCCGCAGCCTTTTGCTCGGCTTGCTCAATACTTACGCGATACGTTTCATCGACCTTCTGCGACACCCATACGCTCACGGGCACAAGCGCCATACCGATCACGGCAACCACCAGCACGCGCGTCGCCGCGCGGCGCAGAACGGTGCTCGCGCTCCAGCGCCCGTGAATGCCGAGCGACACCGCAAAGAGTACCAACGCAAACGGGATTAAGATGCCCAGGCCAACCGACCACAAAATCGTGAGCAAATATTTCTCTAGGTAGAGCACGGCAAGCACGATACCAAGGTTGCCTGAAAGCTGCGCGAGCTGCTCGGCAACCGGCGTTCCCGTATCACCCGGCAGCGCGGTAATACCCGCAGACAGTGCCACGCACGAGGTCGTGAGCGCCAAAACATTGCCCTTCTTTTGATCGATAACCTCGATGGTGGAGTCCCAAGTTTTGGTATCGGCGAAATGCGGACGAGCTACAAAGCCCAACAGCAGCGCCAGTACCACGAGCGCAACGATAAAGCCAATCTGCAGCTTTTTGTTTGCGCACACGACATCGGACAGGCTGGGCTGCAGCTCGGTTACCGTCGTGTGCTCGGTTATCTGGACAGGACGCCCATGAGCCATCTCGCGCACGTCTCTTTTTTGTATTGACCCGTTATCCGGCATTTGGATACCTCCTCAGTCCGGTCTGTATTGCGGATGGAAGTATACCCACCCAGCGAAAAACCGAACGGAAGGGTGGCAGAGCACCCCAAGACTGTCCCCAACGACTAGTCGTTTAAGAACGTCCCCAATGGCAAAAGGAGTGGCCCAAACTGCCGGCAGATAGGGAACGTCCC
This sequence comes from Collinsella sp. AM38-1BH, assembly GCF_003467545.1. NCBI lineage: Bacteria > Bacillati > Actinomycetota > Coriobacteriia > Coriobacteriales > Coriobacteriaceae > Collinsella > Collinsella sp. AM38-1BH. The sequence goes on along the minus strand of NZ_QSHC01000004.1, from coordinate 103,565 downwards.
CAACTGCCGGATGCCGCAACTTGGAGGAGGACGGAAAAAGCCCTGTCGCGGGTTTGCGGCAGAGCTTTTGGAAGGGGACTTGATTGTGAGGACTCGTTAGGCGAGCTTGGCCTCGAGCTCGGCGATGCGCTTGTAGGCATCGATGGTAAAGCGGGCCTGCTTCTCCAGAATCATGGTGGTCATGAGGGTGTCCTGGGCGTGAGCCATGATGAAGGTCATCTCCATCTCGCCACCGCCGGCCTCCTGCGAAAGCAGCTTGGTCTGCGTGTCGTGGGCGCCGATAAGTGCATCGCTGGCATCCTTGTGCAGCTGTTCGGCCTTCTCAAAATCGCCCTCGCGAGCAGCATCGAGCGCTGCAAGCAGATCGGTCTGGGCGTCACCTGCGTATGCGACAATCTCGAATCCAACCATCGAGATTTCTTCTTTGGTTGCCATATTGCGTTCCTTTCACATATGAACCAATGGAGAGCATCGCGTCCGGGCATACGCGCTGCGTTCTGTATGACAGAAACATTAACATTCAAACAAAAAAGAACAGCGCAAAACGCAATTTCAAGCTATGAACGGTCACTTTTCGCCCGTGAACGGTTTTTAAACCAATTCGAACAATATCAAACACTATTAGCGGCAACCCAAACAGGTCCGTACCCTAGCGCAACTCTCGTACCGTATCGCCCGCTACGAGCACGCCGGGGATCAGCATGTGTTCCACGCCAGGCGCAACCCCCTCGGCGCCGGCAATCTTGTCGACCGCCCACATGCCGACGCGCTTGTTGTCAAAGCGCACCGTAGTCAGGCGACAATCGGGCACGATGTCGCCCAGACTGTCATCAACACCCACCACGCTCACGTCCTGGGGCACGCACTTCCCGCGCGACTCGAGCCCACGGATGCAGCCATATGCCATGGCATCGTTGGAGGCATAAATGGCCGTGCAGGTCGGATCATCCGCAAGCACCTGGCCGGCAGCATATCCACTCTGCGCCGTCCAGTCGCCGCGCACGAGCTGCGGTGGCTCAATGCCATGCGCACGCAATGTCTCGCGCCAGCCTTCCTCGCGCCGCATGCCCGAAAGCGAGCGCTCGGGGCACGAGATAAAGTGCACGGTTTTGTGCCCCTGCTCCAGCAAGTACTCGACCACCTGGCGCGAGCAATCGAACTGGTCGTTATCGACCGTTGAACAGAGCGGGTGCTCCAACATCGTAACGAGCACCGTCTGCATGCCGGACAGCGGCTCGAAGGTGCCAAAGTCCGCCGGCATGCGATTCATGATCACGACCATGCCATCCACCGGCAGTGCGCTCATACGCGACGATGCGCTCTCGAGGGTATACGGATGCCCGTCTACCTTAGTGAGGGTGATGGCATAGCCATGTTTGTCGGCCGCGGCGGCAAAGCCCTCCATACGATCGAGGTTGCCGGTACCGGTAATGTTGAACATGGCGACGCCGACGGTCTTAAACTTGCCACGGCGCAGCGACCGGCCGGCAAAATTAGGGCGATACCCCAGCTCGCGCATGGCGGCACGCACGCGTTCCTTGGTCTCGGGGCGCACGCTGGGCGAATCGTGCACCGTACGCGAGACTGTCTGCTCCGAGACGCCCGCGAGGCGCGCTACGTCTTTGACGGATACCGATTTTTTAACAGCGGCCATAGGTCGATCTTTCTATGTCAACGATGCCATTGGTGGCACTTTGCGCATTCAAATGAAACGCCTTCAAGTATATCCAACGCCTCCCCCACCATACGCTCACCACCCAAAACCTACCGTTCACCGACATTTTTGCTTCCCCGAACGGCTTTTGTCGCCCAAATGTTAACGTTGCCATTGTGCAAACACAGAGCCACCGGGCGGCTCAAACGTTTACGCGTAAGGAATCGACGGTTCGCAGGCACAGGAACCACCGGTTCGCGTCTTTTTTTGTGTCACAAAATGGCAACGTCAACATTTTGGCAACCGAACGTCAAAAGCTACCATCGTTGCTAACCCACCGACTCTTAGGAGCATTGCATGGAGCAACTCATCGCCATCATCGAAAAGGGCCAGCCCTTTTTCAACGCGATCGCCCGCAACAAGTACCTCAAGGCGATCCGCGACGGCTTTATCTCCGTCATCCCCATCATCATCTTCTCGTCCATCTTCTGCCTAGTAGCCTCGGTCCCCAACATCTGGGGTTTCTACTGGCCCGATGACATCAACAACGCCCTGTGGAAGTGCTACAACTACTCCATGGGCATCCTGGCCATCGCCTGCGCCGCCACCACGGCCAAGCACTTCGCCGACGCTCAAAACCGCGATCTGCCCAAGAACAACCAGATCAACTTCATCTCGTGCATGTGCGCGGCCATCATCGGCTTCTTGCTCCTTTCGAGCGACACGATCGCCACGGACGCCGCCAGCGGTTTCAACACCACCTACCTTGGTTCCAAGGGCCTGCTGACCGCTTTCATCGCTGCGTTTGTGACCGGCATCATCTACAAGTTCTTCATTAAGCGCAACATCACCGTTAAGATGCCCGAGCAGGTTCCGCCCAACATCTCGCAGACCTTCAAGGACATCATCCCCTTCTCCGTCTGCATCACCGTCTTTTGGGTTTTTGACATCGTCTTCCGCGCTGCTTTTGGCTTCTGCTTTGCCCAGGGCGTCATCCAGGTGTTCCAGCCCCTGTTCACCGCTGCCGATGGCTACATCGGCCTCGCTGTGATCTACGGCGCCATGAGCCTGTTCTGGTTCGTGGGCGTCCACGGCCCCTCGATCGTCGAGCCCGCCATCGCCGCCGCGCTCGTTGCCAACATGACCGACAACCTGGCTGCGTTCCAGGCTGGCCAGCACGCTTCCGCTGTCCTGACCCAGGGTGCCCAGTACTTCGTCGTCTGCATGGGCGGTACCGGCGCCACGCTCGTCCTGGTCTTTATGTTCTGCTTCCTGGCCAAGTCCCAGGAGATGCGCGCCGTCGGTAAGGCCGCCATCGTCCCCGTGTGCTTTGCCGTCAACGAGCCGCTGCTGTTCGCCGCGCCCATCGTGCTCAACCCCGTCTTCTTTGTCCCGTTTGTCTTTGCCCCGATCGCCAACATCTGGATCCTCAAGGTCTTTATCGACTTCTTGGGCATGAACGGCTTTATGTACACCCTGCCTTGGACCGTCCCCGGCCCCATTGGCACCATCATGGGCCTGGGCTTCCAGCCGCTCGCCTTTGTGATGCTCGCCCTTATCCTGGTCGTCGACTTTGCCCTGTACTACCCTTTCTTCCGTGCCTATGACGCCCAGAAGTGCGCCGAGGAGGCCGAAATCTCCCGGGAGGAGCTCGCCGCCAAGAACGCCGAGAAGGCCGCCAAGCTCAACGACGCCTTCCAGGGTAAGGCCGACGCCAAGAGCGTTGCCGCCGGCGCCGCTGCCGAGGTCGTAAAGACCGACGCCGCCCCCGCTGCTGCCACCACCGAGGCTACGACCGCCAGCGACCTCAACGGCAAGCGCGTGCTCGTGCTCTGCCAGGGTGGCGGTACCTCGGGCCTGCTCGCTAACGCGCTGGCCAAGGCCGCCAAGGAGCGCGGCATCAATCTTGAGACCGCTGCCGAGGCCTATGGCAACCACGTCGACATGCTCCCCGACTTTGATCTGGTCGTCCTGGCCCCGCAGGCCGCGAGCTACCTGGCCGACCTGCAGAAAGACTGCGAGCGCGTGGGCAACAAGTGCGTCGCCTGCCGTGGTAAGCAGTACATCGAGCTCTCCCAGAACGGCGACAAGTCTCTCGCCTTTGTGAGCGAGCAGCTGTCGAAGTAAGCAACGCTTAGGGCCAGCCAGCTATCCAAGACAGGCTGGCCCTTCGATTTAAACGATTGGATCATCATGTCCGTTAACCCCGCCAGCGTCACCAACCCGCCCGCGCAGTTCCCCGAGGACTTTGTCTTTGGCGGCGCCACTGCTGCCTACCAGGTAGAGGGCGAGACCCGCACCCACGGTAAGGGCAAGGTCGCCTGGGACGACTTCTTGGAGGCCCAGGGCCGCTTCTCTCCCGATCCCGCCTCCGACTTCTACAACCAGTATCCGGTGGACCTGGAGCTGTGCGAGGAGTTTGGCATCAACGGTATTCGCCTCTCCATCGCCTGGAGCCGCATCTTCCCCGAGGGCACCGGCAAGGTGAACCCCGAGGGCGTGCAGTTCTACCACGACCTATTTGCCGAGTGCCACAAGCACCACGTTGAGCCGTTTGTCACGCTGCATCACTTCGACACGCCGCTGCCCCTCTTTGAGAAGGGCGACTTCCTCAACCGCGAGACCATCGACGCCTTTGTGGACTTTGCCACCTTCTGCTTTAAGGAGTACGCCGACCAGGTAACCTACTGGTTCACCTTTAACGAGATCTGGGCCGACGCCTCCAACACCTACATCGAGGGCACCTTCCCCGGCGGCGTCAAAGCTCATCTGGCCGAAGCCTTCCAGTGCGAGCACAACATGATGCTCGCCCACGCCAAGGCTGTACTGGCCTTCCACAACGGAGGCTTTAAGGGCAAGATCGGCGTCATTCAGTCGCTGGAGTTTAAGTACCCGCTCAACGAGAACGACCCCGCCGACATCAAGGCCGCCAACAACGAGCACGTGCTGCAAAACCAGTTCCTGCTCGACGCCACCTTCCGCGGCGACTATGCCCCCGACACCCTCGAGTGCGCCAACCGCCTGGCTGCCGTCTCGGGCGGCACCATCGAGATCCTGGACGAGGACCTCGAGATTATGCGCGAGGCAGCGCTCTACAACGACTACCTGGGCGTTAACAACTACCAGTGCCGCTTCCTCAAGGCTTACGATGGCGAGAACGACCTGCACCACAACGGTACGGGCGAGAAGGGCACCGGTCGCTGGCGCGTCAAGGGCATTGGCGAGCATGTGAACAAGCCCGGCATCCCCACCACCGACTGGGACTGGATCATCTATCCCGAGGGTCTGTTCGATCTGCTCGTCTACATTAAGCAGCGCTACCCCAACTACAAGCAGATCTTCATCACCGAGAACGGCATGGGCTACAAGGACCCCTACAAGGACGGTTTTGTGGACGACCAGCCGCGCATCGACTACATCGAGCAGCACCTGCGCTGGCTGCTTAAGGCCATGGAGGTGGGCGTCAACGTGGGTGGCTACTTCCTGTGGAGCCTGCAGGATCAGTTCTCCTGGACCAATGGCTACAACAAGCGCTATGGCTTCTTCTACGTTGACTTTGAAACCCAGAAGCGCACGCCCAAGGCAAGCGCCTACTGGTACAAGCACGTAGCGCAGACCCGCCGTCTGGACTAGCGGCTGACGGGGTTACCCGCCCACATAACCTGTCCCCATTTCTCAGCCGGGGGCGGCACGTCACACGACGCGCTGCCCCCGGCCCTTTTGTGCAGGTCGAAAGCCGTTTATCTCAATCTGTAACATCTAACCGAGTTTTTGGTCCCTAGCTGTTACAAATCAAGACAAACCGGGGAGACCGGGTCGAATTGTCTAAATCTGTAACACTAGAACCGGTTTTGGACGTCTAGTTGTTACAAATTGAGATAAACGCACAGGACAATCCTCTCAATCTCAACCTGTAACATCTAGCCGAGTATTTCGGCCCTAACTGTTACAGGTTGAGATGAACGAGCCGAGCACGTCTACGCCCGCAGATCCCGCACGCTCGCGCGCTCGACCAACACGCCCGAGACGAGCGTACGGCTTCTGGAGCTCGGGGCTTCCAGACCTGCGACGACCTCATTGAGCGCACGGATGCCCAGCTCGCGGTGACGAAACTTCACCGACGTCAGAATCGAGTTGGGAATCGTCTTATAAAGCTCATCGTCGAAGCCGATCACGGACACGTCGTCGGGCACACCGAGCCCTTTGTCACGTAGAGCCATCATCACGCCGTTTGCCATGCAGTCGTTAGCAGCGAGGACCGCCGTGCAATCGGGCTTATCGGCAAGCACAAGGCCCGCGGCATAGCCACTATCCGCATTCCAATCGCCTTGCAGAGGCTCGGGCGGCTCAATGCCACGCGCCTCGAGTGCCGCTCGCCAACCTTTCATACGGCACTGGCTCGACAGTGACTCTTTTTTACCAGAAACGAAGTACACGCTCTTGTGCCCGTGATTCAAGAAGTACTCGCACGCCATGCGCGCGCCGCCCTCTTGGTCGTCACTGACGGTGGAGCAGGTAGGATGCTCCATCGGCGTAATAATCACCGTCTTGAGGTCCTTCGGTGCCTCAAAGGCATCAAAGTCATCGACCATCTGACGCAGGTTGAAAATCATGCCGTCGACGGGAAGCTGCGACATTCTGTGCGCCGCATCGGCAAGGGTCATCTTCTCCCCCGCCCGCTTTTTGATCATCGTGAGAGCAAAGCCCCGCTCTTCGGCGGCATCGGCAATACCGTCAATCATGTCCACGGCGCCGCCCGACAAGTGAAACAGCACCACGCCGATACACCCGTAACGGCCCAACTTGAGCGAACGCGCGGCAAAGTTGGTTCGAAACCCGAGCGCCTCCATTGCGGAATGGACCTTATCGCGTGTCGACTCTCGCACGCTATCGGGCTCGTTGATCACGCGCGACACCGTCTTGAGAGAAACACCCGCGGCAATCGCCACATCGTTCATCGAGACGTTTTTCTTGTCCATCGTTGCCACTGCTTCTCCACTCGGTTCTCTATCGCTTGTTTTTTTGCGTTCTAGCATACACTACCTGCCTGACTGATAAATCAACCATTCACCGGACAATATCGACCGCTCGCCCGTATATCCTTGTTGCTCTTCCAAAAATGTCTTACGTTGTCATTAACGAAATGACAACGTTGTCATTTCGCAATGCCTTCCTTAAGCAGGAAGGTTTCCGGGCAGTCCTGACCATCCATCGACGACCAGTTCCATCCACATGCATCGCGCATCAAGTAGCAAAGGAGCTTTATGGACGCCATCGTAAAGATGCTCGAAAAGCATCAACCGTTCTTCGAGAAGATCTCGAGAAACATCTACCTCCAGGCCATCAAAGACGGATTCCTTGGGTGCATGCCCATCGTCCTTACCTCTTCGATCTTTCTGCTGATCGCCACGCTTCCCGGCGTAGTTGGCATTACGCTGCCCCAGCCGCTCATCGACTGGTGCAACAAGCTGTATAACTTCACCATGGGCGTCATGGGCATCATGGTCGCCGGCACCACTGCCAAGAACTTTACGGCTTCCATGAACCGTCGCATGCCCGCCGGCAAGGTGCTCAACGACGGTTCCACCATGGTGGCCGCCCAGTGCAGCATGCTGCTGCTCGCAGTCACGCAGTTCACCACCAAGCTCAACGGCTCCGAACTTTCGGTCTTCGACTGCACCAGCATGGGCACGCGTGGTCTGTTCTCGGCCTATATCGCCGCGTTCATTACCGTTTGGGTCTATAAGTTCTGTGTCTCGCGCGATCTGACCATTAAGCTGCCCAAGGAGGTCCCGGGCGCCATCGCTCAGAACTTCCGCGACATCATCCCCTTTGGCGGCGCCGTCATCATCTGCGGCATCATCGATGTTGTCGTGCGCAACCTCATGGGCGTTCCGTTCTCCGAGCTGCTTATCAAACTGCTCTCCCCGCTCTTTACCGCCGCAGAAACCTATCCTGGCCTTATCCTTATCCAGGCAGCCACCGCGTTCTTCTGGTTCATCGGCGTCCACGGCCCCTCGATTGTCCAGCCGGGCATCGACCCCATCCGTCTTGCCAACCAGGCCGAGAACCTGCAGGTTCTGCTGGCAGGCGGCCACCCCGCCCACTCCCTCACCTTTAACATGTCGCTCGTGGGTGAGTTCGGCGGCACCGGCGCCACGTTCATCGTGCCGCTTCTGCTGATTCTCTTTATGAAGTCCAAGCAGCTCAAAGCCGTCGGTAAGGCCTCGATTGTTCCTGTTGCCTTCGCCGTCAACGAGCCGCTGCTCTTTGGCGCGCCGATGATCCTTAACCCCTACATGCTCATCCCCTTTGTTGCCGCCGGCTGCGTCAACGTGAGTGTTGCCAAGTTCTTTATCGATAACGTGGGCATGAACGGCTTCTCCTTCGTGGTGCCTTGGGCCACCCCCGCCCCCATCGGCATCTTCATCACCACGAACTTCCAGCTTATCGCCCTGGTATTTGTCGCGATTATCATCTTGCTGGACGCCATCATCTACCTGCCGTTCTTGAAGGCATACGATAAGCTGCTCTGCGACCAGGAGGCCGAGCGCGCCGCCGAGCTGGGTCTCGAGTCCGATGGTGCCGCTGCCATCGCCGCCAACGCCTCTGCGCCCGCTGTCGAGCAGACTACCGCTTCCGTCGAGCCGACCGCCGCTGCCGCCGACAGCAAGCCTGTTGCCGACCAGTCCGAGCCCGCTGCCGATGCATCCGCCAAGAAGGATGTCGACGGTCTGAAGGTCCTCGTCCTGTGCGCCGGCGCCGGCACCTCTGCCATGCTTGCCAACGCCATCAAGGAAGGTGCTGCGCAGACCGGAGAGAACATCGCCTCCTCCGCAGGCGCCTATGGTCAGCACACTGCCATCATGGATCAGTACGACGTCATCGTGCTCGCCCCGCAGGTTCGTAGCTACTACAACGACATGAAGGCCGACACCGATCGCCTGGGCATTAAGCTGCTCGCTCCCCGCGGTAAGGAATATATCGACCTTACTCGCGACCCCGCTGGCGCCATCAAGTGGCTCCGCGAGAACCTCGACTAGTTCCTCCCTCTGTTGGTGCCCGGATTCCCGGTTCGGGCACCTCTCCCTATTCGTATCCCACAGAAAGGATGACTCATGACCAACCCCATGCAGTTCCCCGACGGCTTTGTGTTTGGCGGCGCCACCGCTGCTTACCAGGTTGAGGGCGAGACCCGTACACACGGCAAGGGCAAAGTGCCCTGGGACGATTTCCTGGCTGCTCAGGGCCGGTTCTCCCCCGACCCCGCAAGCGATTTCTACAACAAGTACCCGGTCGATATCGACCTGTGCCAGCGCTTCGGCATCAACGGCATTCGTGTCTCCATCGCTTGGAGCCGTATCTTCCCCAGCGGCACTGGTGAGATTAACCCCGAGGGTGTTGCCTTCTATCACGAGCTCTTTGCCACCTGCAATAAAGCCGGCGTTATCCCCTATGTCACGCTCGATCACTTTGATACGCCCGAGGCCTTTTACCAGAACGGCGGCGAGGGCTTCCTGACGCGCACGACGATCGACGCCTTTGTCGAGTACGCCAAGTTCTGCTTTGCCGAGTTCACCGAGGTCAAGCACTGGTTTACCTTTAACGAGATTCCCGCGACCGCCGAGGGCAGCTTTATCGTCGGCAACTGGCCGCACGGCGAGAAGTATCGCCTGGATAAGGCCTTCCAGCTCATGCACAACATGATGGTGGCCCATGCCAAGGCCGTCGTCGCCTTCCACGAGGGCGGCTTTGAGGGCGAGATCGGCATTGTCCAGAACTTGGAGCCCAAGTATCCCCTCGACCCCAACAACGCCACCGACTGCGAGGCAGCTCGCATGGCCGACGTCATCAACAACCGCTGGGTACTCGACGCCACCTTCCGCGGCCACTATGCAGCCGACACCATGGAGGCTGCGACCAAGCTGGCCCATATCGCCGGCGGCGAGCTCGACGTCCGCGACGAGGACATCGCCGCGCTGACCGCCGCGCTCCCCTACAACGATTGCCTGGGCGTCAACACCTACAAGTGCCAGTTCCTGCGTGCCGCCGAGGGCGAAAACGACATCAACCACAATGGCACCGGTGACAAGGGCTCCTCGCGCTGGTTCCTCAAGGGCGTGGGCGAGTCATGCGTGCGCGAAGGCGTACCCACCACCGATTGGGACTGGATTATCTATCCCGAAGGCCTCTACGACCTGCTGCTCCGCATTAAGAACGATTACCCCAACTACAAGAAAATCTACATCACCGAGAACGGCATGGGCTATAAGGACGACTTCGAGGACGGCTTTATCGACGACGCCCCTCGCATCGACTACATGCGTCAGCATCTCGCATGGATCCTCAAGGCGATTGACGGCGGCGTGAACGTCGACGGCTACTTTGTGTGGTCGCTGCAGGACCAGTTCTCCTGGACCAACGGCTATAACAAGCGCTATGGCCTGTTCTACGTCGACTTTGAGACCCAGAAGCGCTATCCCAAGGCGAGCGCGTACTGGTACAAGAACGTCGCGGAGACCGGCCTGCTCATGGCCTAACTTTTGCCGCATCCCCCCTGTCGGCCGCATACGAATCCCTCCATGGGTTCGCATGCGGCCTTTTTCGTTTTGAGCGGCCCGAACTTGAAGATCTCGATCTGTAACACGTAACCGAGTATTCCGGCCCTACCTGTTACAGATCGAGACAAACGGGTAGCCCGAAGCAGAATATCTCGATCTGTAACATCTAACCCGGTTTTCTACTTCCAACTGTTATAGATTGAGATAATTCGACGAAGCCGATGTTTTATTATACCGTGGTACAATTGTGTCCCAACGCAAAGGAGGTACCCATGTCCGCTTGTGTGCCCGTCCGAGACATGAAGGACACCGCCACATTCACCGCACTTGTTGAGTCTGAGCGCGACGTTACCGTAACCAAGAACGGCTACGAGGCCATGCACTGCATCAGCAGCGACCAGTATCGCCTCATGCAAGAAGAAATCGCCAAGGCAAAACTGCTGTCTCGTATGATGTTGGCAGAAGACGAAATATCGCAAGGCGACTACAGCGATTACGAATCCTTCGCGGCTTCGATACGAGACAAATATGACCTATAACGTCGTCATACTCAAAAGCGCGCGATATGAGTACGAGAGTATCGTCGGATACCTTGCCCAAATCCTCAAGAATCCGCGCGCAGCAGGCAATTTTGTCGCTGAGTTTGAATATCAGCTTGATCTGCTTCGCGAGCAGCCGCTCCTACGTCCCCTTTCGCACATGCAAGAGCTGGCGGCACGTAATTACCAATCGTTTCCCGTCAACAACTACGTGTGCCTCTACAAGTTTGAGCACGAAACAATCTATATCGCCCACATCTTTCATCAATCACAGGACTACGCCCGCCTGATCTAATTTGCAAGCTGAACGGTTGGCCCGAGCGCATTTGCGCGTCATTTCGCGTCACGTTGACGCGTAAAATGGCGCGCAAATTTTTTCGTGTCATAATTTTGACGTGCAAAATGCCATGTAAAATTTTACGTGTCATTTTGCACGTCAAGTTAAAGCGAAACGGAGCACTACGATGCAAGAGACAAAGGATCTTGAGTTCAAGGAAAGCGTCACCAATTCGTTCCTCAAAACCGTCTCCGCTTATGCAAACAACACGGGTGGGCGTGTCCTATTTGGAATTAACGACGCCGGAAAAATCGTTGGCCTCGATGACCCCAAGCAGACCTGCTTGGATATCGAAAACAAGATTAACGATTCGATCATCCCCCAGCCCGATTACTCCCTAAAAATCAACGAGCCCGATGCAACCGTTGAGCTTACGGTCTTTCCCGGCAGATCGAAGCCTTATCTATACCGCTCGAAGGCGTACAAGCGCAATGACACAGCGACTATACCAGTTGATACCCTAGGTCTTTCGCGCCTTGTGCTCGAGGGCCAGAATCTCTCCTTTGAACAGCTCCCGGCAAGCAAGCAAGATCTATCTTTCACCGTTTTAGAGAATCGTCTAACTGCAAAGTTAGCGCTTCAGTCGTTCACAACCGACACTCTCAAAACCCTCGGCCTGCTCGATGAGACCGGGACCTACAATAATGCAGCAGAGCTGCTCGCGGACGAGAACGGCTTCCCAGGCATCGACATTGCAGTGTTTGGTGACACTATCAACCTCATTAAGCAGCGCAAGACCCTTGAGCATGCATCAGTTTTAACTGAAATTGACAGTGCTCTTGAGCTATTCGAAGCTCAGTACTGCTACGAAGAGATCAAGGGAATGGAACGAATCCGCAAGGAGCCCATTCCACTTGAGGCGTTCCGTGAGGCAATAACCAACGCAATCGTTCATAGGACCTGGGATGTACCAGCGCACATCCGCATCTCGATGTTCGACGACCGGGTAGAAGTCGCCTCACCCGGCGGATTACCGGCAAGCATGACTGTCGATGAGTACCTGTCCGATATGCTGTCCGTTAGGCGTAACCGCATTCTTGCCGAAGTCTTTTTGCGCCTGGGCCTTATCGAGGCATTCGGTACGGGCATTATGCGAATTCGAGACACCTATAAAGACAGCATCAAAAAGCCTCGTTTTCAAGTTTCGGACAACGCTATTGTGGTCACACTTCCCCTACTCATGGATAACCCCGGGCTCGAAGGCGACGATCTTACCGTATTTGAACTGCTGAGTGAAGTGCATCCCCAATCGACAAGTGCGCTTGCGGCCAAAGTTACCTTTAGCCGCTCGAAGCTACTTCGCATCCTCAAAAAACTCGTTGAGACGGGCCTGGCTACAGTTGAAGGCGCCGGCAGGGGGCAGAAGTATCGCCTGCTGCGTTAGCTAGCAAATGATCTGCGTGTGCTCCTCGATGGCGGCACGATTCTCGGCGGTAATACCCGGTTCGCACACCACGGCGTCCAAATTGTCCAGGCGGCAGAAGGTGTAGAAGTCGCGCTTGCCGATCTTGCTGGAGTCGGCGATCAGATAGCGCGAGTCGGCCTTGCTAAAGGCGAGCTGCTGGATACGGCCCTCGTCCATGTTGGACGTAGATACGTCACCGTCCAAGATGCCGTTGGCACCGATAAACGCCGCGTCGATGCCCAGCGCACGCAGGGTATCCTCGGCCGTCGGCCCCACAAAAGCGGCGGTGCGGCGACGGTACATGCCGCCCACGAGACACAGGTCGCAGTCTTCGCGCGCCTCGAGCAGGTTAAACACCGAAAGCGAATTGGTCACAATGCGCAGGCGGCACGCCGGCAGCATCGAGGCCATCTGCTCAACCGTGGTGCCCGTACCCAAAAAGATGGTCGAGCCTTCCTCGATAAGCTCCACAGCGCGGCGCGCGATCTGCAGCTTTTCCTCGGCATGCTTAGTGCGCTTTTCGCTGTGCGAATACTCGTGGCGCAACATAGCGTGAGGGCGGCCCTGTGCACTGCGGGCTCCGCCGTGCACGCGCTCGATCTCGCCCAGGCTCGCAAGCTCCTCAAGGTCACGACGAATCGTCATATCCGAGACACCTAACGCATCTGAGATCTCCTTAACCGAGACCGTGCCCTGCTCTTCGAGCAGCTGACGAACCCTATCCTGTCGCTCTGCCTTAATCACGATGAATCCTCGCCGTTCTTTGCGCGCATATCATTCAAACAGTAACGAACAAATTGTATCAGACTCGTGCGCGTCAAAAATGAACGCCCGCACAGCTCCAATCATCACTTTTTTGAGAAAAATACCCCCTGCTTTAGTGGGGTGTAGTGATAATCTCGCCTGTTCGCGCTACAGTTTGTCCGAAATATCTCGATGTTAGGAACCAAATGATCACTTCCGAGCTTTTCGGCACCGCGCCGTGCGGTACCCCCGTTCATCGTTACACCCTCAACGGGCCCGAGATCTGCGTTCGCATTATGGACTATGGCGCCACCGTGTTGGGCATCGACGTGCCCGACATCCCCGGCAACGTGCGCGATGTGGTGCTGGGCTTCGATAAGCTCGAGGATTACTTTGACAACCCCGCTTGCTTTGGCGCGACTATCGGCCCCGTGGCCAACCGCACCGCGGGCGCCACGATCACCATCGACGGCACGGACTGGCATATGCCCGCCAACGAGGGCGCCAACAACCTGCACAGCGATCTTGAGCATGGTCTGCACAAACGCGTATGGGATGTTGAACTCGACGAGGCCCACAATGCTGTGCGCATGACCACCTCGCTTAAGGATGGCGAGCTTGGCCTGCCCGGCAACCGAACCTTTACGGCCGTGTTTACCGTTACACGCACCGGCGTCTTTCGCATCGAGTATGGCTGCGAGAGCGACCGCGCCACCTACGTGTCCATGACCAACCACACGTACTTTAACCTTGCCGGCCATAACGCCGGCATGGACTGTGAGCACTTCTTTGTTGCCAACGCTGCCAACTACCTGCCCATCAACGAGCAGAACATCCCCACCGGCGAGATCACTCCGGTCGAGGGCACGCCGTTTGATTTCCGTGAGCTGCGCCCCGTCGCGCCCGGCATGGAAGCCGACGATCCGCAGATTAAGCAGGCACGCGGCTACGACCACTGCTTGTGTATCGATGGCTATCAGTACGGTCGCAACCTGCGCCGCGCGATGCACGTCGAGGAGATGTGGACCGGCCGCGAGCTGGACTACTACACCACCGCCCCGGGTGTGCAGCTCTACACCGGCAACTGGCTGGGCGACGAGCACGCCAAGGACGATGCCAACTATGGCTGGGGCGCCGGCTTTGCCCTCGAGGCAGAGATGTACCCCGACACGCCGCACCAGCCGCTGTTCCCGCAGGGCATTGTGGGCCCGGGTCACCCCTACAGCAATGTGATCGAATACCACTTTATGAGGCACTAAGCCCACAACGCTACATATCGCACACCAGCGCCCGCCGGCACCGCCGACGGGCGCTTTGCTACCTAGTCATTGGAGACAGTCTTCACTGCCAGACGAGAAGGACTGTCCCAATCTGCCGGCACTTGGGGACGTTCCTAAAAGGCCGGCACAAAAGGAACGTCCCCAAGTGCCAAGGGTGTCCCCACTGACTAGTTGAACAGATTGCCGATGGGGTCGGGGTCGGAGCTGGGGAGGTAGCGAATTTCTAGCTCTATGCCGACCTTTTGCAGCTCTTTGAAGGCAGCGACGTCCTCCTCGCCCACGGCAACTGCGGACGTCACGGGGCGTCTACCCTCCCCTGCCTGCATATGACCAATGCTGATCTTGCTGATCGGCACACCGCCCTTAACCAGCGCGAGCGCATCGGCGGGTGAGGCCACCATAATCAGAATCCATTGGCGCGGCGTTGCGGTATGAATGATGTCGATGGTCCTTTGCACCGAGAAAAACCGCGTCCACACACCCTCGGGCGCCGCGACCCTCATAGGCGCCCACTTGCGCGAATCAGCCGCAATCTCGTCGTTGACGATTAGGACGAGGTTGGAACCCACAGCCTCGTTCCACAGCTCAACGTCTTGCCCGTAAATAAACCGATCATCGATACGTGTAAGAAGGATCCTGGGTTGAGCCATGGCAGCCCCATTCTGTTTGAGACCCGTAAGAGCAAGACATCGCGTTTCCAATATTAGTGCATTTAAAGTGAGAAAAGCCGTCAGAACACTTGCGCGGATGTGCGATGTCCCGTATCATAGACAGCCGTTGACGCCTCAGTTGCGTCATCACATGGCCGCCAGCGTAGCTCAGTTGGTAGAGCACCGCTCTCGTAAAGCGGGGGTCACCGGTTCGAGCCCGGTCGCTGGCTCCATTGCACAAGATAGCCGCCTACGGGCGGCTTTTTTGTTGCCGATTTCGGACGCACATCCGCCAATCCAAGCACAACGCTGCCGGCAACTCCCCTACTCAACAAAAAGCCCCGCCAACCGCAATCCCCAAAGGAACCGCGATCAGCGGGGCTCAAGCGCGCTCCCCCAAGGGAGTCACGCCATCAGACGAACGGCTCAGCCGAACAGTTCGCTACTCCTCCCAGTAAGCATCTGCAAGCAGCTTAAAGCAGATCTTCTTGACCGGCTGTGCGCCATCGCCCGGGAACTCAAGCGTGGGCATGTGAGGCTCGCCGGCAACGAACAGCGCGAACTTGTCGTCGGCAAGATCGCCGGCGATCGAAGCGTCGGAATCGACCAGATCGTAGTCGTCCTTCTCGTCAAACTCCTGGACCAGCGTCAGGCTGCCCGTGGCAACCTTAAAGGCCTCGCGACCCTCGACATCGATCTGCAGGTCGTGATAGCGCTGATGCGTCTCGTAGTGAGCCTCGGCCTCGGGACGCGTCGTGGGAGCCATGACGTTCGCATAGACCTTGTCGCCCAGAATCGGATGGCTGCCGACCTCGAGCTGCGCCGGGTCGTTCTCCTCGAGCCAGTCGATCAGCACGTCGAGGCCCTTGAGCATTCCGCGATACTCCTCGATATCGCCCAATGCACCGTAAATCATCTAAATCCCCTCTCGGATCGTTTCCTTGGCGGCTACTCGGCAAACGCATTACCAAAGCTGTTGCCGCCCACATACGTCTCGACCAGGGTAAGGTCGGGACTGAACACGACAAAGTCGGAGTCGTGCCCCGGCATAATGCTACTGCACTTGTCGTCGACATGAGCTAGCAAGCGATGCCGGGGCCGCAGCACAAGCTCTTACAGCTCGGTCACCGTAACGCCGTTGTAGACCTCGTCCCAACGATCCATAACCAAGTGGCCAGTCATGGGATCCATGGCGTTGAGCTTGCCACAGGTATTGGCGGTACGCAGCACCGTCTCATCATCCGCGCCGGCTGCGATGGCGTGCGCGAAGCCGGCAATGGTAGAATCGCCAGAGCCCGTAGCGTTAACGGCGGGGATATCGGGGGTCTTGGCGCGGAACGCGCGGCCGTTATGGAAGCCCACGGAACCGGCGGCACCCATGGACACGACGACCCAGGGGATATCGGAGAAGCGGGCATCAGAGGCGAGCGCGGCGCGAAGCTCGTCCACATCGTCGGTGGTAAAGCTCGTGCCCAGAAGGCCGTTAATTTCGGTCAGGTTAGGCTTAACCAGCTCAGGCTTGACCTCGGACTTGAGCGCAGCCTCAAGCGAAGCACCCGAGGTATCGAGCAGCACCTTGGCGCCGGCGTTCTCGGCAATGCCCGTGATCTTGGCGTAGTAGTCCGCCTCGACACCACGGGGCAGCGAACCCGAGATGGTAACGACAGCGGCCTTGCTCGCAAGCTCGGCGAACTTGGCGGTAAAGGCATCAAGCTCCTCGGGGGCAATCGTCGGGCCGCTCTCGAGCAGCTCGGTCTGGTTGCCGGCGTGGAGGATGTTGAGGCAAATGCGAGTCTCGCCCTTGATGGGTACAAAATCATTCTTAATGCCGTTGGCATCCATGAGCTCGGCCATGTAGGCGCCCATGTGGCCGCCAAGCAAACCGGTTGCCACAACGTCGTCGCCCAGCTGACCCAGTACACGGGCCACGTTGAGACCCTTGCCGCCGGCGGTCTTTTCGGGCGTCACACGGTTAACGTCGTCGATAATGAGCTCATCGAGCTGATAGCGTGTATCGACGGACGGGTTCATCGTAACGGTGAGGATCATTTTTAGCTCCTTATCTCGCAGGCTCCTTGTGCCTCGCGATACGAGTCGACAAAACGGAATTACAGAATCTCAATCGTGAACGAGCGAACGACGGTCTCCTTGGGCTTGGCGATAAGGCAGCCGCGCTTATGCTCAAGCACGTCGTCCTCATCGGAACAGGTCGAAAGGCCACCCCAGGGCTCAACTGCCACAAAATCACCCTCGGGCTTACTCCACACAATAAGATACGGGAAGCCCTCAAAGCTCAGGCGAACACCCTTGTCCTCGCCCTTCTTGGAAAGCGTGACCTGACGGCTCTCGAGCACGTCAAAGATGGTCTCCGCAAAATCGAAGAGCTCATGCGACAGGGGTAGCGTCTTTCCCACCATAGGGTTCTTGGAGCGGTTAGCCACATCAATCAATCCGGTCGAGGGTACGGCGGTGCAAAGCTCCGCAGCCTCGTCCTTCTCAAAGCGCAGCTCGTAGTCCGTATAGGCCTCGCCCTCGTCGAGCGGGCACCTAAAGCCAGGATGTCCACCGATAAAGAACGGCATGTCCTCGGTGCCCTCATTGGTGACCTCATAGGAGACACGCACGGCAGCGTCCTCAAGCGTATAGCGGGCGACGAGCTTGAACGGATACGGATAATCTCTCAGCAATGCAGCGTTATCCTCGGATGCCAGACACACAGCCAGCTCGTTCGTGCTTTGGCTCAGCAGCTTCCACTCCTGCTTGCGCGCAAACCCGTGGCGGGCGAGCTTCACATGATGCCCGGCGAACGTCATGCCGCTGCCGTCGCGCAGACCTCCGCAAATCGGGAAGCAAATCGGCGCCTGGCCGGACCACACGGCAGGATCGCCCTGCCACAAATACTCGCGACCGTCGGCCTCAATCGAGGTAAACGAGCCGCCGGCTGTGGAAACCTTGATAGAGATCGAATCGTTTGAGAGAGCGTATTCCATTGCCCATCCTTTCGAACAACTGCTTTTTTGCTCGCAAGTACCCGTCTCGGCCCTAACCAAAGGACAAACCCGCATGTTCATCGATGCGTCCGGTATCCCAGCCATGCAACGGGGTACCATACAGACATTGACGTCATTACAGCTGAAAGGCCTTCTTATGCGAACCATCATCCTCTACGCCTCGCGTCACCACGGCAATACGAAAAAGCTCGTGGACGCCATCGTTGAGGCGCACCCCGAGATCGATACCCTCGATGTAAAAACGCTCGGAAAAAACGAGTATCCCGACCTGCACGAATATCATCTAATCGGTGTCGCTACGGGCATTTATTACTCCGAGATCGACAAAGATATGGCACGCGTGCTCACCAACGTGCTGCAGCCGCAGGACAAGGTGTTTGGCCTTATGACCTACGGTGGCAAAAACAAGTGGTACGGCAAGGATATCGATGGCATCTGCCGCATGAGACAGGCCATATTTATGGGCGTCTACGGCTGTCCCGGTTTTGACACGTGGGGACCGTTCAAGATTACCGGCGGCGTCCAAAAGGGACACCCAACCGCCGAGGAAATTAAGGGCGCCGTCGATTTCTTCGACAAAATCGAAGACGAGTACGGCGATATCATCGTCGAAGAGTATGCCAAGCGCGAGAAGCGTCTAGCCTACGAAAAGGAGCATCCTGCGGGAGGTCTTGTGGCCGGCGTCAAGCGCACAGCAAAGAAGATCGCTAACAAGCTGTAACTGTGAAGGTGCTTTTGAGCGTTTAACCCATACGGCGGGTCCGAGCAGATTCGGGCCCGCCGTCTTTTTCTATCGTTACTCGGTAAAGGCGTTGCCGACGCTCTGGCCGCCAACATACGTCTCGACGAGGGTGAGCTCGTGGTCGAATACGACAAAGTCAGCATCGCGACCCGGCATAATGCTGCCGCACTTATCCTCGATGTGCGCGGAGCGAGCCGGCACCTCGGTTGCCATGCGAATGGCGATATCGGCGCTGGCAATGCCCCAGTCGACAATGTTCTTGACGCCCTGGGCAAGCGTGAGCACCGAGCCGGCAATGCTCTTGCCGTCGGCGAGCCAGCACAGGTTGTCCTTCATGATAACGTCCATACCGCCACTGGTGTAGCTGCCCTCGGGCATGCCGCCGCAGCCCAAGCAGTCGGTGATGAGCACCGTATGCTGCCAGCCCTTAGCCTGCAGCAGTGCCTTGATAGCGGCGGGGTTCACATGCTTGCCGTCGCAGATAATCTCGGCGTAGGTCTCGGGGGTGGTCATAGCAGCGCCCACAACACCGGGCTCGCGGTGATGCAGACCGCGCTGGCCGTTATAGGTGTGCGTAAAGCAGCTAGCACCGGCATTGATGGCGGCGACGCACTCGTCATACGTGGCATCAGAGTGACCGATGCTGGTCACGACACCCTTAGCGTTCAGGGCGGCAGCATAGGCAGCAGCACCATCGCGCTCGGCGGCCATGGCGCTCTTAACGATACGTCCGCCGGCAGCCTCCTGCCACTGGTCGAAGACCTCCTCGGAGGGGTCGATCAGGTAAGCGGGGTTCTGTGCGCCCACGTGCTTCATGGTAAAGAAGGGGCCCTCCAGGTAGATGCCCTGAATGCGAGCACCGCAGAAGTCGGGGCCGCGGCCCTCGTCAGCCTGGGCAATAGCGGCACAGGCGTCCTTGATCTGCTCGACGCCATCGGTGAACGTCGTGGGCAGCCAGCTGGTGGTACCGCGACGGGCGAGCTCGGTCGAGCTGATATCGATACCCTCGGGATCGTTGTCAGTAGTTGAGTGGTTGTAGAAGCCATGGATGTGGGTATCGACCATACCCGGTGCGATCCACGATCCCGTGTAGTCCTTAATCTCGCAAGAGGGCTTGTCGGCCTGCCAGGCGCCAAAGACGCCATCCTCGACCATAAGATAGCCGCCCAGCTGCGGACCTGCCGGCAAGAAGAACTTGTCAGCCTTAATTGCGTACGTGCTCATATGCACTCCTTGCTTCTAAAGCAGTTGACTGTGGTGATGCTTATACCCGGTCCTAGTAAAAACAGAAAGCGCCCGCCCGCCGTTATGAGCGGACGGGCGCCCTTACAGGGGGGACGCGATTAAGCGGTGAAGGGGTGAATCGTCACGCCCTTAACCACGCGGTTGACCGTGCCAGTGGGGCTCGGCGTATCGGGCGTGTTGCCCACGCGCACGGAGTTGAGCAGGCTGATGGCCTGGGCAAACATCACGAACGGCAGGGCAAGGTAGCCCTCGGGGAGTGCCTCATAGCCCTTAAAGGTGAAGGACTCGCCCTCGTAGACGGTAGCGCCATCCTGCTGAACGGCAACGGTGTGCTGAGCGATCTCGTCGCCACCGATCTCGTTGAGGATGTCGATATCGTACTGACGGGTGTAGGCATCGTTGTTGACGAACACGAACACGAGGGTCTTGTCGTCGACGAAGGACTTGGGTCCGTGACGATAACCCATGGAGGTGTCGTAGGAAGTAGCGACCAGACCGTGAGCGAGCTCGAGGATCTTGAGCTGGCTCTCCTGGGCAAGGCCCCCGAAGGAGCCGGAACCCAAGTAGGTCACGCGGTTGAAGTCGCCAGCCAGGTAATCGGCGACCTCGGGCTCACGATCGATGACCTCCTCGCCCATCTTGGCGATGGTCTCGACCCACTCGGCCTTCTGCTCGTCGGAAGCCTCGTCAAAGATGAGGGTAGAGAGCAGGGTCATGCAGGTGTAAGAACCGGTCATGGCGAAGCCCTTGTCGTTGGCGCGCGGGATGAGCAGCGTCAGCGCATTGGGGTCATCAGCGGACTCGACGGCGAGCTTGCCCTCGGGAGCGCAGGTGATGTTAAGGAACTTGACGTTGTGGACGAGCTCCTTGGCAACGGCAACGGCGGCAAGGCTCTCGGGGCTGTTGCCAGAACGGGCAAAGGAAACCACGAGCGTGGGATCCTCGGCGCGCAGGAAGTCGCGCGGGGCGCTCACGATGTCGGTCGTGGCGATGGGCTTAAAGTCGTAGAGATCAGTGTTGCCAGCGTGACGCAGGTACGGGGCGCAGGTATCGCCAACATAGTCGGACGTACCGGCACCGGTAAAGACAACGGACAGACGGCCCTCGCCCATAGCGCGAGCCTCGGCCAGAAAGGCCTCGATGGCCTCCTTGTTCTCGCGATAGATGTTGAGCGTATCACGCCAGAGCTCGGGCTGCTGAGCAATCTCGGCCGTGGTGATCTGGGCGCCGAGCTCGGTGAGCTCCTCGACACTCTTCTCGAACATTTCTAATACCTCTCTCTAGAAGTAATCCTCTGACGTGCAATTATACACTTCAGTTGGTTATCTGGTAGTAACCAGTTAAATGCAAAGAATCATCACATGGAAACGATGTGAACACTAGTCGCCACGCTGGTGGTAAACCTTGTATTTAAACTGATCGGCACGAGCAACCGAGAGCGTATACTCCACAACCTCGTTTGACTCGTTATACGTAGTCCTGACCAAATCGAGCACAGGCGAACCCTCGACAATTCCCAAAAGATGGGCATCGGTGGGACGGGCTATGCTCGCATAAAACTCCTCTTCGGCCACGCGTATCTTTTGCTGAAAGTCCTGCTCAATCACATCGTAAAGCGGCTTACGCTCCAGCAGCGGTCGCTTTAGGGACAGAAATTGACGAACCGGTAGATAGCTACGTTCGACCATCATGGGCATGTTGTCGGCAGAACGAAGGCGCTTGAGCTTAAAAATGCGATCACCGATACGTAATCCCATATGCTCGGCCAGATTCTTATCGGCCTCCATCTCGCAAAACTCGAGAATCGTGGTCTCGGGGTCGCGACCCATCGCGCGCATCTGCTCGGTAAAACTGTAGGACTGCATAAGATTGGTTGCCTTTGCCGAACGGTCGGTCACAAAGGTACCGCGACCGTGCTGCCGAACCACCAGTCCCAAACGCTCCAGTTCCTGCAGAGCCAGGCGTACCGTAGTGCGCGAGAGGCCATAGCGTTCCGAAAGTTCGCGCTCGGAAGGAATCATGTCACCGGCGCGATATTCATGGTCAATCTTTTCGGTCAGAATATCGACCAGCTGATCGTACAGCGGTTGCTTACGCGCTCCGATCGCCATCCTATCCTCCCATTTTCTCAAACTCGGCTAACTACCTAGGGTGTTTAGCATTATCTGTCTGCCACACCCGAATCATCAAGAAAACAAAAGCCGCGCGCTCTTTCGAGCACGCGGCTTTTAACATACACATGGCTTAAGGGGTCGGGGTGTGAGCCGCGTAGGGACACACCCCTCAAGCTAGAGCCTTACCAGATGCTCGGCCAGAGACCAAGCGGGCCAGCGCCCAGGATGCCCAGGACGAAGAGCAGCAGAATGCCCTTGGTCGGGGTCCAGCTGTGCTTAGCGAACATGTAGTAAAGCAGCAGCGTAAGCATAAGCGGGACGAGCTTCGGGACGATGGTGTTGAGGGTGTCGGCAACGGAGAAGTTGACCGGATCCTCGGTGACGGTGCCGTAGGTAACGGACTCCATGCCGTTGCCCAGATCGGTGACGCCGCACTCGACAGCGTTGCCGTCGGCATCGGAAGCGGTAAGGGCGTTGCCGTCCTTATCGGTCATGGCGATGGTACCGGCCTCAGCGGTCTCGGTATCGATGCCCTCCATACCGGTGAAGTTCTCGGCCTCCTTCTCGGAGACGATCACGGTAGTAGCGGAGAGGCCACGGGTGGTGCCGTTGGGGATCTGGAGGTTGATCTGGGTGCCACCCATGGTGACGACCAGGCAACCGACGACGAAGACGCCCATGATGGAAGCGGCACGCGTGAAGGCCTGCATGTTGGCAGTCAGAGCGTCAATAGCGCTGGTGCCAAGCTTGTAGGACCAGTTCATGAGCCAGAAGCGCAGAGCGAACTGGACGACGTTGAAGATCACCAGGAAGATGATCGGCGCAGCGGCGTTGCCGTTGATGGCCATGTTGGAGGTGATGCCGGCCGTGATAGGCACGAGCGTCAGCCAGAACAGGGCGTCACCGATACCACCGAGCGGGCCCATTGCGGCGACGCGGACGGCGCGGATCGTGGGGATGTCAACCTTGTTCTGCTCGAGCGAAAGCACGATACCCATAACAAAGGTGACGAGGAACGGGTGGGTGTTGAAGAACTCCAGGTTGTGGCTCATGGAAGCCGCGAGGTCGTTCTTGTTGGTGTGGATCTTCTCCAGACCGGGGATGATGGAGTAAAGCCAGCCAGCGGCCTGCATGCGCTCGTAGTTGAACGATGCCTGCAGGAAGCAGGAGCGCCAAGCCATCTTGTTGAGGGTCTTCTGGTCGAGCTGCGGAGCAGGAGTGAGATCCTCGTAGTGCTCCGGGATCACATACTCATTAGATGCCATCTTCGAAGTCACCTCCGTCAGAAACAGCTGCACCCTTCAGCTCGGTCTGCTGCTGGAAGTCCCAGAAAGCGATGCCGAAGCCGATGAGAGCGAGGATGAGCAGAGCAGGGGTTGCCAGCGAATCGTTGGCAACGGTGATGAGCGCGAGGCCAAAGCCCATGAGGAAGAAGCCCCACATATCGCGGTTCATCATAACCTTGAGCAGGACGGCGAAGCCGACGAAGCGCATCATGCCGCCTGCAGCGGACAGACCGGTCTGCAGCCAAGTCGGGATGGCGGAAGCGATGGTCTGACCAATGGTAGCGCCAGCGATGAAGAACAGGGTGACGACGACAGCGAAGATCAGGCCGAGCAGAGCCATGGCGAAGTAGTTCAGGCGCTCGATGCCCTTGGTGTCCGCGTTATGAGCCATGTTATCGGCCGTGGACATAAGCGGGGACATAAGCGTGAAGACCAGGGTAACGCCGAGCTGACCAAGCAGAGCGAACGGAATGGCAAGGCCGACTGCCGCGTTGGGCTCGAGGCCCGTGGCGATAGCGAGAATGGCTGCCATGATGCCGCCAATGACGGCGTTAGGCGGCTGAGCGCCTCCGATCGGCATGTTGCCAATCGTCATGAGCTGATAGGTACCACCCACGAGAAGACCGGTGTTGAGGTCGCCAAGGATAAGACCGATGACGGCGCCGGTGACGATGGGCTGATAGAGAGACTCGAGGAAGTCAAACTGGTCGATTGCCGCGATGAACGTAACAACGAAGACCAAGGCGACCTGAATGATCGAGAATTCCATCTTGCTCCTCCTTTCAAAATGTATGTACGCACTTTGGATTTCACGTACAGAACGTCAGGGTTTCAATCCTGACAACGTGGATCACGAGGATTACGAGAAGAGCTTGCTCGTGTCCTCAACAGGCGTGCTCGGAACGCGCCTGATCTCCAACTCCACCCCCAATTCCTGCAGCTCTTTAAACGCAGCGACATCCTCGTCGTTAACTGCGACGGAGGTGGCGACTTGGCGCTTTCCTTCCGACATGTGCATGTTGCCGATGTTTACCTTCTTTATAGGCACACCGCCCTTGACGAGCGTAAGCACGTCTTCCGGTGTTTCGGCCACGATGAAGATCTTCTGGCGCGGGCTCGCCTTGCCAATGACGTCGATGGTCTTCTGCAGGGAGAAGAAACGCGTAGCGACGCCGGCGGGAGCGGCCATCTTCATGAGGTTCTGGCGCATGGTGTTGGTCGACACATCGTCGTTGGCGACGAGGATGAGGTTGGAGCCCAGGGTGGAGTTCCACTGGGTAGCGACCTGACCATGGACCAGTCGGTTATCGATGCGGGTAAGAAGAATGTTGGGTTCTGCCATGTTGATCAGCTTCCTTTCGTTATTTGCTGACGACAGTTACTTGATCTCCTGAATCGCGTAACGCGAAACATCTACGACGGCACCGGATCGGACTTTGATCTGGACCTTTTCGCCTTCGATGCCCTTGACGGTTCCGTAGATACCGCCGGCGAAAAGAACCTCCTGACCCGGCTTGAGCTCGGTGTGCAGCTCCTTGAAGTACTTCTGCTTCTTCTTCATGTTGATTTGCGACCAGATGGTGTAAATCACACCCATGATGGCAAGCAGGCCCAAAAGAGCTACCGAGGAACTCAGAACACTGGCTCCGAAATCGGCCATTAGATGCCGTCCTCGTCGCCGAAGATATCCTCTTCATCGGAGCCGGCAACGGATGCGACCGTCTGGGCGGTGATGCCCGTCTGGCCAACAGTCACGGCCTGCTCGCCAAGCTCGGCGAGCGTGGCGTTACCGCGGAGGAACAGAAGCTCAATAACCATGGGAAGGTTGGCGCCAGTCAGAACCTCGACGTTGTCGACATCCTGGGCAATCATCATCGACTGATTGAACGGAGTACCACCGAGCAGGTCGGTAAAGACGAGCACGCCATCGCACTCCTCGCGCATGGCGGTAATAGCGGCGCGGAGATCCTCACCGTAGGAAGCAGCCTGGTCGCCCTCAAAAGGAACGACGGTAAAAGCGGGCTGGTCGCCGGCAACCATAGCGATAGCACTTGCAAGGCCGGGTGCGAACTGTCCATGACCGGTAAGAATAAAGCCAACCATTCAAATTTCCCTTCCGAAGGTGTGTACGATCTGAGTCCGATGATGTTCGGAAGCCAGCGGGCGCTCGCCCTTAAAGCTTCTTAGAAAGCGTTCTTTGAAGACCAGTGGTCTCTCAACTGGTAGTAACCACGTGACGTGTTGTTGTCACTATATCACCACAGAAGAGGTCGCTTTCGTTGATTCATACAGTAAAACGTTTTTGCACCGTTCACGGTGATAAATCGACCGTTTACCGCTCGTTAACACTTCTACCTGCGGTTTTGAAACCGTTTCGAAATGCGTTGGCAAAAGATCGGATCTTTTTCTGTGTCTAAACAACGTAGGGCGGCTAAATATAGCGTGTAGGAAAAATGCAGGTCATTGTGAAGATTTGTGAATTGGTCTTTTTGACTTAATACCAGTTAGAACCAGTTTAGAAATTATCGGTGAACGGTAGTTTTTGACCGTTCACCGGTTATTTGCAATCGTTTGCAGCCGTTTTCCCATATGAATTAGGGAGACCCGATGAAGCATTTGCGCGATTGCAGGAAATATCGTTCTTTGTCCACCCATTACAGTCTGAAATAGGCCATCGATAAATTTCGATGGCGAGCATTCGGCGCATTGCCTACGATACGGGCAAGCCCCGAGGGGCCGCCGATCGGGCGCCTCCGGATGGCCGTCTGCCCCTGCCCCGTAGAGGGCCCGGGGGGTGTTGCCACCGGGGGCGCTCGCCGCTCCGGACGACTGATAGGAAACTGCCGGGCGCAAGCGCCACGGCCAGGTAATGTGGGTGTCGCGGGGAGGGGTTCCGATCGGCCTACCGATTGGAGGATACCACCGTGGCACCAATTAGAATGCCGGAAGCCGTCATCGGGCTCGATGTCGGGAAATCGTCCCACTGGGCATGCGTCGCGACTCGAGATGGCGAGGTGCTGTTGAGCACCCCCGTCGCGAACAGGGAGGACGACCTGGACTCGCTGTTCGGCCGCTTCCCCGATGCGCTCGTGGTCGTCGACCAGTCGCGCAACATAGGCGCCCTCGCGCTCGCCCGCGCCAGGGCGGCCGGGATGTCGGCGGCGTACCTGCCGGGACTCGCGGCGCACGGGGCCGCCAGGCTCTTCGCCGGCGACGCCAAGACCGACGAGCGAGACGCGATGGTCATCGCGAAGACGGCGCTTGGCATCCCCGACGCGCTCCTGCCGGTCGGAGACCCAGGTCCGACAATTGCGGCGGCGAGGGCGCTGGCCGCCCAGAGGAACTTCCTGACCTGCGAGAACACTAGGAATAAGAACCGGCTGCGCAGCATCCTGCTGGAATCGTGCCCCGCCTTCGAGGCACTGGTCGACCTGTCCGACGGGTGCCAGCTGAGGCTCATGGCATCCCTCGGCGGGGCCTGGTCGGTAGCCGACGCCGGGCCCCGCAGGGCGGCGGCGCTCACGCGTGGGGCGGCGCGCGGTAAGATCGAGGCCCTCGTCCGCTCGACAACCTCCTCGACAAGGCCGGATGCGTCGGTCGTCGCCGCCGAGGACCGGGCGGTGAAACTGCTCGCGCGCAGGATATCCGAGAACTCGACGGAGATCGAGGCGATCACGGCGGAGATCTCCGCCCTGCTCGAGGGCGACGATACCTACCGATGCCTCCTGACGGTGCCGGGCATCGGGCCCAAAACCGCTTCCGAGCTTGCGATCTCCATCGACATCGAAGACTTCCCCAGTCACGACAGGCTCGCGTCGTACTGCGGCTTGGCGCCGCGCAACCGCCAGTCGGGAACCTCGATCTCCTCGGTGACGGCATCGCGCCAAGGCAACAAGAGGCTGAAGAACCTGCTCATATTCTCATGCAACTGCCTTACCCGGACAGAGGGGAGATGGGGCGACTACTACACCAGGTGCCGAGAGCGGGGCATGTCGCACGGCAAGGCGCTCAAGGCGCTGGCGCGAAAGAGACTGAAGGTCATCTACGCGGTCATGCGAGACAGGGTGCCTTACGCAGCCTAGCCGAAACGCACCGAGCAGACTGAAGCCCACCGGCCTAATGGCTTGGCGTCAGCATGCCGCGATCCGGTCGCACGGAGAGCATTTCCCAGTTGACAAAACTATAGGAACACCCCCCGCATTCCAAACTCCCATTCCCTGAATATGCCATAGCTCTCACTATTCGTCTCACAAACATTACTTACTCTAATCTGTAATTGTTTATCGTTTATCATTAAGTATGATATAAGATACAAGTATCATCCAAGACATTGGTTGGAGGAGCTATGGTCCGCTGGAACGTATCCAAATCGAATGAAGCCATCGACCGTGAACAGGCAATCGCCAAGCTGAGGAAGCTCACTCGCTACTGCAAATGGGGCACAATCTGCACCATCGTGGCGCTCGCTCTGGCACTCCTCGCAGTCATTGCAATCGAACTTCTACTCATATTGCCTAGCCTCTCCCAAGGGTTCTGTCTCCAATCCGTAGAGCTTACGGCTGGCGAAGGGCCATTTCTCGCTCTCGTCGGCGCCAACGAACAGACCCCTCTTATGCTTGTCGCGCACGACGGTCATACTGCCATAGGGAGCGGCATGATGGCATGCCTCGCGCTTGCCATCGCGCTAAGCGCATACAGGTTTTTCTCCGCCATTGAAAAGGCGGGCAGGCCCTTTGACCTCGAATGCATCCGCATACTACGTCAAATAGGACATTTGTTCCTTATCGGCGGCGCCGCCGTGAAACTTTTTGGTGCCATAGTCACAGGGCTGATTCTCTCAGGATTTGGCGGTAGCTTTACGGATGCGCTTGGCGGCCAGCATCTCGACCTCTCCATGCTCTTTACAGGCCTGATTATTAGCC
Source organism: Collinsella sp. AM38-1BH (assembly GCF_003467545.1). NCBI lineage: Bacteria > Bacillati > Actinomycetota > Coriobacteriia > Coriobacteriales > Coriobacteriaceae > Collinsella > Collinsella sp. AM38-1BH. The sequence continues at coordinate 75,075 of NZ_QSHC01000004.1, read as the reverse complement.
TGATTGCCAGCGTCTTCCAGTACGGGTGCATCCTGCAAAAACAAGATGACGAGTTGCTCTAGGGGGAATCCATGATTATTCTGCGGCTCGACCGCATGCTCGCCGAACGCAAGATCTCATCGAAAGAGCTTGCGGAACGCGTGGGCATCTCCCAGGTCAATATGTCGCGCATCAAGACGGGCAAGGTTTCCGCCGTGCGCTTTTCAACTCTTGACGCGATATGCCGAGCACTCGACTGCCAACCGGGCGATGTACTGGAATATATGCCTGACGATGAAGCCGATAACCTTTTTGGACTTAAAGATTAATAGGCATAATCTAACCACCAGTGTCTAAACGCAATAAGCCCGCTAGAACGACATCCGTTCTAGCGGGCTTATCAGTTTTTTTGGCTACGCACTCGGTGGCTCGGGCAGCCCTTACGCAAACAGGCCGTAGATGCTGATGTTGGCCTTGGCGTAGAGGCCGTTAGCATACTCGGTCCACTTGGAGCTGGCGCTCGAAGCCTGCGAGGAGTACTGCTGGTAGGCGGTGTAATAGGCGGTCATGGCCTGTTTATAGGTAGCGCTATCGGCAGTAAAGGCATCGTCGGCGAATGCCTTAGCGTAGGTGCCATCGGCGTCCTTCCAAGTGCCCTTTGAGCTATCCCACTCGTCGCCGGCAAGGTTGATGATGTAGTCGGCGTAGTCCTTGCTCGCGGTCTCCTCGTTGCCGTCAGCAGGCTCGGTCGGGGCGGTCGGCATGCTTGCGGAGCTGTCGCCGACCTTCTTCTTGTAGAGCTTCTGCAGCGTCGCGGACTGGCGGACGATCTGCTTGGCCTGGTCTTTGGAGACGCCATACTGCTTGGCCATGGTGTCGTAGTCAGAAGTGCCGATAGAATCCTCGGCGTACTTCTTCATCTCCTTAGAAGAGACGGTAATACCCTCGTCCTCGGCAGCATCGAGCAGAATCTTGTTGCGCACGTAGGACAGGATGACGTCGGCAGAAGGAGCCGTGTAGTTGCCGTCGCCGTCCTTGACGGTGTCGAGGCTGTACTGGCTCTCGATGGCCTCGCGCGCGGTGATGTCACTCTTCTTGCCGTTGTAGCTATAACTTGCCACGGTCGAATCGAGCTGGTCCTCGGTCAGGGTCGCCGAACCGACACCCTTGCCGCCAAAGCCGCCATTGCCAATAAAGAAGCCGACCACGGCAGCGATCACGACTGTAACCACGAAGGCGGCGATCATCGTCTTCTTGTGCTTGGATGCATGATCGTCCGCGTCGGAATCGTCCTCGTCCTGCTCCTCGGGCATGAGGTTCTCGTCAGCGGCATCTGCGGCGATCTGAGCTTCCAGACGGGCGTCCTCCTCCTCGGCCGTCGTGCCAGCTGCAATATACTCGGCAGACGTACCGGCGACCAGGTCGATCTTCTCGTCCTCGTCACCATTGGGGCCTTCGCCGCGCTCGATGATCTGGATGCCGTCGATCTCGTCCTTCTCGTCCTTCTTTTGAATCAAACCCATATCGGTTACTCCTTGTTAGGAAACATAGTCCCCAATAGAATACGCCCGACGGAGCGCCGGGCGTATTGATTCTTAGGTTATACGCAAACACTTAAGTACTATTTAGGCGTTTGCAGTCTGCATGCCTTAGGCCAGGTGCGCGATAACGGCATCGGCAAAGGCCTGCGTACCCACGGCACCCTCAACGGAACCGGTCTGGGCACGACGCACGTCACCGGTAACCTGCTCGCCCTCGTCGAGCGTGGCAGAAACGGCGGCGCGAATGCGATTGGCCGCATCGTTCTCGCCCAGATGATCGAGCATCATGGCAGCAGAGAGAATTTCTGCCGTGGGGTTAGCGATATCCTGGCCGGCGATATCGGGCGCGGAGCCGTGCGTAGCCTCGAAAATGGCGCAGTCGGCACCGATGTTGGAGCCGGGGGCCATCCCTAAACCGCCCACGAGGCCGGCGCACAGGTCGCTCACGATGTCGCCGTACAGGTTGGGCAGCACCAGGACATCGAAGTCGTTGGGGTTCTGGACCAGGCCCATGCAGGTGGCGTCGACGATCTTGTCGTTGAACTCGATATCGGGATAGTTGGCGGCCACCTCGCGCGCAACGCGCAGGAACAGACCATCGGTCGCCTTCATGATGTTGGCCTTATGCACGGCCGTCACCTTTTTGCGGCCGCAGCGGCGGGCGTACTCAAAGGCGTACTCCACAATACGGCGGCTCTTGGCGATGGAAATCGGCTTAATTGAGATGGCGGAATCCGCAGCGAAGGTCTTCTGACCCGAGCGCTCGACGAGCTGCGAGAGCTCCTCGACCTCGGCAGCGCCCTCATCGAACTCGATGCCGGCGTAGAGGTCCTCGGTGTTCTCGCGCACGATGACCAGGTCGACGTCGCGGAAGCGCGAGCCGTCGCCCGGCTGCGACAGGCAAGGGCGCACGCAGGCATACAGGTCGAAGTGCTTTCGCAGGGCCACATTGACGCTGCGGAAACCCGTACCGACCGGCGTGGTGATGGGGCCCTTGATAGCAACCTTGGTCTCGGCGACCGCGTCGAGCACGTGCTGAGGCAGTGGCGTGCCAAACTCGTCCATGACGCCGGCACCGGCCTCTTGGACGTTCCAATTGATCTGGACACCGGTGGCCTCGACCACGCGGCGCATGGCCTGCGTAGTCTCGGGACCGATACCGTCACCGGGGATCAGGACTACATCGTGCGCCATAATCTGTTACTCCTCGTCTTCGGCGTCGTCAGATTTTTTAACGCTAGCACGCTTCTTCTTTTTGGAGAGATCCAGGCCAAAACGTTTAACAAGCATTTCGCAAATCTCACTCGAACGGGCCTTGAGATAGCTGCCCTTGCCGTTCTCGGCGTCGAACTTAAGGCGCAGCGCGAGCTTCTCGGCGACCTCGGCGTCGATCTCGCCCTGGCCAAACTCGTACAGGCAACCGAGCATGTCGCGATACTCGAGGTCGCCGTGATAGCACTGGATGGCCTCGTCCAGGATGGGCCAAGCCTCGCGCGAACGCTCGACGCTCGTGGCACCCCACACGCACAGCAGGCGGAAGGCGGCATAGCGCAGCGTGGACGAAATCTCGTCGAACAGCGCGGTCTCGGCGCCCTCAAAGGCATCGCCCAGCTGCTCGGGGCAGGTGGTGGCGAGCGCCGCCAGGGCATCGAGAGCCTCCCAGCGGGTCTGAGCCTCGGGGCGGTCGAGCGCCTCGATCAGCGCGGGCACGCAGGGCACGACGCGCTGCGGATCGCGCTCGGCAAGCAGGTGCAGCACGCGGGCGGCAAACTGACGAATGCGGCGCGTGGGGCAGCCGAGCTCCTTGACCAGGCGGTCGACGGCGTTCTCGTTCTCCTCTGCCAGCTGAAGCTGTGCCAGCTCCTCGTCGGTGAGCTGTTCTTCCTTGTTTTCTGCCATAGTTACCTCTTCTTACTATTTCTTAGCGTGCTTGCCAGCACCCTTGCTGTCATCGGTGACCGAGATGAGCTGTCGGTCGGCCGCGCCATTGCGGCGTGCGCGGCGACGCTCCTCGGCATCGCCCGCGTCGGCGGCGGCGCGGTGAGCCTTGTTGACGTTAAAGACCTCGTCGTGCTTGCGCCACGGGCCGACGGACTCGCCAAAACTCATCTTAAGGCCGGCGATAAAGCCGCCGAGCCAGCCGATCGGCGCAAACTGCACCAGCGGGAACAGCGAAAACACCCAGGTTAGCAGGACGACTGCCGCCGCACCTGCAAAATTGGCGATCCAGTAGTCGCGCTTGGTGATGACGCGCTTTTCGCACGCCCACTGGCCGCATAAAAAGCCGATGTAGATCGCAAAGAGAAAGAGCACCAGCGCAAGCACCACGAACGTCCAGCTCATGGTCGCTACTCCTCGTGATGGTGGCCGCAGCAGCACTCGTGGCCGTCGTCATGGCCGTGGCCGCCGCAGCACTCGTGGTCCTCGCCGTGGTGGTGGCCGCAACCGCACTCGTGGTCGTCGCCGTGCTCGCCGCAACCGCAGCCGTCCTCGTGGGCACCATGCTCCTCGGGGCGATACTGCGACCAGTCCAGACCGGCGGCGATGGCGTCGGCCTCCTCCTTGTAGAGTACCGTGATGGCCTGGGTGCCCAGCTTGGCGCCGCCAATGGCGTCGAGCATATCGTAGAGCGTAAAGGCCACGTCGGCACCGGGCAGCGCGAGCTCGCGATCGTCGGCGTAAGCGAGCGCCAGGCGCAGGTCCTTAATGAAGTGCTCGACCATAAAGCCGGGCTTGTAGTCGCCGTCGAGCGCCTTGGGCGCCAGGCTCTCCATGGCGCCGGACTTGCCGGTACCGCCCAGGATCATCTGGCGGGTCTTCTCCAGGTCAAGGCCGCTCAGCTCGGCAAATGCCATGGCGTCCGCCATGCCGACCATGCAGGCGCCCAGCGACACCTGATTGGCGAGCTTGGCAGCCTGGCCCTTGCCGGCGCCGTCGAAGCAGCAGATGTTGGCCGCAAAGGTGGCAAGGATGTCGCGGACCGGCGCGATGTCGTTCTCGGTAGCGCCCACGATAGCCGTGAGCGTGCCGGCGATAGCGCCCGACTCGCCGCCGGTGACGGGGCAGTCAAACGCCATGCGACCAGAAACCTGGGCGGCCTCGGCAATGTCACGGGCGAGCTCGGGCGAGCTCGTAGTGAGGTCGATCAAGACCGCGCCCGGCTTAGTGCACGCGAGCAGGCCGTCGCCCGCCAGGTAGAGTTCCTCGACCTCGGAAGGATAACCCACCATGGTAAAGACGACATCGGCGTTCGCCGCGGCATCGGCCGGCGTATCGGCCCAGACGGCACCGCGCTCGATAAGCGCTGCAGCCTTGGACTCGGTACGGTTGTTGACCGTGACGGGATAGCCGGCATCCAGGATGTGGCCGGCGATGGGGGCACCCATGATTCCGGTGCCGATAAATGCGACAGAGAGCTTGTTTGCCATGAAACCTTTCCTTTTGGGTTGGGTGTTGTTACCAGGTTGAATACTCGGTGCCAGCGTTTGGGCTGTGACTTGAGGGCACTTGCAGCCGCAGCGCCTGTCTACTCACCGCGCACACGGCGCGCGATGCGGTCGGAAAGCGAGGCTTTCTCGGCACGGTTCTTGCCCCAAAACGCGCAGGCCACCATGCCGGGGCCCACGTGCGAGCCGATGGTGGGACCGACGGAACTACGGATGATGGTGACGTCGGCGCAGCCTTCCTCCTTGCGGATAGCGGCCTCGAGCCAATCACCGTCCTTCTCGGCATCGGCCGTCATGATGGCGATGGGCATGGTGCGATCGGGCACGTAGTTCTCGCGGAACGACTTGAGGATGGACTTGAGCGCCTTCTTGCGGCCGCGGTTGACGCCGATCAGCGACAGCGAGCCGGCAAGGTCGTAGGAGAGCTCGGGCTTGACATCGAGCTTTGCCGTGAGCTGTGCCGCCGCGGGCGGAATACGGCCGCCGGCGGCCAGTGCGTCAAAGCTCTCGAGCGTAAAGTAGCCGTGGACATAGGTCTTTGCCTCGTTTGCCCAATCGACCAGCTGTTTGGCGGTCAGTCCCGCCGAACGCTGGCGCACGGCCTCGAGCGCCAAGAGCGCGCCGGTCGCGCAGGGCAGAGCATTGTCGACCACGTAGAGCTCAAAATCGGGATACTCGGCGCGCACGGCGTCCGCCGCCTGGCACGCGGAGTTGTAGCTCGACGACAGCGCCGAGGTAAAGCACAGGTAGACCGTGGGCGTGCCCTCTTTGGCGCACTCGGTAAAGAACTCGATATAGCGACCGAGCGACACGGCGGAGGTAGACACGCGAGCGCCGGCGCGCATGCGGTCGTAGAACTCCTTAGGGCTCATGCTCGACCAGATATCGTCCGTGCGCTCCTCGCCATCGATAATGAAGGGGAAACCCAGGATATCGACATCGAGGTTCGCGGCGACCTCGGGGCTAAAGTCGCAGCAGGTATCGACGACGATGCGGCAGCGGTCAGAATGGCCGGTAGATGCAGCCTTGTCCATCAAAGCGACTCCTTACGTAAAAAGGCGGCCATCCGCATGGGATGGCCGCCAACCGTTAACTCATGCAAGTTAACGTATTTTACTCGTCAAGTGTTTCGATACGGGGCTTGATGATGCCATATCCACCATTCTTACGGTGATACACCACATTGATGAGGCCAGTCGTCGCGTTCTCGAACACGTAGAAGTCGTGGCCCAGCAGATCGGTCTGCACCAGCGCCTGCTCCTCAGTCATCGGGGTGACATCGATGACCTTCTCGCGGACGAGCAGGTCGTCCTCCTCCTCGGGCAGCAGCAGGTCGGCCAGATCCTCGACGCGCTCGACCGGCGCGACATCCGCTGCGCTGGCACCGCCCTGGCGGTTGTCCACGACCTTGGTCTTGAACTTGCGCAGCTGGCGGGTGACCTTATCGGCGGAGAGGTCGATGGCGGCGTACATATCCGCACCGTGCTCGGCAACGCGAATCACCGAACCGCGGGCACGAACCGTAACCTCGACGATTGCCGGGTTGGGGTTCGAGGGGTTCTTCTCATAGCGAAGTACAACGTCGACCGTCATGGGCTCGATATCGAAAACCTTGAGCGCCTCGCCGATCTTCTCATCCACATGCGCACGCAGAGCATCGGTTACCGTCGTCTTGCGTCCAGAAACCTTGATATCCATACGTGGCTCCAATCTGCCTCGGGGACTTACTGTACTGGCTATGTACCCATTGCCGTGCATTTAATCACGCGGATTCCTAAAGACCCGAATAACGATTGCTTGATACCGCATACCGAAGTCTCGCACTTTTCTGTGGCAAAGTGCGCTATAGGAGGGGGCCGGCGGCTTTGTATTTGGTCCCGAAAATTGGCTTTGACCTGCTGATTTTATTGGGATGAAAAAGCCGGGCTCCCCCATCGGGGAAGTCCGGCAGTGCGTGTTGAAACCGTGAAGAGGTGTCCTTTCCAACGTATAGGAGACACCACCCCTAGCAATAACTAGCTATTGAGTTTGTTAATGTCGTCGTCGGTGATGGTGCCTTCCTGGCTGGACGATTTGTCCTCGGAGGATGCGGTCTCATTGTTGGAATCGGAGGACTCGCTGCCGGAGGACGTGGTCTCACTGGACTCAGAGTCGCCCGGCTGCACGTTAGCGCCCGAAACCGTCTTAGTGGTGAGGTCGTAGGGCATCGTGCCATACCAGACAGAGTGGACCGCCTCGAGCGTGCCGTCGGCCGTAATACCGTCGAGGGCATCGCTCACGGCACGGCACAGTTCGTCATTGGACGAGAGGCCCGCAACACCAAGCGTCGAGGGCGCCTCGAGCGCACCGGCATAGGAGACCTCGCTCATCAGGCGTGCAAGGTAGCCGCCGGCCGTGGAGTCGCAGATCACATAGTCGACCTCGCCGGACTCGAGCGCCTCAAAGCACTCGTTGATGTTGGAGTAGGTCTTTTGGTTGGCGGTGATGCTCTGCTTAGCAAGCGCCTCCTGCGAGGCCGAGGACGTCTGAACGCCCAGGGTGGACGTGTTAAGGGTATCGGTGGAAACGCTTAGCGACCCACCATCGCTAGTTTTACCGAACACGGAAGTGGCATCGTACAGGCAGGTGCCGAGCGAGCTAATGTCCCCGTCCGTGGAGTTAATCTCGCCGATAAAGATATCGGCCTTTTTGTCGCCGAGCGCGGAATCTGCCGAAGACGCATCGACAAAGGCGACCTTAAGGCCCATGCGGCTTGCGAGAGCGCGGGCGGCGTCAACCGCATACCCCGTGAGCTCGCCATCGGCGTCCTGCATGGCCTGCGGCGCATCGGAAGTATCGAGGGCGACCGTCAGGGTTCCGGGAGTGACCAGGGCATCGTCCGACACCGCCGGCGTGACGGTCTCGTACTCGATCTGGTCGATCGTGGGAGTCGTGAACGTAGACAGCGGGTTGAACGCGCATCCGCTCAGGCCCAAAACGGCAATGACCGCTGCGGTCCCAGCACCCAACCGAGCCGCGTGCATCAAGCTGCCCCTCACCATGTCCACTACCCTGCCTTCTGTGTCGTATACAATCCGTGCGTTGCGCGGAATATCAGGTTGTTCCCACCAGCTGACCTGGTATTTGACCCCACACTTGCGCACCGGGGTGTTTGCTCGGGAGGCCGCAGCCACCTTCACGACTGACCCGCTCGCCCGCGAGGCGGTATTGCCCCAAAGAAAGTAGAACGGACGGTGCGGCTTACATCTAGGACGCGCCATGATCGCGCCGCGCGCACGCGGTCGCTTACGTGGATCCCTTTGACCGCGTCTGTCTTGGACTAGGACGGGCATTTCGTCCGTCCGCAACCACAGCCTGGTAGGAACGAAGCGCATTATAGCTAAGTTCAAGCTAAAGTTTAAGGTTAGGGGCGTCATTCGCATCTCGAGTACAGATTTTGCGGGTCGGAGCGGACCATTCGTGCCCCTATGAAGCCCGGAGCTCCCCTACGGGGAGCTCCGGGGCACCCGTCTCAGGGTGCCGTGTGCAAAAAACGGCAAATATGAGTACTGTTACCAATTTAGTAGCAGCGTATTACCGCCTCACGAGCCCTTTTTGAGTTCCGCACAGCCTGCTTGGCGCCAAGATATTCCACATTCGTTTATTATCTCTTCGCTGAATCCAGATTATCGGCCCAAGTTTCTTTGTTTTTGCTGTCACTAATCTAGTAACAGTACTCATATTTGCCGTTTTTTGCACAGAGCATATAAACAGACCCCCTATAAAGCCATAGTTTTACGCTGGTTTGAGCCCAAAGCACGCTCGGAGCGTATTCAGCAGAGCATCTTGCCTCTTTCGACGAGCCTCTACGCGATTCTGATATCGCTTACCCATACGCTGGTGGATGCGCCATGCGAGTGCTTCCATCGCTTCCATGTCACAGAGCATTTCGTTGTTGACCGTCGCGACCTCGATTCCCATAGTAATCAAGCCCGTGTTGCGCTTTTCATCATGGATACGTCCCCTCCGAGAAGAATGGCCCAGCTCACCGTTGTATTCCAGGTCAAACTGGGCTGCTTCCTGATACGCATCGCAAACTGCATGCGGCATCCCCGAGATTGCCTGCGCACGGTCATCGAACTCGATCTTGTAGTCGGTCTTAAAGGGACCGCAGGCAAATCCGCCATAGGAAAACGGAAGCGAAAACAGAGCGAGCATGATGCACTCCATGGGCGAGCGCAGATTTTCTGACAGGTAGGGACACAGGCGCAGCAGCTGTTTGGCCACATTCCCCTTGCATGCCGCGAGGTAATCTACCAGGCGATCGGGTGTCAGCACGGACTCGACCTCAAAGTAACCGACATCTGGCGGCTGGTCTTTGTCCTTTGCCAATTTGTTCACGACAGGCGAGGTGTAGGGAGGCAGATACTTCCCGCGGTCGCTCAGTGAAATCTTAGAGCACAGTTCCTGGGCCAGGGCAAACGCCTGGATGCAGCCGACCTCGCGCGCGATGGCAACACAAAGGGCCTCGGGAGATAGACTGTACACCCCCGGTTCCACCTCTAGAATCGAGCCGGCGGGCAACCCGGAACACACGGACCAGCTCACGCCAGGGATGCGGCGGCGCTGCGCCGCAGATCCCACCAGCAAGCACAGATCTTCTTGCACCTCGCCGCTTGCGGCCCCAATCCGCACCAAATCGGGAAGATAGATGTCCTCGGTCGAGGGCGACGACGTGCGCAGCACACGGCACTCCTCCTTGGGATCAAGGTCCTTCCAGCTTATGTAGCCCATCTGCCGGCGCTCGGCGCGCATCATGCGTAGCGCCGAGGCGCCTGTTAGGATTACGGAAGCCGCTAGCTGTTCGTCTGTCGGCTCGTTGCACCGCTCAATCTTTACTGCCACAAAACCACCCCTACCAAACGCGTGCGATAGCGAGGCCATCAACGGCCGTGGCGCCGGCGCGCTTGAGTTCCGCCGAAGCCGCGGCCATCGTCGCGCCCGTGGTGATAACGTCATCGATAAGCAGCAGGCGGCGGCCGTGCACGTCCTCAACCGTCTCATACATGCCTTGGGCACGCTCGCGGCGCTCCTCACGACCGAGTTCGCGCTGGTCGCCATGGCCGTACTTGACCAGGGCGTCCAGCAACGGCACGCCCGACAGCTCGCAAAATGGGCGCGCAATGGCCTCCATATGATCAAAACCACGCCGCCGAAACGCTACCGCCGTCGCAGGCACAAACACCACCGCATCCGCGCCGGACAGCACACCTCCTAAGCGTTCGGGCGCTACGACCTGGGCATGCAGGGCGGTGTCGTAGAGCAGCTCTGCCAGATACGGCGCCAGGCGTCGCTCACCCGCATCCTTGTACGCTTTAATGATGCGCGGCAGCGGATGCGCATAGACGGCGCACGCCAGGCAGCGGTCGAGCGCCTCCGCCATTGCCGAGGACGTGCCCTCGACCGAACACTCAGTGCACAGCAAATCCCCAAACGGGGCGCCGCATCGGGTGCAGCTATGACGTGGGTCGATGAGCGTGAGCGCGGCCAGGCAGTCTTGGCAAATAAGCGCACCGGCGCGCTCGCAGCCGGCACATCGTGTTGGCGACAATGCCTCGAGCGCCTCGCGTGCCGCCCACTCGGCAAACGGTAGTAATTCGTCCGCAAACGGTAGGGCACCGGCACCCTGCAGACAGCTCAATATGTTCAGATGGCTCTTCAAGACACAACCCTCCCTACGTTCGGTCGCAGGGAGGGTTGTTGATTCGGCGCTATGATACCCCGATGTGCTCGGGGCAAGGCGGGCTAAATCCGCTCGCGGGCGTTATTCGCCGGCGGGCGGTTGTGGTGTGGACGAAGACGGGGTCGAGCCCTCGCCACCATCCTGGCGCGGCTTGCGGGAACGGCGACGGCGACGGCGCTTTTGACCCTGGTCGGCCGAGCCCTCGCCACCGCGATCCTCGCGCGGCTCGCGCTCGTCGCGAGCGGCGCCACGCGAAGCCTTGGCAGCCGCTCCCCCGCCATCTCCGGGACGACGGCGCGTGACCTTGACCTCGCCATCCGAGACCTGATCGGCCACGGAGGGCACTGAGGGCTTCTGTTGCGCGCCCGAGGAATGGCGACGGCGCGGACGCGGCGCGCGCTCCTCCTCGCCACGTGACTTGCCGCCCTTGTCGGCAGGCGCATCGGAGGCCGAGGGGCCCTTGGAAGCGGCACCAGCCTCGCGAGCAGCTGCGGCGCGGAAGGCGTCCTCGCGCTCCTCGCTCGACAGATGACGGCGGCGGCGACGTGTGGGGTTCATGCCACCGCCGCGATTCTGCTGCTGGGGCTGCTGAACCTCGCGCTCGCGAGAGGCGTTCTTGCCCGCGGCTGCAGCCTCGGTAGCATCGCCCGAGCCCGCGCGCTTGCGGCGGCGACGGCCATCGGCCGCCCCCTCGGCCTCGGGCGCCTCGGCCTTGCCACGACCCTTTCCGCGGCCACGACCCTCGCCCTGGCCCTGAGCGGTGCGCGCATCGGATTCGGCATCGCGACGACGGCGCTTGGGCATCGAAGTGCCGGCCAGACGGTCGGCACTCGACAGGCCATCGCCCACGTCGACGCCGTTCTCGCGATCGAGCTCCATGAGCGCCAGGCGCATCTCGGGCGACTCAATACGCTCGAGCACGTCGCGCGTCACGCAATCGGGGCGGCAGTTGCAGCCCTGCTCGGCGGCCTTCTTTTTGCAGCCCTCCGAGCACGTCATATCGGCCAGGTTGACCTTAAAGACTTTGCCGTTCTCCAGGCGCAGCACCAGCTGCTCACGCGGCGTGTCATATTCCTGAATACGCGCCTTGCCAAGCGGCGTATCGATGAGCGTCTTCTTTTTAGGCGCACGGCTCTTAAAGTCCTTGTACGCCTCGAACTCATAACGCAGGCAGCACATCAGGCGGCCGCAAACGCCGCTAATCTTGGACGAGTTGAGCGGTAGGTCCTGCTCTTTTGCCATGCGGATCGAGACGGGCTCAAACTGTCCGCCAAAGCGCGTGCAACAGAGCTCCTGGCCGCACTGGGCATAGCCGCCCACCAGGCGGGTCTCGTCGCGCACGCCGATCTGGCGCATGTCGACGCGAATATGCAGCGTCGAGGACAGATCCTTGACGAGCTGGCGAAAATCGACGCGCTCCTCGGCCGCAAAGTAGAACACGGCCTTCTCGCCGCCAAACAGGTACTCGACGCCGACCGGCTTCATCTCGAGGTCGAGCTCCTTGACCAGGCGGCGGAAGTCGACCATGGCCTCGTCGCCCTGGATGGCCAGGTCGTCGGCAAGCTGCAGGTCGATGCCGCTCGCCACACGCAGCACGGGCTTGAGCGGCTGACCGATCTCATCTTGCGGCACCTCAAAGGGATCGGCAGTGACCAGGCCGATCTCGGTTCCGCGCTCGGTGGAGCAAATGGCATAATCGGCCTCGAGGATATCCAGATCCTGCGGATCGAACCACAGGTCGCGCGAGGCGTAGGTAAACTTAACGGGTACGACTAACGGCATTTCAGTGCCTTCCTGATATCGAACAGCATGACCTCGATGGCCAGCTGGGGAGTAACGTTTCTGGCGATGTTGCGCTCGGCGGTCGCGACTGCCTCGAGCGCCCGGGTGGCACCCGCAACATTGGTCGCGGCGGCAAGCCGACCGATCGTGTCGCGCACGTCTTCGTTCACCACGTCGGCCGCCTCGTCCTGAAGCGTCAGCAGCACGTCGCGCATGAGCGTCCGCGCGCTCGCCAGCGCTTCCATGATACCCGAACGCTCGCGCGCGTTGAGTTCGCGCTTGTTGCGGTCCTCAAGCTGCTTCAATGCTCCACGCGACAGGTAGTCGGCGTTTTGCTCGAGCACCTTTTCCTGCGTGGACTTGACCTCGGCGAGCGGCGCCTTAACGGCGACGATGAGCGACTTGGCGCGGCTGAGCACGTCGGCCTCGTCGGCGGCGATAAGCGAATCGATGGCGCGAACCATCTGACGGCGGGCGTCCTGGCGCTCAGCGCTCTTGAGGAACTCGATGCCACGCGTGGGGCTTCCCGCCACGGCGACGGCCATGCGGCAACGCGCAGGGTCCTGACCGGTGGCGCGGCTCACGGCCTGCGCGGCGACGGCGGGCGATACCAGCCGAAACGGCACGCACTGGCAGCGGCTCACGATAGTGGGCAACATCACGTCTGCCGAGGTGCCCAGCAAGATAAACATAACGCCCTCGGGCGGCTCCTCGAGCGTTTTGAGCAGTGCGTTGGCGGTGTTGGCGCGCAGCTGCTCGGCACGGTCGATGATGTAGACCTTGGCCTTGGCACGGATGGGCGCCAGCGGCACGTCGTCGAGCAGCTCGCGGGTCTGGGCGATGAGGTAGCCCGTGGCGCTCTCGGGCGTGTAATAGTGCACATCGGGGTGCGTATGGCGGGCGACGCGCACGCAGCCATCGCATGAGCCGCAGCCGTCCTGCTCGCACAGGAAGGCTTGGGCGAGCGCCCACGCGGCGTCGAGCTTGCCCGCGCCGAGCGCGCCCAAGAACAGGTAGGCGTGCGATGCGCGGCCGCTTGCGATGGCGTTGGTCAAAAAGTCGCGCACGCGCTGTTGGGTGTCGAGCTTGGCCAGCAGGCTTGCCTGAGCGGGGGCCATATTACTCGGCCTCCTGGGCTAGCGCGGCAGCGACGGCATCTTGCGGAATGTCGAGGCCGTAGACGCGAACCTGCTCGACCGTCTGCGCGAAGACGTCCTCGATGGACGCGGTCGCGTCGATGAGCTTTACGCGGTTTGGTTCCTCGGCGGCAATGGCGCAAAATCCCTGGTAGACGCGCTCTTGGAAGGCCATGCCCTTGGCCTCCATGCGGTCGGCCGCACCACGGGCGGCCATGCGCAGCGCCGCCTGCTCGGGCGTGATGCGATAGACGAGTGTGAGAGCCGGGTGCGTACCCGCGACGGCCAGGTTGTTGGCGTCGCGCACCATCTGGCGATCGAGGCCGTCGGCAAACGCCTGGTAGCAGGTCGTGGAATCGTAGAAGCGGTCGCACAGGACCACCTTGCCGGCCGCGAGGGCGGGAGCTATGACCTCGTGCACCAGCTGGGCGCGTGCGGCCTCGTAGAGCAGCAGCTCGCAGGTATCTCCCATGGCCGTGTTGGCGGGATCGAGCAGCAGGGCGCGGATCTTTTCGCTGATGGCGGTGCCGCCCGGCTCGCGCAGGCTCACAACCTGGTAGCCAGCGAGTTCGAGCGCGCGGGCAAGCAAGCGCGCCTGCGTGGACTTGCCGGCGCCATCAACGCCCTCGAGCGTGATAAAGCTATGTTGAGCGGGCTCAAAAGCCATGGGCGCAGCCCCTTCCTACAAGGCGCGTAAATGCGAGTTATAGCAACCAAGCCATGATACCCCAGTGCTCGGCGCGTCCCAAATCCCACCTAGCCAATGGCTACTCAGGCGGCAGTTAGGGACGTTCCTAAACTGCCGGCCGAAAAGGAACGTCCCAACTGCCGGCTTTTTGGGGTGCTGGGTATAATCGTCGTATTGCATTGAAATGTGGCGAAAGGAGTGGCAATGTCTCGGTATTGCGCCTCGTGCGGCAAGCTTCTTGCAGATAATGCCAAGTTCTGCACCTCGTGCGGTGCATCCGTTGAACAAACAACCGCGAGCGATAGCCAGCCCGCTTTTGAGCAGACCGGTTCCCTCGATACGCCGCAAGCCAAGGCGGACGACCCCCTCGCCTATCGCCCCGACCTCGCCGCAGGCCCCGCGGCCGTCGAGACCACGCAGCGCATACCCGTCGCGAGCGGCTCGCCCCAACAGCAGCCGGCTCCCGCATACGCGCCCGCTTCGCCACAGACCCCCGCTCCCAAAAAGAGCGGCACCGGGCCGCTTATCGCCGTTATCGTTGTGCTGGTGGCGATCATCATCGCCCTGGTCGTTTTCTTTGTGATCAAGCCTTTCGACAACGCCGCCACGCAGACGACTGCCGAGGTAGCTAAGCTGCACCATGACGTCGACGACGATGACCTAAAGCCTCTCGGCGATCCCAACAGCCTGTACGACGATGATGACGATGACGACGAGGATGGCGGCGAAGCAACGCTCTCCGAGCAGAACCTCTACCGCCGACTGAGCGAATACTACGACTTGCTCGAAGACCTCGACAACTACGTCCGTGGCTGCGCGCAGAACTTCAACGGCAGCTATCTGGAAGAAGATCGCACCACCCGTCAAAATCTCGCCGACGTCGCCGAGCGCACAGAGGACACCATCGAGCAGTATTACGACATCGTCGAGGACCTGGACGTCCCGACGAGCTCCAAGAACTACAGTTCCTGGAAGGACATCATCGCCCTGTACGACGACCTGGATCACCGCATTGACGCAATCTGTGATGCCTGGGAGATCAGCCTGAAATACGCCAAGCCTGCGGACCACAAGAATGAGATCGTGGCGCCGCTGTCGCGCGACAACGTGGCGGGCACCAATGACAATAAGTATCGCCTAGACTTTGAGGAGCGCTATCCCGGCGCCAAACCCGTCGAAGTGAACTAGCGCTTTGTCGTTCCCGAGCCGGCAGTTAGGGACGTTCCTAAACTGCCGGCAGAAAAGGAACGTCCCTAACTGCCGGTCAAAAAAACGAGCGAGGATCGTGGGGTCCTCGCTCGTTTTTTAGGCAATGTTTCGACCGCGCCGTTACTTGTCGGAGGCTACTTTCTTGGTAGTCGACTTCTTCGCGGTCGTCTTCTTGGCGGCAGTGGCTTTCTTAGCCGTCGTCTTCTTGGCCGCCGTCGTCTTCTTGGCCGTGCTCGCCTTAGTCGTGGTCTTGCGGCCGCGGGCGGGCTTCTTCTCCTTGGTCGGGCAGTCCATGTTGACGCAGATACGCCACGGGCCGCGCGCCGTGTTGACCACCACGATGGGGGCGCCGCACTCGGGGCAGGTCTCACCCGTCGCCTCGAGCTTACCGCGCGCCGGCAGAGGATAGCTCACGCCGCAGTCATCGTAGTTGGTGCAGCGGATAAAGCGCTTGCCGCTCTTCTCACTCTTGTGCGCGATCAGGTCGCCATGACGTCCGGCCTCGGCACACACCTTGCACTCGCCCACCTTAAGGTCGGGCTCGTAGTTGGTGGGGCACGTGGGGTTCACGCAGATCTCGAAAGCCTTCTGACGGAACGGCTGGCATTTAATGCGCGGCGCGCCGCACTCGGGGCACACGGCCGCCTCGCCCTCGAGCGGACTCACCTTGACGCCGCTCGGCACCGGATAGGTCACATCGCAGTCGGGCCAGCCCATGCAGCCAATGAAGCTGCCACGGGTCTTGGCGCTCGTCTTCATAACCAGGTCCTTGCCGCACTTGGGGCAAGCTCCCACGCGCGCATCGGCCGTGACGGCGTCGCTGATGGCGTCGCCCAGCTCCTGCGTGTGCTTGAGCAGCTCGTCGAGCACGCCAGCCAGCAGCGCGCGCGAGTGCATCACGACATGCTCTTCGGTATCCTCGCCGCGCTCCACACGGGTCATGTCGCCGTCGAGCTCGCTGGTCATATCGGGGCTCGTGATGCGCGGGGCAAACTGCGACAGCGCATCGATGATGGCGATACCCAGCTGGCTCGGCTCAACGGGATCATTTTTGAGATAGCGCACGGCGTACAGGCGCTCGATGATGCTCGCGCGCGTGGACTTGGTGCCCAGGCCGCGCTTCTCCATCTCCTGCACGAGCTTGCCCTGGCTGTAGCGCGCGGGCGGCTCGGTCTGCTTGGCCTCGAGCTTAATGTCGAATACGTCGACCGTATCGCCCTGCTCAAGCGGCGGCATCTGCTCGTCGCGTTTAAGGCCATACGGGTAGGCCTCGCGGAAACCCGGGGTCACGAGCACATCGCCCGAAGCCACGAACGGCTCACCGTTCACATCGAGCTCGAGCTTGGTGTTCTCGATGGTCGCGGGACCCATGAGCGTCGCCAGGAAGCGGCGGGCGATGAGGTCGTAGAGCTTGCGCTGGCCGCCGTCGAGCGTGGACGGATCGCCCTCGCCCGTGGGATAGATAGGCGGGTGGTCGGTGGTCTCGACTTTGCCGCGCGTAGGCTTCATGGGGCCGGCAAGCACCTTTTTGCATACGGGCGCCAGCGCCGGGTTGATCTTTGCCAGGTCGCTCACCACGGCGCCCAGATCGAGCGTCGCGGGGTACACGGTATTGTCGACACGCGGGTAGCTGATGAGACCGGCCATGTAGAGGGACTCAGCGATGCGCATGGTACGCGCAGGCGAGATGCCCTCGGCCGCGGCGGCAGCCTGCAGCGAGGTGGTCGCAAACGGCGTGGGCGGCTGCTGCTTGCGCGAGCGCTTGGTCACCGCGGCGACGGTTGCCGTCGCGACGCCGTCAACATGGCCGTACGCCGTCTCAGCAGCATCCTTGTCGGTAAAGCGCGCCGTCTTGTGCGCGATCTTAAAGCGATCGTCCTCGGCAGCGCCCTGCGCGGCACCCATGCCGCGAATCTGCCAATAGTCCTCGGGCACAAACGCCATGCGCTCGCGCTCGCGCTCGACCACCAGGGCAAGCGTCGGCGTCTGCACGCGGCCGGCGGAGCGCACGTTACCAAAGCCGCCAAACTTGGCGAGCGTCAGGTAGCGCGTCAGCACCGCACCCCAAATGAGGTCGATGTGCTGACGGCTCTCGCCTGCGTCGGCCAGGTTCTGGTCGAGCGAGACGAGATTATCGAAGGCCTGCGTGATCTCGGCCTTGGTAAACGAAGAATACTGGGCGCGGGCAACCGGCAAGTCCGGCGCCACCTCGCGCACCTTGTTGAGGGCGTCCGAACCGATCAGCTCGCCCTCGCGATCGAAGTCCGTAGCGATGATGACGCTGTCGGACTTCTTGGCAAGGTTCTTGAGCGAGCGAATGAGCTCTTTCTCGGCCGGCAGCTTAATGACGGGTGCCCAGGTGAGATAGGGCAGACTCTCGAGCTTCCAGCCCTTGATGGAGATGCCATCGGCAAGGAACGGCTTACGCTTGGTGTCGTAAGGCGGACGAGCCAGGCCATCGGGCATGTCGGCCGGCAGCATCTCGCCGTCCTCGGTGACCGAATACCAGCCCAGCTTTTTATCGAACAGCACGCTGTCGCAAAAATCGGGCGCAAGGATGTGACCGGCAAGACCGATCGTCACGCACTCCTCGCCCTTCCACTCAAAACGGTAGATGGCAGTGTTGTACACCTTGTCCTTTTTAGGCTTACCCGTGGACAGCCGCTCGGCGATCTGACGCGCGGCGTCGTTTTTCTCGGCGATGATGAGCTTCAAAAGAGGCTCCTATCTCGTATCTCTACGGCTACGCCCGCCCGTATGGCGGCCGATTTACGCCCTTGCTTGCTCGATCTGCCCGATGAGCCAATCGCACCAGGCGTCCATGCCCTCGCCCTTGCGCGCGCTCACGGCAAACCGCGGCGCCTGCGGATTGAGGTCATCGAGTGTCTTAGTATACCTATCCATGTCAAAATCGAAAGCCGGGGCCACGTCGACCTTATTGAGCAGCTGCGCGCCAGCGTGCTGGAAGATGCCCGGGTACTTGATGGGCTTGTCGTCGCCCTCGGGCACCGAGAGAATCATGATGGACAGGTTCTCGCCCAGGTCAAAGTCGACCGGGCAGACCAAGTTGCCCACGTTTTCGATAAAGATGACGTCGATGTTTTCCAGACCCACAGCCTGGTCAAACGCGTCAACGGCCTCCATGATCATGTTGCCCTCGAGGTGGCACAGGCCGCCCGTGTTGATCTGGATGGCGGGCATGCCGGCTTCCTTCATGGTGATGGCGTCGACATCCGAGGCGATATCGCCCTCGATGACGGCACAGCGCAGGCCGGCCTTGTCACGCAGGCGCTCGTTGGTGCCCAGGATCGTGGTGGTCTTGCCCGAACCGGGGCTCGACAAGACGTTGATCACATAGGTGTTTGTCTCATTAAATCGCTGACGCAGCTGATCTGCCAGGCGCTCGTTGCGCGACAGAATCGGCGACGCGATATCAATCGTTTTCTCAGCCATACTTAGCGCTCCTTACTTTGGCCCCTTTATACCCCATCACCAGATGGCTAGCGGGCTAATCGTCGGGGGTTTCGATTTCGATACTCGCGATATCGAGCTCGCGGCCGTGCAGTAGGCGCACGTTGGCACCACCACACTGGGGACAGCGACAGTGGAAGCGATCGTGGTCGAAGACCTCGCCGCAGTCCAGGCATTCACTTTGTGGGTGAATCTCCTCAACCGCGAGCTCGCAGCCCCGCGTGAGCGGGTCCTCATCGCGAAATGTCTCCCACGCAAAGTCCAGCGCCTCGCGCACAACTTCGGTCATATCCCCGATACGCAGCGTTACCAAAACGGCGCGCAAGGCCCCCGCCCCACGCGCCGCGCGAATCACTGTATCGAGTATGCCGTTGACAATGCCAACCTCGTGCATACCGATTTACTCCTCGTCGTCCTCATCGTCCGAGAACAGGTCCAGACGGCTCACAAACAAGCCCTCCTTGCCCTCGCGCGCGGTAATGACCACGCGGGCAATGGCGAGCGAAATCTCGTAGAGCGAGAGCAGGGCACCATACATGAGGCCCAGCGTAACGGGCGAGCCGTCGGGCGTAATCACAGCCGAGCCCACAAGCAGGCCAACGTATACATAACGCCAGGCACCGCGGAAAGCAGCGTAGGACACGATGTGGAAGACGGACAGATAGAAGATGATGAGCGGCAGCTCAAACGCCACGCCAAAGCCGATCATAAAGAGCAGCTCCATGTTGACGTAGTTCTCCAGATCGGGCAGCGCCGTAGCGACGGCCGAGGTCTCGCCGATGAGCCACTCAAAGCCCGCAGGAATGATGATGAAGTAGCAAAAGATGGCGCCCAGGAAGAACAGCACCGTCGAGGCGAGCACCGTGGGCACGACCCACTTGCGCTCGTTGGGGCGAAGCGCCGGCAAGAAAAACGCCAAGATCTGCCAGATGATCATGGGCGTGCACATGACAACGGCCATCTTGATGGCCAGCGAGAAGCGCAAGCCAAAGCCGCCGAGCGTGGTAGTGATGTAGAACTTACCGTCCGGCACAAAGGAGCGGATGGGATCTTCCAGGATGTCGAGCACAACAGGCGTGGCGAAATACAGCACGATAGCGGCGGCAAACACCGACACGACCACGATGGTCAGGCGGCGACGGAGCTCTCCCAGGTGATCGAAGAGCGGCATACGCGCAGGTCCGATAGGCATTACTCATCGCCTCCCTTCGGGGCGTCGGCGGCAGCAGCGTCGTCCTCGGCCTCGAGCTCGCGAGCGAGCTGGTCGACGACGGCCTTGCGCTTGCGGGGACGACGGGCGTAGAGGTCAGCCGTCGTGGGCTCTGCCGGCTCGGGCTCGGACTCCGGCTCTGCAGCAGGCTCGGGCTCGACGACAGGCTCGGCGGCAGCGGCAGGCTCGGCGCTCTCGGCCTCGGACTCCTCAGCAGCACCCTCGCCCTCGGCGGCAGCCTCGCTCGCGGCCTTCTCGGCGGCAAGGCGGGCACGGCGCTCGGCAAAGGTCTCCTTCTTTGCGGGCGCAGCCGTCTCGACGGCATCCTCGTCTGCATCGGAATCGTCATCGACGGCAGCCTTCTTGGGCTTGACCGGGGCCGACGCGGCCTCGCTCACCGGATCGATTATCTCGGACTGAACAACGGCCGTCATCTTTTCCTGCGTCTCGCGGAACTGACGGATGGCACGGCCGATCGTGCGGCCCATCTGTGGGAGCTTATCCGGGCCAAACAGCAAAAAGCCGAAGACCACGATGATCGCGAGCTCACCCTCTCCAATACCAAACACACATACCTCCAAGGCTCGATGTGAGTCGAGCCCGCACCGCGCCATTCGGCCGGAACTCGTCTATTCATTCGGTCAAGTATAGCGCCCGGACGCCAAAACGTCCGAGCGCATCACAAACATATGCCAAACGGCATGCCCCTTTGGGGGCAAAGATTATGCCGCCGTGATCGAAATCTCCTGGTCGACGCCCAGCAGCTGAACCACGCGCATCACCTGGGGCTGCACATTAGTGCAGCTAAAGCGCTTACCGTGGTCGACCGCGTGGTGCGCGGCGCCCACGAGCACGCCAATGCCCGTCGAATCGATGTAGCTCACCTGGGCAAAATCGAGCTCAACGGCCTCAGTGGGCTGCTCGAGCGCCAGGTCGATAGCATTGCGCAGGCTATCGGCGTTAGAGATATCGATCTCGCCGGTTACCTTAATGGTGTAGATCTCCGGCGTGGGGTTGGTGGAAATACCCAAATCCATGTATACGCTCCTTTACGTATCGAAAGTGCGGATAGTACGGGAAGCCGCGCGTTAGGCGCGCTCGGCACGCGCAAGCTCGGCAGCGACAAGCTTGACGGCCAGCACCAGCACATCGAGCGCGGCCTCCAGGTCCTCGACCGTGGGATAGCTCGGCGCGATGCGGATGTTGGTGTCGCGCGGGTCCTTGCCATAAGGCCAGGTGGCACCAGCCGGCGTGAGCTTGACGCCCAGGTCGGCGCAGAGCGCGGCGACCTTCTGGGCTGAACCCTCGGGACCATCGAAGCTTACAAAGTAGCCGCCGCGGGGGTGCGTCCAGGTGGCGCAGCCCGTCTCGCCCAGGCCCTCGGTGAGCTTGCGCTCAACGGCCTCAAAGCGCGGGCGCAGAAACTCGGCATGCTTTTTCATGTGCTCCTTGACCGCCTCGATGGTGGGAAGGAAACGCACGTGACGTAGCTGGTTGAGCTTGTCGGCGCTGATGAGGCCGGCCTTCAGGCGCTTGGAGAACTCGGCGATGACCGCGGGGCTCGCACCGATAAAGCCGATACCGGCGCCCGGGAAGGTGATCTTGGACGTCGAGGCAAATGCCACCACGCGGTCCTCGGTGCCCGCCGCGCGAGCGAGGTCAAAGATGTTTGCGAGCTCGTCGGTCTCGTCGTACAGGTCGTGCACGCAGTAGGCGTTGTCCCAGAAGATGCGGAAATCGGGTGCGGCCGTGGGCATCTCAACCAGGCGGCGCACAGTGTCCTCGCTAAAGGTGATGCCCGTGGGGTTGGAATACTTGGGCACGCACCAGATGCCCTTGATGGAATCGTCGGCGGCGACGAGGCGCTCGACCTCGTCCATGTCGGGGCCGTTGTCGGTCATCGCGACGGGGACGTTCTCGATACCCAGATCGGCGGTGATGCCAAAGTGGCGGTCGTAGCCGGGAACAGGGCACAGGAACTTGACCTTCTTGCCGTCGTGGGCAGCCTCGTAGGCATCCCAGGGCTCGCTGCCGCACGAGCCGCAGCGCCAGAACATACCGGCGATGTCGTGCTCGATCAGCAGGCTCGACGAACCCAGCACGAGCGTCTGCTCGGCGGGGCAGCCCAGGAACTCCCCCGCCAGCTTGCGTGCCGAGGGAATGCCCTCAAAGCAGCCGTAGTTGGAACAGTCGACGTTGCCGTCGTGCAGGTCGGCATCGGCATTGAGGATATCGAGCATGGGTCGAGAGATGTCCACCTGGGAGGGCGACGGCTTGCCGCGGGCCATGTCGAGCGCCAGGCCCTTGGCCTTGACCTCGGCGACCTCGGCTTTGAGCGCCTCGATGGCGGCATCGAGTTCGGTGGTTTCCATCTTCTGGTAGATCGTCTGCATGGGTGCGACCTTTCACGAAGCGGTACGTTGCAATTCTTCTAAGTATAGACCGCCACCGTCACAACGTTATGAAGCCGTGATAGATTAAGTCCATCGCAATAAATTACGAATCGCCGCGCATGCCGGCGTGAAGCGCCCAAGGAGGCACTATGGAGTACGGATCGTTCCAGGCCGAGGAATTCGGCGACCTGCAGCGCCTGGTCGACGGACTGTTTTACGACCGCCACACCATCGACCGCCTGGATCTCATCGTGCAGGCCGAGATCTTGGACCTCGCGCCCGATCTCATGGAAATCGTCAACCTGCTACCGCCCGGCTATTACGACCGCCAGTCACTTTGCGACCAGCTCAACTCCGCCTTGGCCGCCCACGGCTGGGGCGCCATCTACGGCACCGTGGAATAAGCCTAGTCATTTAAGAACGTCCCCAATGACTAAAACGCCGCTTGTGATGGTGTTCACAGGCGGCGTTTTCAAACTTGTATGTGCTCTTACTCGTCCTTGGGCGCGGGGTGTTTGCAGACCACGCTCATGTAGATCATGCCAAGCACGGCCGCGGTGACCGAACCGGCAAGGATGGCGGCCTTGGCAGCCAGAACCTCAAACTGGGCCGTCGGGAAAGCAAGACCGCTGATGAGAATCGACATCGTAAAGCCGATGCCGCCCAGAATGCCCACACCGGCAATCATGTGCCAGTTGACATTGCGCGGCAGCTCGGAAATCTTGAGCTTAACCAGGGCAAACGTCATGCCAAAGATTCCGATCGGCTTGCCCAGCAGCATGCCAAAGTACACGCCGAGCGTCACCGGGTCGGTGAGCAGCGTGCTCATGTCCACGCCCACTAGGCGAACCTGCGCGTTCACGAACGCAAAGATCGGCAGAATCACAAAGTTGACCGGCGTGGAGATCAGACGCTCCATGCGGATGAGCGGCGGGGTCACGCGGTGCATGACGCGCTCGACCTTGGTGGTCGAGACGGTAAAGTCATGCTGACCCAGGATGTGCGCCTCGTCATCGTAGCGGTCATCGAGCAGCGGCAGGCACTCCCCCAACCAATCGGTGAGGCTATCGAGCTTGACGCCGCACTTGGCCGGGATGGTGAAGGCCAGGATGACGCCGGCAAGCGTAGCGTGCACGCCGCTCTTGAACATGCAGAACCACAGCAGCAGGCCCAGCACCGAGTACGGGGCAAGGCGGTAATGCTGCGTCCTGTTGAGCCACACGAGCGCGCAGGTCACAAGCGCGGCGGCGCCCAACCAAAACGGATTGGGGCTCTGACCGTAGAAGATGGCGATGGCGGCGATGGAGATGAGGTCGTCGGCGATGGCGAGCGTCGAGAAGAACACACGCACGCCGTTGGGCACGCGATTGCCCAAAAGCGACAGCACGCCCAGCGCAAAGGCAATATCGGTTGCCATGGGAATGGCCCAGCCGTTGTGCGCGCCGGCATGGTTAAAGATCAGATAGATGCAGGCGGGAACGACGACGCCGCCCACGGCCGCCAGCATGGGAAGCATAGCCTGGCGCGGGTTTTTGAGCTCGCCGACCGTCATTTCATACTTGAGCTCAATGCCCACCAGCAAAAAGAAAATCGCCATGAGGAAGTCGTTGACGAAAAGCTCAACGGTGAGACCGGCCGTAAGGTTGCCCAGACCCACATACAGCGGGGTCTCCAAAAAGTGATGGATGGCCTCGTAGGCATCGGTATTGGCGCAAATGACGGCGGCGATGGCGGCGAAGACCATGACGGCGGCGGAAATCGTGCCGTTCTCGGCGATGCGCTCCCAGATGTCGTGGCGCTCAAAACGCTTGCGCTCACGAACGTTGAACAGCTGCTCAGTTGCTGCCATGGGCGGCTCCTTTCACGGGAAAGCTCCCGTCTTAAAAAAGCACGGCCCGCCCAAGTGGCGGCGCCGCGCTCTAACGTATTACGCTTGCATCTAGCCTACCCTGCACGACAAGCACGCAGGCGTGACCGAAAAGCGGAACCACAGGTTGAACATTATTTGCTCAACGGCACGGGCACGCCTGTCCAAGAGACAACGCGGCGCCGCGCACAAAAAACGACCGGAGCGCGGGGCGTCCGCGATCCGGTCGTGGCGTTTGGTCAACTAAACCTAGCAGGCGGCCATGATGGGGGCAGCGACCTGCTTCTTACGGGAGAGGACGCCCGGCATCCAGACGCCGTCGTGCTCGTCGGCAATGCCCAGACCCTTCTGAGCAGCCTCGGTCTCGCCCTCGAGCAGGACCTGCGAGCCCTCCTCCATGATGTCGGTAATGCACAGGACAATGCCGTCGGCACCCTTCTCGGCGGCGTAGGCGCGCATGGCCTCGCGGATCTCGTCAATCATGCCAAGCGCACGGCTCTTGTCGACGGTCTCGTACTGGCCGATGAGCAGCTTCTTGCCGGCGGGCTCGAACATCTTGATGTCGTTGCCGACCATCTCGGCTGCAGTGAAGGAGCCGGACGGACGGGTGAGGAAGACCTCCATGCCAAACTTGACCGGATCGACGCCCACCTGCTCGCCGAGCTTGGCGGCGACGGCGCGGTCGACATCGGTGGTGGTGGGGCTCTTGAGCATGAGCGTGTCGGTCATCATGGCCGAGAGCAGCAGCTTGGCCTGGACGTCGGAAAGCTCAACGCCGAGCACGCCGGCAAGCTTGGTGACGATGGTGCAGCTGGAGCCCCAGGGCAGGCAGATGTAGTGCAGCGGACCGGCGGTCTCGAAGTCGCCGATGCGGTGATGGTCGATGACGCCAAAGACCGTGGCGTCCTTAAGGCCGGCGACGGACTGGGCAGACTCGTTGTGGTCGGTGAGGACGACGAGCTGACCGGCCTCGACGGAATCAATCACGCGGGGCTCGGCAATGCCAGCGTCGGCGAGCAGCTTGGCGGACTCGGCCGGAAGCTGACCAAGGGCGCAGGCCTCGTAGGTGTTGCCGGCATACTCAACCTGGTTGAGCAACTGGGACAGGACGAGTGCGCTCATGATGGCGTCGTTATCGGGGTTCTGGTGACCAAAGACAAGAACGTTTGCCATGGATATCCTCCACTTGATATGTGTACTTGGACGTAGCTATGGTAGCACGCCGATGCCGAGCCTTCGCAGACGGAAGGGCCACGGCATATTTTGGGGCGCAGCCTTGGCCTCCTTGCACCAGCTATTTGCCGGCGGCGCGCAGGGCTACGTAGGCGGCACCGATGATGCCGGCGTCGTTTCCGAGCGAAGCGACCTTAATGGGCGTCTCGCGCGAGGCGGAAAGCGCGTACTGCTTAAAGTGCTCGCGAACCTTGTCGAGGTAGACATCGGCCGAGGCAGAGGCGCCGCCGCCGATGAGGAACATCTCGGGATCAACCACGTTGGCAATAAGCGCCAGTGCGCGACCGAGATAGTCGGCCATGGTATCGGCCGCGGCCAGCGCAAGCTTGTCGCCCTCGCGGCAGGCCTGGAACACGTCCTTGGAATCGGAGGGGCCGGTGAGCTCGATGGGGTCGACGCCCGCCTTCTTGCACTCGGCAAGGTAGTTGCTCACCACGCCGGTGGCGCTGGAATACTGCTCCAGGTGGCCATGGCCGCCGCAGCCGCAGGTGCGCTCCTCAGCCGGGTTCAGGCACATGTGGCCGATCTCGCCGCCAGCACCCACAACGCCCGATACCACATCGCCGTTAACGATAACGCCGCCGCCCACGCCGGTACCGATGGTGACCATAACTACGTTCTGCACGCCCTTGGCAGAACCGAGCCAGGCCTCGCCCATGGCAGCGGCGTTGGCATCGTTCTCATACTTAACGACCGCATCGGGGCAGTGCTCCTGAATGGCGACCCTCAGCTCGGGCAGGTTAATGGCAATGTTGGCCTTGACCTTGGCATCGCCCGACGCCGGGATGGGACACGGAACGGCCAGGCCAATGCCCGCCACAAAGGCACGCGGAATCTGTGCCTTGGCGACCACCTGGTCGATAGCCTCGGTCACCGCGGCAAAGCCCGCAGCGTCAACGATAGGAGGCGTGGGCACGCTGGCCTTGGCAAGCAGGTTGCCGTCCTCGTCGAACAGGCCCTCCTTAACCGAAGTGCCGCCGACGTCGATGCCGATGTAGTACTGCTTAGGTTCCATGGGAGCCCGCCTTTCTCGTTTAAACATTGCCTGTATGGTACCGCTCCCAAGGCAAAAACCTACCAAAAAGGGACAGGTTTGTTTTGGCAGGTTTTATCTGGGAAAACGCGAATGGCCGCTTAACACGACATTACTCAGATGTTTATCTATTTAGAGCGCTCTAATTTATATGCAAAGCGACTTTTAATTATATCTTTCTCGAACTTTTTAAATATATAATAGGGATGCTTAGGTGTTAACTATACTTTCTTTTATACTCAACCAAGTTGGAAAGGAGGTTCCATGATTCCCAAATACGAGGCGATAGCTGCAGATATTCGTCGCACTATCGAGGATGGCGCTCTTAAACCGGGCGACAAGCTTCCTACCGTCGTTGAGTTCTGCAAGCTCTATAACGTTTCCAAAATCACCGTCAAACGAGCTATTGAACAAATCACCGAAGAAGGTCTTATTACCAGCCGGCGTGGATCGGGTACCTACGTTAAGGACACGGCGGGGCTTCCCGGCCAGGCGTTTTTCCAGGGCAAAAACGACCGTGCCCAGGGTTTTTCGTATGAGCACCGCGGGGAGAAGGTGACCTCGGTGGTCTACGATTTCTCGATCGTTAATCCACCGGCGGACATCGCAGCCCAGCTGGGAATTGCCGAGGATGACTTTGCCTATCACGTTGTGCGCGTGCGCCAGGCCGATGAGAAGCCCATCGTTATCGAGTACACCTACATGCCCCTCGAGCTGATTCCGGGGCTGAAAAAGAAGGACCTGTACGGATCGGTCTACCGCTTCATCCGCGAGCAATGTGGGCTGAAGATTTCGAGCTTCCACCGTACCATTCGCGCCGTGGCAGCAACCGAGGAAGAAGCCGAGCGTCTGGACACCAAACTTGGCTCTCCCCTGCTCGAGCTCACCCAAATTGGCTTTTTGGACAGCGGCGCCGCCTTTGAGTATTCGATCTCGCGCAACGTTGGCGACCGCTTTGAGTTGCACAACGTAACGTTGGCATAGGTTTTTGTAGTCACGCGGGCGCTCGTTTTGAGCTGTTTTGTGCAACGCCCGCGCAACATAATGGGGGTATGAATATGTCCGATTTGATTAAACTGACGCCGATCTTCCACGAGAAGATCTGGGGTGGCCGCCAGCTCGAAACCGTATTTGGTTACGACATTCCCGAAGGTCCCATCGGTGAGTGCTGGGCCATCTCGGCCCATCCCAACGGTGACTGCCAGATTGCGGAGGGACCGTACGCCGGCCACACGCTTTCGTGGCTGTGGGCCGAGCACCGCGAGCTCTTTGGCAACTGCGAGGGCAAGGAGTTCCCGCTGCTCATCAAGATTCTGGACGCCAAGGACGACCTTTCGATCCAGATTCATCCCAACGACGAGTACGCCGCCGAGCACGAGAACGGCAGCCTGGGTAAAACCGAGTGCTGGTACGTGCTGGATTGCGAGCCCGGCGCCACGATCATCGTCGGCCAGCGTGCTAAAGACCGCACTGAGGCCGCACAGATGATCAAGGACGGCCGCTGGGACGACATGCTCAACGTACTACCGATCCACAAGGGCGACTTTTTCCAGATTGATTCCGGTACCGTTCACGCCATCAAGGCCGGCACGCTCATTTTGGAAACGCAGCAGTCGAGCGACGTGACGTATCGTCTGTACGACTATGATCGCCCGGGCACCGACGGCAAACTGCGCCCGCTGCACATTAAGCAGAGCCTCGACTGCATCGACTTTGACGTCCAGGCCCCGGTCGATGGTACCGTGACCGCGCCCGAGGTGGACGGCGTGACCGAGCTCGAGTCTAACCCCTGCTACACCGTCGATCGCGTGCGTGTCGACGGCAGCAAGATCCTCGACCAGCGCTGGCCCTTCATGTGCCTGTCGGTCATCGACGGCGAAGGCACCGTCTGCGGCGACCCCGTCCACAAGGGAAGCCACCTGCTGGCCCCGAACACCGTCAGCTCCATCGACCTCGAAGGCAAGATGGAACTGATCATCAGCCACCTCTAGGTCGCAGCAACAACCAAAACGCAACAAGGGGCTCCCCCGTCCACCAACGGAGGAGCCCCTTATCCATATATATCAGCCCACCCGGCTCTCCAGATCAAAAAAGCGGACGAGCAGAGCGACGTTCGCAAGCAACGTTATCTAAGGACCTGGGCGGGCGTATGGGGCAACATCGATCGCGAGTTCCGCACGAGCCGGAGAGCACTTAATGTGCTCTCCGTGCGAGCAGGACTGCCCGAGCAGGCGATGTTGCCCCATACGCCCGCCCAGGTCCGCCGGGATCACGACAGCTTGACGATCGGAGCAAAGCCCTTCATAAGCTTTTTGGTCTGGCCGGTCTTTTCGAATTGGACCTCGATCATGTCTCCGACGACCGAGAGCACGGTACCCGTGCCAAAAGTCTTGTGGCTCACGGTATCGCCCGCGGCAAAGTCCTGCGATGCGCTGGCACGATCGACCTTGCGCTCCACCGTCGGGGACACCTTGGACGACGGCTTTTTGGCTCGCGGCGCACCCGAACCAAAGGTCGAGGCAACACGGCCGGCATCGGGCGAAACCCCACGATGGCGCTCGGTCCCGTAGCTGCTGCCGCCAAAGAAATCGTCAAAGCTCGATCCACCACGTGAACCAGAACCGCCGGTCGAGCGCGTATGCGAACCAAACACCTTGCCGCCATACATGTCCGAGCCCATACCCGATCCAAAGGTGCCGTGTCGGTCGCCGCGTTTCTCCCAGCCCGTGCCCTCAAAACCGGCAGAACCGATGCCGCTAAACTCGATATCCTCAAACGGAATCTCGTTGAGGAAGCGCGAGCGCGGGTTGGCAGAGGTCGAGCCGTAGGTGCGACGCGTGGCCGCATAGGTCAGGAACAGGCGCTTGCGAGCACGCGTGATGGCGACGTAGGCCAAGCGACGCTCCTCCTCGAGCTTGCCCGGATCGTCACTACCGCCAAAGTCGTGCACGTGCGGGAAGATACCCTCCTCCATGCCGGCCACGAACACCGCCGGGAACTCCAGGCCCTTGGCGGAGTGGATGGTCATCATGGTAATGGCATGCGTCTCGCCGGCCAGGGAATCCAAGTCGGAGCGCAGGGCCAGCCACTCCATGAGCGCCGGCAGCGCCTTACAGGTGAGCGGACCGTAGGTGCGCTCGATCTCGTCGGCATGCACGGCACCCGCCGGCATCTCCGTCGGCGCGGCATACGCGTTGCCCGCGATGGCGGCGGCCAGGGCATCCTGCGGAGACAGCGCCGGAGCGGCCAAGCTATCGAGCGGATTGGAGCCCGCGGCGTCACGCGCGCCAACGAGCGCCTCAAACGAGGATACCGGGGCAGATGGCCCCGGTTCGGGCGCAGGCGCGCTCACCACGACAGGCTCGGGCTCGGCGCTAGCAGGCACATCGGCAACACCGGCAGCGCGCAGCTCTTCCAAGCTCTCGAGCGTACCTTCGATATCCTCGTGCGTCTCCTCAAATTCGGCGGCGACGCCCAGGAATTCCTGGATGTTCTCGGCGCGGCTCTCGGACTCCATGGTGCCCTCGGCGCGGAAAGCCTGCAGTAGGCCCGTCTTATCGACAATCATCTCGACAACGTCCTTGAGCTCGCCGTCCATGCGGCGACCCTCGCGCACCAGCGACACAAAGCTCGACAGGCCATTGCGCACCTTGGCGCTAAACATACCGGTCTCGGCGCACGCGATCTCGCAGGCCTGGAAGAACGAGCAGCGGTTGTCGCGCGCCAGCTGCTCGATCTTTTGGATCGAGGTGGAGCCGATACCACGGCGAGGTGTGTTGATGACGCGCTTGACGCTCATCTCGTCGGCCGGGTTCACGATCATCTTGAGGTAGGCCATGACGTCGCGGATCTCGGCACGGTCGAAGAATCGCGTGCCGCCCACAATCTTGTAGGGCACGCCCGCGCGCAGGAACATATCTTCGAGAATACGCGACTGGGCGTTGGTACGGTAGAACACGGCGATGTCGTCGTAGCTCGTGCCCTTGGAGTGCAGCTTCTCGATCTCACCGGCAATCCAGCGGCCCTCGTCGCGCTCATCGCTCGCCTGGAAGGCCTGGATCTTCTCGCCATCGCCCTCGGCCGTAAACAGGCGCTTGTCCTTGCGCTGCGAGTTGTGGCGCACCACGGCGTTGGCGGCGCTCAGGATGTGACCCGTGGAACGATAGTTCTGCTCCAGCTTGACGGTCTTGCAGTTTTTAAAGTCCTTCTCAAAGTCCAAGATGTTGGTGATGTCGGCGCCACGCCAGCTATAAATGGACTGGTCATCGTCGCCTACGACCATGAGGTTTTGGTACTTGGCGGCCAGCAGGTTGGCGATCTCGTACTGGACGTGGTTGGTGTCCTGATACTCGTCGACGCTAATGTAGCGGAAGCGCTCTTGGTACTTATCGAGCACCTCGGGACGGGTGCGCAGCAGCTCGAGCGCGCGCACGAGCAGGTCGTCGAAGTCCATCGCATTGGCGGCGCGCAGGCGGCGCTCCAGCTCTAGGTAGACCTGCGCGGCCTTTTTGTCGTTGGGGCTATCGGCGCTCTTGAGCATGTCCTCGGGGCCGATCATGGCGTTTTTGGCCGAGCTGATCTTGCTGCGGATCATGTTGATGGGGAACTGCTTTTGCTCGATGCCGAGCGCCTGCATAATGTCACGCACCATGCGCTTTGAGTCATCGTCATCGTAGATGGTGAACTGGCCGGTGTAGCCCAGCAGGTCGGCGTCCTCGCGCAGCATGCGCACACACATGGCATGGAAGGTGCACACCCACATACCGCGGGTGCCGCTGGGGATGAGCGCTGCCAGACGCTCGCGCATCTCTGCCGCGGCCTTGTTGGTAAACGTGATGGCAAGAACCTGCCAAGGCTTAACGCCCAGATCGCCGAGCATATGTGCGATGCGGAAGGTCAAGACGCGGGTCTTGCCCGAGCCGGCGCCGGCGAGCACCAGCAACGGGCCCTCGGTGGTCAGGACGGCCTCGCGCTGGGCGGGATTAAGGCTGTCGATGTCGACGAGCGGCTTGGCGGGCTTGGGCGACGGCACGGGAGCGTCGTAGATGTCGAGCGGAACGAGCTCGGGCTCCGGCGCAGCGGGGGCGGTGTATGCATCGAACGGCACGGGTTCCGGCGCGGGCGGAACGGGTACCGTGGCGTTCTTTTCCCAGGGCAGGGGCTGGGTCATGGGCGACTCCTCATCTGACGGACGGCGCGCCTGCGGGCGGCGCCATAGTTTGAGCCGTACCAGTATACCGAGCCGCGCGGACACCGACGCAAATCACACCACGACTCCGTGCGCCACCGTCAGGCCCGCCCCAGCGGATTTGGTGCAATGGAGCCACCGATGTCACGGCAACGGCAGCGAGCGGCGGCCAGAACGAACAAATTGGCATGAAAAGAGGGCGGCATAGACCTTTTGGTCATGCCACCCTCTTTGAATGACAAGTTGTCGTTCTGGCCGCCGCGCAGCGTCAACCAAGTTACAGGCCGAGCATAGGCTCCAAGACGAAGAAGTACGCAAGCACCACGATGCCCAGAATGATGCGGTAGACGCCGAAGCACTTGAAGTCGTGACGGCGGACGAAGCCCATAAGCCACTTGATGGCGATGAGCGAAACCACAAAGGCCACAACGCAGCCCACGCCCAGGATGGCGACCTCGTTGGCACCGAACGTACCGCCCTTGATGAAATACTTGACCAGCTTGAGCGCACTCGCGCCAAACATGACAGGGATGGCCAGGAAGAACGTAAACTTGGACGCCACCGAACGCGTGCAGCCCAAAAGCAGGCCGCCGATGATGGTGGAACCGGAGCGCGACGTGCCCGGAATCAGCGAGAGCACCTGGAAGCATCCGATGCCCAGTGCGGTCTTCCAACTCAGGTCCTCGAGCGTGGTGATGGAACCAAAGTCCAGATCCTCGTCATCGCCCTCATCCTCAGCGGTAGCCGCGGCGGGCGCCGCAAAGTGCGCACCGGCGGGACGTCCACCCGACACCACAGCACGCGAACCAAACGAACCGGCAACGGCCATTTCCTCGCGCTTGTTCGCGCGCCAGTTCTCGATCACGATAAACAGCACGCCGTACACAATGAGCGCCAGCGCCACGACGGGAGCATTGTAGAAATGCTCCTCCATCCAGTCGTTGAGCGGCAGGCCGATCGCCGCGGCGGGAATGCAGCCGAGCACAATCTTGCCCCACAGCACCCAGGTGTCGCGACGGCCCTCCTTACCCTTGCTGGGCGAGAACGGGTTGAGCTCATGGAAGAACAGCACACAGACGGCCAGAATGGCGCCGAGCTGAATCACAACCAGGAACATATTCCAGAACGTCTCGCTCACGTTCATCTTGACGAACTCGTCCACCAAGATCATGTGACCGGTCGACGAAACAGGCAGCCATTCGGTGATGCCCTCGACCAGGCCCATGAAGGCAGATTTTAGAAGCTCGATGATATCCAAAGGGACCCCCTCGTTAGACACCCGCCGATATTGTTCTGCGGACGGTGCGGGCGATGTCCCATTATCAACCGTTCGGGCGCGCCTGCGCCTACCCTTACCAAAAAACTCGTCCGTTCACAGAATTGCGAGCGGTCAAACCGAAATCCTTGGGTATAACTGCAACAAGATAAAGTGTCCGGCGGCCAACGCGCCCGCGCCCGCCCGACGCACGAGCCCCGCGCCCGTGCGATAGACCAAGGAGGAAACCATGAACGAGGGCTACACCAAGGTATTTGTTTCACTCGACGGTACTGAGCAGCAGGATTTTGTGCTCGCACGCGCCATCAAGGTCGCCGCGAACAACGGCGCCAAGCTAATCATCGGCCACGTTATCGATTCCACGGCACTCGAGAGCGCCGGTTCCTATCCGGTCGATCTGGTCAACGGCCTAGAGGAGGCGTTTAAGAACTCCATCGCCAAGCAGCTCGAAGAGGCTAAGGCCAATCCCGACATCCCCGAGGTCGAGGTCATGATTCGCGCCGGCCGCATTCGCGAGACGCTTAAGGACGAGATGCTCGACGTGGTTAAGCCCGACCTGGTGCTCTGCGGCGCCCGCGGCCTGTCCTCGATCAAGTATGCGCTGCTGGGTTCGATTTCGACGTTCCTGCTGCGCAATACGGACTGCGACATCTTGGTCGTGAAGTAGCGTTGCTCCCACCGGCCGC
The DNA here is from genome assembly GCF_003467545.1 of Collinsella sp. AM38-1BH. Classification (NCBI taxonomy): domain Bacteria; kingdom Bacillati; phylum Actinomycetota; class Coriobacteriia; order Coriobacteriales; family Coriobacteriaceae; genus Collinsella; species Collinsella sp. AM38-1BH. The sequence continues at coordinate 41,215 of NZ_QSHC01000004.1, read as the reverse complement.
GGGGCCTGCGGGGTTTCCACGGGCACGTCCTCGCCGCGTTGCGGCTGCGGGATGTGCCCTTAGGAAACCCCTCCCGGCCCCGCGGCCTTACTTCAGCGAGTTGTCTGATAGAAAAATGGCGTG
>NZ_QSHC01000004.1:0-41077 GCF_003467545.1 Collinsella sp. AM38-1BH | reverse complement strand
TGCCGCCCCATTTGGGGCGGCACGTTTTGTTTGAGGCGGCACGTTTTTGTTTGGGCGGGCGTCTGCCGTGTGCGTTACTCAAAGTATTGGAACTTGTTCGTTGAAAAAGCGAATGTTACGACGAAGCCTTCGCCCGGCTCCGATGCCGCGGTGACGTCGATGCCCATCTTGGAGCACAGGCGCGCCACCAGGTAGAGGCCGATGCCCGTTGCACGCTTGGTGGTGCGGCCGTTGTCGCCGGTAAAACCCTTCTCGAACACACGCGGCAGGTCGGCCGCGCTCACGCCGCAGCCGTTGTCCGCAACGGTAAGCTCGATGCGCTCGCTTGCCAGGCCCTCGTCCAGCAACGCGCCCGAAAACACGATCTTCGCGCCGTCCTCGCACGCATATTTAATGCTGTTCTGAATGAGCTGGCCCAGAATAAACTCGAGCCACTTCTCGTCGGTAAAGACCTCGAAGTCGAGGTTCTCGCACACCGGGGCCACATGCGCCGCAATGAGCTCGCGCGCGTTGGCTTTAATCGCGCCCGTCACCAAGGTCTTAAGGTCCCAGCGGCGAATCAGGTAGTCGCGTTCCACGACTTCCGAGCGCGCGTAGTACAGCGCTTGATCGATATAGCGCTCCACGCGGGCAAGCTCGCGACCGAGGTCATCTACGCGCGACAGATCATCTTCGCTGCCGTCCAGGTTTTCCAAAATCAGATGGGCTGCCGCCAGAGGCAGCTTGGCCTCGTGGACCCAGCTCTCGATATAGTCGCGATAGTCATCGGTCTGGCGCCTGCCTTCGGCAACCTCGTCACAAGCGGCTTTGCCCACCCGGCGCAAGACCTCGTACTCGAGCTCGCCCTCGGCATAAGTCGGGCACTGCACCATCTCCTGCACCCATGCGGGGCTTTCCAGCTCCTCGGCCGCGCGCTCCAGCTGGTGCAAAAATCGACGACGGCGCGCGTACTCGATCACGATGCCGAGCATGCCAAAGATGAAGGACACGCCAACCGCCACGACCACGATGGAAACGGGTGCGCCGGCGACCGTCAGCACAAAGCAGCTCAGCAGCACGCCGCACGTCCACACGGCGACGGGAAGCAGCGCATCTTTAAAGAACTTGCCAAACGACATAGCCGGCCCCTAGACCGAATAGCCCTGGCCGCGATGCGTGGTCAAATACCCCTTGATGCCGATTTTTTCGAGCGTGGTACGCAGGCGGTTGATGTTGACGGTGAGCGTATTGTCGTCCACAAAGGCGTCGGAGTCCCACAGGTCCTGCATGATGGCCGAGCGCGAAACGATCTTGCCCGCGCGGCTCAGAAGCAGCGAGAGGATACGCAGCTCGTTTTTGGTGAGCTCGGTGCTGGTGCCCGTTTGCGTGTTGGTGACCATGGAGCGTGCGAGGTCAATCTCCAGTCCCTTGTGGACGAGCGTGCTGCGCTCGCCCGCCGCCGCGGTGCGACGCAGCAAGGCATTGATGCGCGCCACGAGCACACGGGCGCTATAGGGCTTGGGAACAAAGTCGTCCGCGCCGAGCGTCATGGCCATGACCTCGTCGATCTCGGTCGTGCGCGACGTGAGGACGATGATGGGGACCTCGGATTCGCGACGGACCTCATGGCAGATGTGCTGGCCGTCTTTGACAGGGAGCGTGAGGTCGAGCAGCACCAAGTCGGGCGCGGCGGCGAGAATATCGCGCGAGACATGCTCAAACGATTCGCAGGCCTCGATTTCAAACCCGGCGCGGGCAAGGATGTCGACAAGCTCACGACGAATGGGCTCGTCGTCCTCAACGACATAAATCAGCGCCATGTGTCCTCCCATTTCGCGTAACTTGCACCTTCCACACCATTATGCCCACGGCGTCGCAGCGATGCGACCCCGTGGGCACCTAATATGACAAAAGTGTTCGGTAGCCTTGAGAAAAAATAGGGGGCCTCGGTCCTAAACCGATCGACCCCATCACTTCGCCCTCGAGCCTCTACTCGAGCGTACGCATGTACGCAGAGATGGCATCCAGACCCTTCTGCAGGTCGTCGGTGTTATCGGAATATGCATAGCCGATGCGCATGCTCTTGGGCTCCTCGAAGCAATCGCCCGGGGTGACGAGCGCGCCGGACTTCTTAATCATGTCGATGCAGAACGTCCTGGAGTCGATGTCGTAATCGTAATACACGAGCGCGGTGGTACCCGCCTCGGGCTTGACAAACGACAGGTGCGGCTCGCTCTCGACCCACTTCTCCAGAACAGCAAGGTTCTGACGGACGATGCGACGGCTGCGCTCAAGGATCACGGAAGCGTTGCCCAGAATCAGCTCCGCCACCGTCTCGCTGAATATGCCGGCGGAAATCAGGTTGTAGTCGCGATGCGAGAGCAGCGCGCGACGAAGTTCCGGGCTCTTGGTGACCGCCCAGCCCAGACGCAGGCCGGCGAACGACCAGACCTTGGACATGGATGCGGTGACGACGGCCTTGTCGTACAGGTCGATCACGGACTCGCAGTACTCATCCGTCTGAGTAAGCAGACGGTAGACCTCGTCGCAGAGCACCCACGCGTCGTGTTTGCGCGCAACCTCGACAATCGCCTTGAGCGTATCGATGTCGAGCAGGGCGCCCGTGGGGTTGTCCGGGTTATTGATGCAGATGAGCTTGGTATCGTCGGTCACCAGGGCATCGAGCGCGTCGACGTCGACGTGGTAGCCGTTCTTGCGATCGAGCTGAAGGATATCGACCTTCGCACCGCACATCTCGGGAATCGAGTAAAGCTGCTGGTAGGTGGGCTTGACGGAGACTACATGATCGCCCGGTTCGACGAGCGTGGAAATAACCAGGGAGTTGGCACCGGTCGCGCCGTGCGTGGGCACGATATGCCCGGGCTCGACCGTCTTATAGAGACGCGCGACCCCCTCGAGGAAGCCGGGCTGCCCCTCGATGTCTCCGTAGGTGAATCGGCGCGAGCACAGGCTGTCGAGCCACGCCTTCTTGTCGGTGTTCGTAAGCTCGAACAGCTGGTCGAGCGTGAGGGAGTAGACGCACGTCTCCGCAACGTTGTGGGTGCACTTGGTCTCCCACTCGTTCATCCACTGCTCGACGGCGAAATCCTTAATCTGCATTGTCGTTTCCTTTCCTTGGCTTTCTTACAGTTCCACCACGGTGCCCAGCCCCGCCTCGACGGCGCGGCCGTAGGCAATTTTCGATGCCGAAAGGTCCTGAACGGCAATGCCCGACGTATCGAACACCGTCACCTGCTCGCCATCCGAACGCCCCGTGGCCGTGCCGGCGATGACTTCGCCGAGCTCCGCTTTGATGTTCTCGGGCGCGATGGCACCCTCGGCAACCGGAATCTCCAGCTCACCGGACGCGACCGATTGCTCGCGGTCGTCGACGTAAACAGCGGCGCGGGCGACAAGCGCCGAGGCGAGCTCCTGCTTGCCGGGCATGTCGGCACCGACGCAGGAGATATGCGTACCGGGGCGCACCCATGCATCGGGGATGATGGGCTTGGTCGCCGGCGTGATTGTCACGATGATGTCGGCCTCTGCCGCGGCATCTTGGCCGTCGGCCGTCGCCTCGATGGAATAGGTGGATGCCTCGCGAGCATGCTCGCAGGCGCCCAAGATATGGGCGACCTCGTCACGCATGCGCTCGACGCGGGCCTCGGGCGCGGCATCGGAAACCGGCTCCCACACCTTGACCTCGCTCACTTTGGGACAGGCGGCGAGCACGCCCGCCACCATATAGGTGCTCATATGGCCGGCACCCGCAACAAGCAGTTTGGACGCATCCTCCCGAGCCAGCCACTTGGCACCGAGCGCAGCGGCGGCACCGGTGCGAAGCCCAGTGACGGCGGAGGCATTAAGCAGCGCCAGTGGCTCGCCCGTCGCGTTGTCGCACAGCAGCGTGGTGCCAAAGATCTCGGGCAGCCCCTTTTTGGGATTCTGAGAGAACCAAGCAGTGAGTTTGAGGCCGAAGAGACCGCTTCCCGCCAACTCGCCCGAGCGGATATCCATATCGGCCACGCCGGGTTCGAACTGCTCATATACCATCGGCCACGCAACACCCTTGCCCGTTGCCTTCTGGCGATATGCATCCTCCACGGCAGCGATTGCATCCTCGATCGTCAGCACCTTGAAAACTTCCTCGGCCGAAAGCACCACCATCTGCCCCATCATCGCTCCTTTCAGCGAAAGCTTTACGTTGCTTCACTGTACGGTTTAGCAATGATGCCGCCAAGGATCATTTCTTGTTGGAATCTACAACGATTCTCAATCTGATTTTTCGTTCTATCAGCAGGTATTTGAATTATTTCTTGCATCAACGGCATACGGATGTGCGATTATCCTATTTATACCTGTACTAATTGTAGTGATTTACAAGGTGATGTTGATGCTATACACCATCTCGGACTTCTCACGGGAATATGAGGGGTCGGTTCGTCTAATCGCCGGCAGCGATGGCGTCTCGCGTGCCGTCTCCGGCGTCGGGATCCTCGATTATGAACTCATGCCCGGCCTCAAGAACAAGTACCAGCGCGTCAACTTCAGCTCAGACGAGATCGTCCTCAGCACCTTTCTCTATGCGAAGGACGACCCGTACCTCATCACTGAAGCCGTGAAATACCTCGTCGCCAAGGGAACGAGCGGTCTTATCATCAAAAACGTCCTGCACATCCCGATTCCCGACCAAGCCATCCGCTACGCCAACGCGCGGCACTACCCGGTCTTTCTCACGACCGACGACTCACTGTTCTTTGACGGCGTCATCTATGAGGTCAAACGGCATATCGAGCAGCTCGCGTCCATCGACTTCGCGCAGCGCGAGATCGATGCCCTAAGGACAGATGTATCGCCTGAGTCCATCTGCCGACGCATCCGAGGCCTCAACCCGTCATTTCTGGACGAAGCGGTCGCCCTGTTCGCATCGTTTGCAGAGCCCCTCGACCCGCGTACGTTTTTGCAAATCGAACGTCTCTGTGCAAAATCGACCCTCGCCGGATGCCACAACATGCTGGCACCCTATGACGGAGGTTTGTTATTCGTAGCGACAAGTGACTCGGAGCAGACGCTCGATGTGGAGCGAATCGTGCAGGCGCTCACGGAGCTCATCGAGACTAGCGGTATCGACGGCGGAGCGGAAGGGCTCGGCATCAGCGATATTCTGTTTGGAGACGAGGCTGTGGCGCAGGCGATCTCGCAGGCGATTTACGCACAGCGCCTATCTTGTCAACGAGCCGAGAGTCCCGTCCGCTATACGCAGCTCGGCATCCTGAGAACCGTGATGCCTTTTGCGGAAACCCCGGAGATGCGATCGTTCTCGGAGGCGATTCTCTCGCCGATACGCGAGCACGACAGTGAGCATGGCAGCGAACTGGAATCCACACTCGCCGCATTCATCGAGAACGACCGACGTATCGAGCAAACCGCCAAGCAGACTGGCCAGCACCCGAACACGATTCGATATCGCCTCGATAAGGTGACGGCTCTCACCGGACTGAGCTACAAATGCGCCCCGGAGATGGAGCAGCTGTCGCTCGCCTACGCCATCGAACGCGCTCGCTCGCTTCAGTAAGCCCACCCCACCTTGAGGTTAGGAGCGGCGGGCGCGGAGCTTTTCGTAGCCTTCGGCGAAGAAGGCGACCGTGGCGGCGTCGGCCTCGGCGGCGTCCGTCTCGGCGGCAGGGACCACGCCGTGTTCGTCGCTCACTAGGAACAGCGCGCCCTTAAGCTGAGCGGGAATATCTACGCGCGTGACCGGGATGCCCTTGGTCTGGGCCAGCTGTTCGATGAGCGTCGCCGTGCCGCACAGGCACTCGTCCGCCGGCGCCACAAAGGCAAGCTCGCCGTTGTTGACGGCGGCGAGCAGCTCGGGCGCCACGCCGGTCTCGTCGGCCTCGGAGCGGGCCTCGGCGGAGCGGGCACGCAGTACCTTGGCCGACGTATCGGCGAGCGGCTCGTACTCCCCCACCGTCATGGCGGCGTTGCCGTTGATGTCGATCACCAGCATGAGCACGCCGTCGCGTGCGGTGTAATCGCCCTCGGCAAGCGACCACTCAACGTGCTGTTTGGCCCAGCTGAGCATGTTATGGGTAAGCGGCTCGCCCCGCACCAGGCGCTCGGACAGCGCGCGGATGTGGCGGTTGAGCATGGGCACCTTTTTGTTGGACATGCGCCAACGGCAGACAAGCGCGGGCTTGTCGAGCGTAAACTTCTCGACCGCCTCCTGATTGGCGCAAAAGTCCTCGTACGCACGCTGATCCTCGGCATTGCCAAACAGCTCGGCATCATCCACAACGGCCATATCCAACCTTTCTCAAAAACATACACCGCACCGTTATACCCAAAAAAGCCGCCCGCACCAACCGGCACGGACGGCAATAGATAGCTTTAGTTCGGGGCGAGCCAATACCGCTGGTGGAGCATAAGCCAGCGAGCCGGACCCAAGTGCCTCAGGTCGCTGCGAAAGAGGAGCGACGCGTACTTCTGTACGCGAGCGACGGTTTGAGCGGCGAGATGAGGTGCTTGGGGCCGGCGCAGCGTCGAGCAGTTACGCGGTTTGGTAAAACCGCGTAACGATATTAGTGCCTAAAATGCCTGGCCCCCGTGAAGACCATCGCAATGCCATGCTCGTTGCAGGCCTGGACGCTCTCGTCGTCGCGCTTGGAGCCGCCGGGCTGAATGATGCAGGTCACGCCGTGCGCGGCAAGCACGTCGACGTTGTCGCGGAACGGGAAGAACGCATCGCTTGCACAGGCAAAGCCGCCCTTCTCCACGCCCTCGCGCTCGCAGAAGTCCTCGGCGCGCTCGCAGGCAAGCAGCGCAGAGTCAACGCGGTTGGGCTGACCCGGGCCCATGCCAATGCCGGCCTTACCCTTGGAGACCAGGATGGCGTTGGACTTGACGCCCTTGCAGACCTTCCAGGCAAACTCGAGCTCGGCCATCTCGGCGTCGGTGGGCTTGCGGTCGGTGGGGAACGTGAAGGTCGCGGGGTCCTCGGTCACGTGGTCGACTTCCTGCACCAGCATGCCGCCGTCGACGGAGCGCAGCTCCACCTGGGCACCGTGGTCCACGCCGCCGGTAGCCAGCACACGCAGGTTGGGGCGCTTGGCCATGCGCTCGAGCGCCTCGGCAGTGTAGCTCGGAGCAATGATAACCTCGACGAACTGCTTGTTCTGATCGGCAAAGTGCTCAACCAGCTCATAGGGAACCTCGCGGTTGCAGGCGATGATGCCGCCGAAGGCGCTCTTGGGATCGCAGGCGAAGGCGCGGTCGTAGGCGGCCGTGATGTCCTCGGCCACGGCGGAGCCGCAGGGGTTCTGATGCTTGAGGATCACGCAGGCCGGCTCGTCGAACTCGCGGACCAGGTTCCAAGCGGCGTCGGCATCCAGATAGTTGTTGTAGCTGAGCGGCTTGCCCTGGATCTGCTCGGAGCCCACGAGCGGGAACTGCGAGCTCGCGGTATTCTCGCAGCCCTCGGCAAAGCGATAGACCGTGGCCTTTTGCTGCGGGTTCTCGCCATAGCGCAGGTCGTCGACCTTCTCCAGCGAGATCTCGAGCTTGGCAGAGGTGTCCGCCACGTCGCTTGCCTGGGCGGCAAGCCAACGGGAGATAGCCGTGTCGTAGGCGGCGGTGGTCTGGTAGACCTTCACCTGCAGGCGACGACGGGTGGAAAGCGTGGTGCAGCCACCGGTCTCGCGCATCTCAGCCAGGACGGCATCATAGTCGGCCGGGTCGGAGATGACGGTAACGCTCGCGGCGTTCTTGGCGGCAGAGCGCAGCATGGAGGGACCGCCGATGTCGATGTGCTCGATGGCATCCGCGAAGGTGACCTCGGGGTTGGCGACGGTCTTCTCGAACTCGTACAGGTTGACGACGACCAGGTCGATCAGCTTAATGCCGTGCTGTGCCGCCTCCTGCATGTGCTGCTCGGAATCGCGGCGGGCCAGCAGCGCGCCGTGAACCTTGGGGTGCAGGGTCTTAACGCGGCCGTCCATCATCTCGGGATAGCCCGTGAACTCCTCGATGGGGGTTACGGGGACGCCCGCGTCCTCGATGGCACGAGCCGTGCCGCCCGTAGAGATGATCTCGACGCCAAAGTCATCGACCAGCGTCCGTGCGAAATCGACGACGCCCGTCTTATCGGTAACCGAGATCAACGCGCGTGCGATCTTCACATCAGATCCCATGCAGTCCTCCTGTCTGGTACGCCGCCGTGCTCTGTGAGCCGGTGATACGTCGATCTGCAGCGCTCGCGCAGCGGCATTGAAAATACTGATTCAATGTAGCGCATCGAGCGCATCGATGCACCCCGCAACGGGCGCATATGCAGAAAAAGTTTGCGAGCGGAGGGGATGGGCACGGCACCGGGCACGGTGAGTTCATGGAACACAGGGGCACCATAATTAGATGCCAATAGCGTGGTAGAACTGTGCTCGATATGCATCCGCAAAAGAAAGAGGCACCATGGTCTCGCGGGTTCTCTACCGACCGTTTGATACCGAAGACTTCGACGCCATCGCGCTGATTCTACAGCAGCTTTGGCATGACAATTCGGATAACGATGAGTACAACCGCCTCGAGGCCGCGTGCGACCTTGCCTACTGCCTTTCGTCTTCGACGTTTTCGCAAGTTGCCGTAATCGACGGTCAGGCGCGCGGCATTGCGCTCGCGCGTGCGGGACAGAGCTCCGGCGCCACCGTTAAGGAACATTGGCTGGATACCGAACGCGCACTGCTATCGCAAATGCGCGAGCTGGAGCCCGATGCCTGCGCCGAGTATCTCTCGTTTGTGCGCGCAACCATCCGAACCAACAACCGCCTGCTCGAAAGCAGCCCGTTGCCACACGACAACGAGGTCACGCTGCTTGCCGTAGATCGCGACGTCCATGGCCTGGGCGTTGGCTCGGTGTTGCTCGACGCCGCAGTCTCGTACCTATCCTCGCGCGGGGCGACGAGGGCGCACCTGTACACCGACTCCAACTGCTCGTGGAAGTTCTACGAGCTGCATGGCTTTAAGCGCACGGCCACGCACCGCGCCAACCGCGAAGAGCGCCGTCACGACATGCCGCGCGAAAGCTTCCTCTACGAACTCGACCTAACAGCCTAGGCCCAGCAGCCATACCTAGTCATTTAGGAACGTCCCCAGTGACTAGTCGTTGGGGACAGTCTTCGTAGGTAGCGCATAAAAAGGGATGGGCTTCCCCCGACGGCTGTCGAGAAAAGCCCATCCCATAATTTACGACCGTTAGAACGTTCCGCCGCCGCCTCCGCCGACGCCGCCACCGCCGCCACCGGAAAAGCCGCCGCCGCTGCCGCCGCTCGAGCTATCGGAACTCGAAGCCAGCTCACGGATGCTCTCGTGATACACGTCATCGAACGAATCGAGCGGAGACTCGTTGCCGTAATGATGGTAGTACCACCAGTAGCAGGGATAATTGTCATAGAAGCCGTCGGCCTCGCGCACCTCGGGCGGCACGGCCTCGGCAAGCTGACGCAGCACTTCCTTGGAAACACCCAGCGCCACGCCCATCACCAGCAGCTTGTTCCACAGCACCAGATCGCCGGGGACGGCTTCCTTTAGACGCGTGAAGTCCTCGAGCCAATGCTTAAGTGCCTTGCAGCGAGCCGCCACCTCGGCGCCCTCCGGCGTAAAGCGGCGGAACGTAAGGCCCACGCCGATACCCACCAGCACAATCGGCACCGAGATAACCGCGGCGGTAATGTTCGCCTGCGCGCCATCGGTAAAGAAGATGGATCCCACGGGAACAAAGGCAATCAGGATACCAAGAACCAGGCAAAACACCATTGCAACAATGCCGTCCGAGGCAACGTACTCGCTATCGGCCAGCTTGCCCTTAACGGTGTTCTGATAGTCCTCGAGCTTGTCGCCCACGGGTGTAGCGTGCTGCTTGACGTAGTGCTGCAGCTCGTCGAACGTGCGCGAGCGATCGCCGTTCTCGTCAGGCTTAGCACCGGCAAAGAAGACCTTGAGCACCATGTGGTCAATGCCCTTGGCCGACTTCCAGCCCGCATCACTCACCGTCACGCGATACGTCTGCTCTTCTTTTTCACGCCCCAACAGACCCTTCTTGGCCTTGGTCACGGTCGCCTGCTCCAGCTTGATCACACGGTCGTCAGTGAGCTTCATGAGCGTGGCGATATATGCCTGATCGGGCACCTCGTTCCAGCTCATGAGGGCCGAAAGCACGGCGGGATGGTCGGCCGAAGGCACATCGCGGAAATATTCGTCCTGGAAAAGCGGCTTGGGCTTGCGCTTGCGCAGCTTGAGCATAACGATTGTGCCGGTAAAGGCCACCGCCGCAACAACACTTAGCACGGCAAGTGCATTGGCAATCATGCGAGCGTGAGCGCGGCGGGCGTTAGCTTCGTCGGCCCATTCCTTCTCTTCGCTCAGGATCGTTGACATGCGCTCTTCGCCCGAAGCGGCAAGCTGCGGCACCCAGTCGCTAGGGAAGGCGATGCGTGCCTCGGCGAATTCGCCCTGATGCACGCAGGGAATGGTATAGGTGACCATGGGTTCGTCCGCATCGAGCGATACATCGCCCGTCAGCGGGCCGTGGCCCCATGCGCGGAAGTTATCGCCCTTGACGGCCGCCGTCCCGGCAGCGGCATTTGCGAAGTACACTTCCATCTCAACGTCATCGGAGTCCGCGGACCAGCCGTCGCCCACAAACTTCCAGTAGAGCTCGGCGGTATCGGCCCAGTTCATGACCGCACCGGTCATGGTGTAGCTCACGTAATAGATCGCGCTGTCGCCGCTCTCGTGGGGGCTGAACACCTTAATCCTTACGCCGTCACCGGTCTGCTCGACCGTGTAGACGCCAGAGTCGCCCTTGTTCGCGCTATCGACTTTGTTAAACGCGGTGTCCTCTTCCTCGACACTCAGCACGTCGACGCCCGCCGTGCCGCCCTGCTGGTTGGAGCCCGTATTGATCTCCCAAAACACGCCGTTGATGTCGTCGTCGAAATCAAACTGGCGTCCCTCGACAACGGTCAGCGATCCATCGGCCTCGACCGTGGCACTGATATAGGTCTGGGTCATGGAGTAGCCGTCGGCGTGCGCGGCGACAGGCAGCAGCAACAACGCAAGCGTGACGAGCACGCAGACGGAAGCGAATCGCGCAAACAGGTGGCGCTGCCGGCTGACTTTGGCGGCGAGGGTGTTCATAGGCACATCCTTTGTCTGTAAAACCAACAGCGCCATTGTCCCACGTTTGCGGGTACGCATGGCGAACATCTAGGCGACCGGAGCGCCAAACGGGATGAAAGTCACACCAGCACCCCGGCAGCTAGTCATTGGGGACGTTCTTAAATGACTAGTCATTAGGGACACCCTTGGCATAGCCCGCCCCGGCAATAGATACCACTTCACAGCTCCGTCACAGGTGTAGCGGCTTTGTGTGGGCGCGGCACGCGCTGATTGAGCCGCCAGCCGAGGGGCATAAAGCAGTTGAGCGAAAACGGTTTGCCCCTTTGCCGTTCGCTCGAGGATCATGTCCCCCTTTTCCGCGGAAACCCCGGCAGTTGCGAAGAGCTGCCGGGGTTTCTGTCGTTTGTGAGGCTAAGTCGGTACGCAGCGATCGAGACCTTGAGCCGCAAACCCACCGTGCGCAATGCGTACCGCCGCCAACTTGTGAGCGCAGCAACGCCTTCCCTGCCAAGCCCCGCGCTATACTCGTCCGCATGGATATCAACGCACGCAACATAGCAACACACGCCGCGGACGCACCAGCAACGGCAGCGCCCACCCCCGTCGTGGGCCGCTTTGCCCCGTCGCCCTCGGGCCGCATGCACTTGGGCAACGTGTTCAGCTGCCTGTGCTCGTGGCTTTCGGCCCGCAGCCAAGGCGGCAGCATCGTGCTGCGCATCGAGGACCTGGACGATCGCTGCAAGCGCCCGGAACTTGCCACTCAATTGATTGACGACCTGGCCTGGCTGGGACTGGAGTGGGACGAAGGCCCCTACTACCAGCACGATCGCCTGGATCTGTACGAGGACGCCCTGCGTCAGCTGCAAGACGCCGGCCTCACCTATCCCTGTTTTTGCACGCGTGCCGAACTCCACGCCGCGAGCGCGCCGCACGCGAGCGACGGCACGCCCATCTACCGCGCCGCCTGCCGAGACCTTTCTGCCGAGGAGGTTGCCCGCCGCAGCGCCCTGCGCGCTCCGGCCACGCGCCTGCGCGTACCCGCCGTCGACGACCTCGCAAACGATGTGATCGAATTCGTGGACCGCACGTATGGAGCCCAATGCGAAGCACTCGCCACCGAATGCGGCGACTTTTTGGTGCGCCGCAGCGACGGCGTTTTTGCCTACCAGCTAGCCGTGGTGGTCGACGACGCTGCCATGGGCGTCACCGAGGTCGTGCGCGGATGCGATCTGCTGGGCTCCACGCCGCGCCAAATCTACCTGCAGCATTTGCTGGAACTTCCCACGCCGCACTACGCGCACATTCCGCTGCTCATGTCGCCGGATGGCCGCCGCCTTTCCAAGCGCGACCGCGACCTGGACCTGGGCGAGCTCCGCACCCGCTTTGGCGCGCCCGAGGCACTACTGGGCTGGCTCGCCGGGCAAACAGGCATCGCGCCGGACGCCACACCGCGCTCTGCCGAGCAGCTGGTCGAGCACTTTAGCTGGGATGTTATCCGCACGCATCGGGAAAACATCACTGTAACGGTCGAGTAGCCAGCCACCCCGCCCCTACGCGACATCCCAGGGCTGGAGTTCGTCGCCCAGGCGGACAATACAGTCGTAGAGCACGGTGTGGCACTCGGCTGGGTTGGCGTCACGATGAAAATGCCCGTAGTACCAGCGCTTGTAGTCCAGGTGGTCCTCCAGCTCGTCGAAAAACGTGGTGAGTCGATCGACATCGGGATAATTCCAGCCAGGTGCCGGGTAAAGCGTGGGCGAAAGCATGCGCGTGGAGCAGGTATGGGTGATCGCATAGTCGACCTTCCAACCCACGCTGTCGAGCTTTGCCCGCGCCTCCTCAAAGTTGCGCTCGTCCGGCAGCTCCTGCGGCCACCAGCTGGAATACGGAATGCGGTATTCCTTATCCACGCTCGTGGCGCCGCCCATGGTAAAGATCGTTGAGCCGTCGAGCTCAAAAACCTCACCGCGCGTCAGGCGTCGGATGGGCGAGGTGTCCGACAGACGCTGCGTCAGGCCGCCGTGCCACAGCTCCATGGGGCGCTCCGACCAGTGATCGAAACGCTCGTGGTTGCCGTCGACAAACAGCACGGTATAGGGGCGCGACTCCAGCCAGGCGATGTCGGCACATTCCTCGGCAGAGAAATCCCACGGAAAGCCAAAGTCGCCCGCGATGATGAGATAGTCGTCACTTGTCAGACCATCCCCAAGATCCCAGTCGCGAAGCTTTTGCATGTCGACGCCGCCGTGAATATCGCCCGTCACATAGACCGTCATCGGATCACCACTTCCCTGTAAGTCGCTAGCCCACATTCTGCACGATCACTAAGTCAACCGTTCCAGCCCTTCCATCCTTTGGGACCTACCCCTCGCTCTTCCATCCAAACGGGTCAAACACCCAAAAGATCAGATCGAGCACGCCGCCGGTCATCGTGGCGCCGGCAAGAGCCATGCAAACATGCAGAAAGCTGGCACTTCGGAGCACGTCGAACGGCCCCAGAACAGCCAGCAGCGCGACCGCTGCGCCGGCTACGCACAGCGCGAGGCACGGCCCCGCGTCCTTTACGCACTTCTTTGCGAGATGCTTTGCGTTGTCACTCATCGGTATCGAACTCCTTAGAGGGTCGTTGTTCAGACGCATGCCGCCGCGGCAGAGCGGGGCGGCAGGGTAAGTGTCACATGCTGTGCGGACATCAATGGAGAAACCGCCTGCTCGACCAACCTTTGACGCCGTTTTGCACCGGCACCACATCCCCCGCTATCGAGGTCTAATACTTTTCCCACCGCTACCCAAAAACTCATCCAACGTTAATCTTGGCTCAAGAATCGCTTAATCTATAACCTGCACTATAGAGTTCGACCAAGGGCGGGGCGGCGCCGCGCAACGCAGGCCGCCGAACGCAACGCTCGCGCCCGGGCAGATCGCCCGGCGTCGCGCCCATCGAACGAAAGGACAGGTCATGGACGACCTCGAAAAAGTTGAAACCATCCGCACCAAGTGCAACGTGAGCTACACCGATGCCAAAGCCGCGCTCGACGCCGCCGACGGCAACGTTTTGGACGCCATCATTTGGCTCGAGTCGCAAGGCAAGACCCAGACCACGTCGGCGCACGCCGCCACCGAGTCCGCGCCAGTCGATGAGCCCTCAGCCGAGATGGTCGCCGCGCAGGCCGCCTACGAGAAGTCGAGCGAAAAGACCGACTTCTCCAAGAAGATGGACAGCGTATGGGAGTACCTCAAAAAGCTCTTCCGCCTGAGCCTGGACACCAAGTTTATCGCCACGCGCCGCGATGCGATCATCCTCAACATCCCCATCCTGATCCCCATCATCGCCCTGTTTGCCTGGGGCGCTACGATTTGGCTGATGCTGATTGGCCTGTTCTTTGGCATGCGCTACCGCATCGACAGCGACGGCGACGTGCCCGGCAGCATCAACAACCTTATGAATCACGCCGCCGATGCCGCGGACGACATCAAGCAAAATCTGAACGACGACAAGTAATCGCAGACGGGGGCACGCATGGCACGGATCCTGATCGTAGAGGACGAGGAGAAAATCGCCCGCTTTGTGACGCTCGAGCTGGAGCACGAGGGCTACCAGGTGGAACACGCCGCCGATGGCCGCACCGCCGTGGACCTGGCGCTGGAGCGCAACTACGATCTTATTCTGCTCGATGTGTTGTTGCCGCAGCTCAACGGCATGGAGGTCCTGCGGCGCGTCCGCAAGCACAAGGATGTGCCGGTGATAATGGTCACCGCGCGCGATGCCGTGATGGACAAGGTGGCCGGGCTCGATGCCGGCGCCGACGATTACCTGACCAAGCCGTTTGCGATTGAGGAGCTGTTCGCACGGATCCGCGTGGCGTTGAAGCGCTCGGAGGCCGTGCGGGCGGCTTCGGGCGTTGGCGGCATCGGGACGGGCGCGGCAGGCGGCACGGGTGTCGGCGCCACCGCGATACCCCCGGTCAGTGACTCGACCCAGGTTTCCGCCTCGCTCTCCCCCGCCACGCTCGCCGTGGGCTCGGTTGCGCTCGACCCCGACCGCCGCGAAGTCACGGTCGGCGGCTCGCCCATTGCGCTCACGGCCCGCGAGTTCGATGTCCTCGCCCTGCTTATGGCGCATGCCGAGACCGTGCTCACGCGCGAACGCATCGCGCACGAAGCGCTGGGCTACGAATACATGGGTGACACCAACAACGTCGACGTGCACATCGCGCATCTACGCGCCAAGATCGAGGACGCCGGCGGCGTCCGCATCATCCAGACCGTGCGCGGGGTGGGCTATGTCTGCCGCGCGTAACGCCGAGGCCAAGCGCGTCACCTCCATCGCCCGCGCCATCAACTGGAGCTATATGTGGCGCCGCCTGATGAGCTACGTTTGGCTCGACCTGCTGCTAGTAGTGATTGTGGCGGCGATCCTTGTCTATGGATACAACCAGACGCTGCCCAACGGCGCGTTTACCGCAGGATGGATCCCCAGCGCCACCGTTCGCGGCATGACGCTGACGCCCGCGCGCGGCTGGGACCTGACAACGCTCACCTATACCGTCGAGCTTGCGCGTACCACCAAGACTTTCCCCCTCGCGCAGGACCTCGTCACGCTATGGCCTCTCTACCTTGTCGTTGTGGGTTGGCAGGTCATCAGCGTGCTCAACATGCTCGGCGGCGCCCGCCGCGTGCGCCGCACCATGGCGCCGCTCAACGATCTGGCCCTGCGCGTGGACGAACTCGGCCGCATGCAACTCGCCGGCGGCAAAATGGAAACACTGGAGCAGGCCATCGAGCGCGCAAGCGTCGACTCGCCGAGCGTCACCACCGGCGACGCCGACCTGGCAAGCATCGAGGTCGCACTCAACCGCCTGCTGCGCCAGATGCAAGAGGCCAAGCTGCAGCAGATGCGCTTTGTCAACGACGCGAGCCACGAGCTGCGCACGCCCATCGCGGTGATTCAGGGCTACGTGAACATGCTCGACCGCTGGGGTAAGGACGACCCGGACGTGCTGGCGGAATCCATCGCGTCCCTTAAAGCCGAAAGCGAGCACATGCAAGAGCTTGTGGAGCAGCTGCTGTTTTTGGCACGCGGCGATGCCGGGCGCACGGTCCTGCGGCGTGCGCATACCAACTTGGCTGCACTGGTCAGCGAGGTATGCGAAGAATCGCAGATGATCGATACCGAGCACACGTATCGGCTGGCTTCTGACGCTGCGCTTGCCAGCGACCCGCGCTGCGACGCGCCCGTCGACGTGGCGCTCGTGAAGCAGGCTCTGCGCGTGATCGTGCAAAACGCCGCCAAGTACTCGGATGCGGGAACGACCGTCACATTTGGCATAACGCCAGATGCGGGCGCGGGCACGATCGACATAAGTGTTGAGGACGAGGGCATCGGCATGAACCAGGAATCCGCAGCTCACGCGTTCGAGCGGTTCTACCGTGCCGACAACGCGCGCGATGCCGGCGCACAGGGTTCGGGTCTGGGGCTTGCGATCGCCAAGTGGATCGTCGACAGCCACGGCGGCGTCATCGGTGTGACCTCGGTCGAAGGGGTCGGCAGCCGCTTTACGATTCGCCTGCCACGATAGGAAGCCCCTCGGCATAAATAAAGGGATAGGGCCACGCGACCCTATCCCTTTTTGCCAGCTATGGCAGCTTGTGCGCTACTCGCGGCACAGGTGCACGGCGAAACCGGCGAACTCGCGCTTAAAGTACACGAGCTTGGTACCACCGTCGGGCAGCAGCGCGCGCGACTCTTCGTTGACCTCGAGCCCGCGCTCGGCAAACCACTTCTCAGCTGCATCGATGTCGTTAACGGCAAAGCCGATGTGGCCCTTGGTGCCACGACCGTTCTGCTTCATGATCTCGACCAGCGAATCGTTGAAGTACGAAACCGGGGTCTCGATGACGGGCAGGCCCATCATCGTCGAGAACAGCTCCGCGATCTCCAGGGCGTCTGCCGGGTCGGTGGCGTTAATGCCCACATGGGCAACGCGCATGCCAAAGAGCTCGACCGGATTGGCGTTCTGCTCATTCATACAGTCAGCGCCTACTGAGCCATGACGTCGAGAACGGCCTTCTCGGCAGCGACGCGGTTCATGCCAGTCATGAAGGGCACGCCGCTCACGTACGGGCAGGTGAGGCCCTCGGGGGCAACGGTGGTGGCGATCAGCAGGTCGGCGCCCTCGTCGCAGTAATCCTTGGCCTCGGAGATGGCGCACTGCACGATCTCGTACTTGTCGGCATAACCGTTGGCGTCGAGCAGAGTAGCGACCTTCTGGGCAACGAGCGTGGAAGTAGCAGCGCCAGCACCGCAAGCCAAAACGATCTTCTTCATAGGTAATGTCTCCCTTCATGGTTTACTTTAGGTAAGTGTACCGCAGCGAGCGATGGCACTCGGCCTCGATGAGCTTTTATGCCAGTTTGCTTGCGCGCTGCGTATAATACATCTAGTACGTGTTGTCATACCGCTCGCTTTATGAGCGACTAAGGACCCTAATATGCCCGATTCCCGCACCCTCTGGACCGCCGTCGTTATCATCTGCATCGCCGTGTCGGTGTTCTTTAGCGTCAAAAAACGCACCACGTTTAAGCGCCTGCAGCAGCTTATGGCTGCCAAGCAGTGGGACGAGTTCGATCGTTTGCTCGACGGCAAACTCACCAGCATGCTGTACCCGCGCTACAACCGCGACTACCTGCGTCTGAACTCCTATCTGCTGCGCGAGGACCACGAGCGCGCCAGCGAGATGTTCGACCTACTGCTGGGACTCAACCTCCCCAAGATGCAGCGCGTCGACTTGGTGATTAAGGCCTTTAACTACTATGTTGGCCAGGAGGACCGCAAAAAGTCCAAAGAGCTGTTGCACGAGATCAAGGGCTTTGAGGGCGGTCAGGCCGAGGCAGTTGCGCACGAGTGTCAGCTGATGTACGACACGATGATCCTCAAGCGCCACAACGACATTCCCGAGCTGGAGCGCATGCTCGAGGATGTCGGCGACGACCCGGTCAAGCGCTGCCGCTTGGAGTACCTGCTAGCCCTGCAGTACCAGAACAAGGGCGACGAAGCCAAGTTCCAGGAGTTCCTGGGGAAGTCGGGCCAACACTCGATGGCCGTCAACGCGTAACGGACGGCTTGTGCTAGACTTCTAGTCTCACGGGGGCGTGGCGGAATTGGCATACGCAGGAGACTTAAAATCTCTCGCCGCAAGGATTGTGGGTTCGAGTCCCACCGCCCCTACCATATGACGAAATGGCAGCTCAGAGCATCTAATCACTCTGGGCTGCTTTTTGTTTCAGTTTCGTTCTCGGTACCATTGGTACCGAATCTGGTACCGAATCAGCTCAGGAATCACCTTCACGCCCCAAATCGAGTGAAAGGACTGGGCATGAGCAAGAGACACAACAAGAGGACCCCACTGACTGAGGACGAACGCAAGCTGTTGGCTAGCTACCGCGAGCTAAGCCCCGAGGACAGGCGGGACCTCGTTGGATGGGCCGAGCATCTGGCGCTCAACACGGTGCGGCTCAACGGCATCCGCGACGCCTACCGCAGGTGCAACTCACACCGCCGCGAACTCATAGCCGTGTACGCAAATGAGCAGATGGAGCTGAGCGGCATGGAGAGGCGGGGCGAACACGTCCCGTTCACGTCCAGTGAGGACTAGAATCGAGTCAACCGCTATCGCAACAGGAAAGGAAGGTCGATAGCCATGAAGGGCACGCTTTGGATTTACCTGCTCGGGATTGTCCTCGCCCCGGTCATTCTCCCGATTGTCGTCCTCAGGTTCCTGCTCGCAAAGTAGGCGGGCAGCGCCCGACCCCACCGGACAGGTGCCAGCGCCCCGGCATGGGCGCTACTAAGCCCCTCGGGGACGCGCGAAAACAAAAAGGCTTATCGGACGCATTGGGCACAGTGGCAGCGCGTTGAAGTGCCCAATGGCGACCAAATCCGTTACCGGATCGATTGCGAACAGGAGTTCAGCATGATGGATAAGATTAGACCGATTCTCTGGGTGCTGGTTTTCCCAGCTTGCTGGTACATCTTTGCACACCACGTAACGGTACTCACTATGTTGAACGACCCAGTTGGGCTTGTCAGCTCTTTGTTCATAGTTGTTGTAGCCGTCGACTTCTTCACGTTGCCATTCCAAAATAAAAGGACAACGGATAACACTTCGGAGACGAAGCCGAAGCAGACAACCGACCCTGCTCCGTATCGGATGCCCCGTAGCAAGGAGCTAAACGACCTGCTTCTCGTCTACAACGCCAAAAGGCCTAACGGCATGACGGTGACAGAGCTTAACAGCCTGTACGCGCTCACCGCACAATCCGGTGAGAAGGTAGACGAGACAATCAGTAAGATTCACAGAGAAGTGAAATACGAACGAGACCGCCGTAAGAACGTAACGCCCCAGCCCCTTGGGTCAAGCGCCGAAAAGGGCTACGCCCCTGCACACTCGAACGCAGAACTCAACCGTGCAGCGCTCGACACGACCCCCGAGAAGGTGAAGAAGGCCCAGCGCAAGGCCGGACTCCGCTGCCCCAAGTGCGACTCAACCGACGTAACGTTCCTGAACAACACGTCGAAGTCCACGAGCGCTGGAAAGGCGCTCATTGGCGCCGAACTGTTCCGCCTTGAGGGCATGGTGGTCGGTGCCGCGATGGGCAGGAAGGGAAAGCGCGAGTACCTTTGCAACCACTGCGGCAAGCGGTACTCGGTGAGGAACTAGAGGGCAGGGCGCAGGCTATAAACCGCGCCCGGAGAACGAAAACAAAAAGGCCGCAAGGGTTCGCTCCCCTGCGGCCTTCTCTATGTCGCGGCGTCGTATTCCCTGAACGCCCTGTACGCTATCTTCTTGCACTTGTCGTAGGCTATGCCGATCCTCGCGCTCAGGTCATGCCAGTCCTCGCCCTCTAGGTAGTGGGCAGTTATGACCTCGACCGCCCTCTCGCCGACTGTCGGGGCCATCTCGCGCATGTCGGCGTAGGCGCGGTCCAGTACCTCCTCCTGCCTCCCCATGCAGTAGAGCGCCCTCTCCCTCCTCGGGTCTCCCTCGGGGCGCATGAGGTCTATCTTTCGCCGCGTTTTCTGCCGCTCCATGTCGAGCGCCACGAACCAGTAGAGCCTGAACTGCGCCAGCGTCGGGCTAATCTCTCCCCGCCTCAGTATCGGAACCACCCCAAGAGCGAATCGGTCGGCTATTCGGAAATGCCCCTGAGAGCCGCGGGGACAGCCGATAAGGGCCGTCTGGCATCTGGCGTGAGTAACTTAGGCACCGTGTCCGTTCTAAAGCTTAAAAAGAGCATCTGAGAGCCTTAGACGGCATATCCGCAGGTCATCGCATATGCGTCAGTCACGGCAGGCGCGTCACGCTGGGCAGTTATATACTAACCCCCTCAGCGGCAGCGGTACTTAAAAATATGCTACGATTCAAGCAGCAATTTCTGTCCCGAGCAGCGGGGCGCTGTCGGCGCGGCCCTACCTCCCGCGCCGCGCCTTTCTAGAGGGTCGCGCCCCGCCCTTCCATCCAGTCCGCGAGCCGTTCGGAGAACATGCCAACGACCGAATCGAACCACGGCTCGCCGTCCTCGATAACGGTCCTCGTCACGCCCTCGGGGGCGTTGGCCTTCCATGCCCTCCTGCCGCTCTCGGTCGTCAGGTCGTAGACCCCCGAGTCTCCGGGTTCGTAGACGAGAGCGCCGTCCCCGGCGTAGGCCACGGTCCCCGCCTCAAGCGCCTCCCTGCCGTACTCCTCGACCGTGAGGGCGGCGTTGACGGCAAGCGTCATCTGGTCAGTCTTTCTCATTGCTTATTTTCCTCTTTGCACTTCAGGATCGAAGGTTCGGGGAAACAACGCTCGACCTCATATTCCTCGGGCGGTTTTCCGTATGTTTGTACTCCGCAGTTCGGACATTTAACGAGAATTTGGCCCATGCCATCGATGAACCCGACAGGCTCCTTTGCCACTTCCCCGCACTTCGGGCAAGGGACGTGGAACCAAGCAACGCCCGTCTCGAAAAGCGATTCGCTGCCGTTCGTTCCGTAGCCCGTAGTCCTCTTGCCATTAGCCAATGGCCTTGTAGGGCCATGGCTAATGGCTTGTGGCTCATGGCTAGTAGTTGGTAGCTTATAGCTATGTAAGGGCTGAACCCCATCTGGTACGGGGTTGGGTACGGGGCTGGGAACGGGGTCTGGTACGGGGTTGGGTACCCCCTCGCCATCAGCGGGAATGGTGCCGTTGCGACCGTCAACCCATGCCTCTAGGCTTGAGTCCTCTCCGGTATCGCTCTTTGCGAAGGACTGCCTTCTGGCATCGCTGAGCCTCTCGAAGTTCGCGTTGAAATACGCTTTCGGAATGTCATCGAGATAGTCCGGGGTGACGCCCGTGAACCAATAGTCAACCATTGCCGTGACGTATGCGCAGCGCCATTCCTCGTTCGCGATTTGAAGGGACGTATACCAGTCTTTGAGCTGAACCTTGTCGAACGCGCAAGGCCCTTTATCAGAGCGGACCCCGCGGGCCTCGCGCATCGCCTTCAGCGCCCTGCCCTTGCGCTCCACCTCGGCGCGATACCCGGCCCTCAGCTCACTATTCATGGGCATCAGCTGCCACAAGCCTCATGGGGTCTGCCGCCTTCCTCGCGAGCCTTCCGCGCCGCTTGAGTTCGGCATTCATGAGTTCGACCCTGTCGGCAAGCCAGTCAGAGCAGCGGACCTCAAGCTCACGTCCGCTGTCGGGCGCGGCAATGCGCAGGATGCAGTCCCCGTCAACGTCCTCAGCGGACAGGAGCGCCTGTTCGCGCTCCATGCCAAGCCCGAACGTCCCCATGCCGTAAATGTCGGCGTTGCATAGGGTCGCGCCGTTGAGACAGCCGACTTTCGCGGCCTCTAGCGGGTCGGCTCCCAGCGACAGCTCAACGACCGCCTTAGTGTTGTTTGCCATGAGGGCCACCTTAGTATCCGAGCATCTTTAGCGACTCGGGGACGTTGATACGCCACTGCTCGCGGATACGAACTGCCCTGAGCTGCCCATCGCGCACCATGCGATAGACAGTGCTGTAGCTCAACCGCAGATATGCGGCGAACTCCTCGATGGTCGCGGGGTCGTTGATGTTCTCCTCAGTGATGGGACGAATGGGTTTCCTCGTTTTCTGCTTAGCCATTGGGCCACCTTTCGGTCATGGGCGCTCAGCCCGTTTGTATGCGGTTGTGAAGCTTCACGTGAGGAAAGACTAACACCAGTGAGGAAACTAGCAGCACGTATCGTTTCCGCAGTTAAACGCCATAAAACGTATTTCACACCCAGCAAAACCGCCCTAAAAAAATAAGGCCGCGAGAAGCAATCGGCTCCTCACGACCTTCACATTTACTCTGTTGGCTTGAGAGCAATAACGCCCTTAGTTGTCCGTGCCCGTCAGCTCTAGGATGCTGCTCTTGGGCGCAACTTGACCGCCCGCAATCGCCTCCGTAAGAAGCGCGCTACGGCGCTTTGCATCGGGGTCAGCGCTCGCGTACGTGTTGAGCGTGATAGCGGCGTTTGCGTGCCCTAGGACGCTTGAGGCGGTCTTGACGTCCCCGCCTTCGGCAAGGTAGCGCGTTGCCCACGTATGGCGCAGGTCGTGGAACGTAGGTATGCGACTCTCTGTTCCCTTCACACCAACTGCCTTGGCAATAGCGCTCCAACCCTTACTCAAGGTATCAGGACTCAGGTATCCGTCCAAATCTCCGAGAACGTAGTCGCCAGCGCCGACAGTGCGCCCGAACTCATGGAACTCCGTCTGTTGAACCTCAAGCCATTTTCTAAGAATGTCAATGAGACTATCGGACAAGCATATATCCCTGACCCTATCCGTCTTGGCGTTCTTCTCATAAGTGCCGCCGATAGCTCGACCAATTGCGCCCCTAACCCATAGAGTTTTGTTCTCAAGGTCGACGTCTTTCCACTTGAGTCCGCAAATCTCGCCCTCTCGCATGCCAGTGAACAGTGCAATGCGAGCACCGACTGTTACGGGAGTCTGCTCTAGCGATGCAAGGATGCTGAGCGTATCGCGGAGTCCTTTGGCGGTCAGGGCGTTGATGCCCTCGTTCTTCTTGGACTTCTTGGGAGGCTTGACCCCGTTGCAGGGATTGACGACTATCACCTCGTTATAGACGGCTTGGGTCATAACCTGCTTGAGCAGCCCAAGGGCTTTCTTGACGGGCGAATAGGTTAGGCCGCTTGCGGTAAGGCCTGCGCTCCACTCCTCAACCTGCTTTTTCTTGAGGTCTTTAACCTTGACCTTTGCGAAGCCCTTCACATTGCCCTTGGGGTAGCCGTAACGGATGTACTTAGCCGTGGATCGATAGCCCTTCACGGTTGACGGTTCAATCGACTTTCCCTGTTCCCAAATATCGATGAAGGATTCAACATAATCCGGAACAAGCATGTTGGCAGCTTTGACGGCCTCTGGGGTTTCATCGCTTTCCAACTCTTGACGCTCAAGCTCCCTGAGCCAGTCCTCGGCCTCTCGGTTCGCCTCACGCTTGGTCTTGGCCTTGAGCGTCTTGGACTTCTTGTGCCTCTTGCCGTCCTCCTCATAGAAGTCAACAAACGCGCGAAATGCATCGCTGTCCTTGCGCTTCTGCACATATGCAGCCGTGTACGTCCTCATGAGAAGCCTCCACCTCGGTACCATTGGTACCTCACTCGGTACCGAATCTCATTGAAACAATGACAAACCATGACTATTATAGCCATAAGGTGATAGAGCGATAAGCGATGTACCTGCTATTTTAAAGGGATGTTGGCGAACGGTAGCAAACAGCTATATGAGCGGTAAAGAGACTTAAAATCTCTCGCCGCAAGGATTGTGGGTTCGAGTCCCACCGCCCCTACCATATGGAGCTTTCGAGCCCGTGTTCCTCAGGGATGCGGGCTCGCTTCTTTTAGATGCCGGTGGGACTCGAACCCGCGAGGGGGCGAGCGTTAAGCGGACGCGCAGCGTCCGAAGCCGGTGCGTATTTGCGCAGCAAATGCGCGGACGTCCCACCGCCCCTACCATATGGAGCTTTCGAGCCCGTGTCCCCAAGGGATGCGGGCTCGTTTCTTTTACACGCCGGCGGGGCTCTAAGTTGCGGTGGAATAGTTCCTGTTTTGGCAGTTTATCAGCCCATTTAGGAACTATTCCACCGCAACTTAGGTTGGTATTTACACATTTTCCGATGGAAAAACGTGGCTGTCTCGCACATTTTCCGATGGAAAAACGTGGTTGTCTCGCACATTTTCCGATGGAAACGACCAAATGGCCTTATACTAGCCGAGAGGGTTGGGAGGCAATATGCAGCGACAGCTTATGAGTGAACTTATCGCTTGGAAATCAAGGGCGAATCGCAAACCTCTCTTGCTTAGGGGAGCCCGCCAGACAGGAAAGACTTGGCTTCTTAACGAATTCGCAAGCCAGCAGTATCGAAATGTCATTCGTTTTGACTTTATGCTCGAGCCGAGCACACGCTCGCTGTTCGATGGGGACCTCGACCCCAAGCGCATCATCTCCCAGATAGAACTCCTACGTGGCCAAACCGTAACGCCGGCAGACACGCTCATCATCTTCGACGAGATCCAAGAGGCGCCACGCGGGATCACCTCACTCAAGTACTTCAACGAACTTGCACCCGAATACCACATCGTGGCAGCCGGTTCCTATATGGGCCTCGCGCTCCGACGCGAAAACGAGTCATTTCCCGTCGGCAAAATCGACCAGCTCACCATGCGTCCCATGGGGTTTGCCGAGTTCGTTCGTGCCGTCGACGGCAACCCGCTCGCCGATGCCATCCTTGCCGCAGACATGAACCTTCTGGCAAACGTTACCGAAAAGCTCGAGCGCTTGCTCAAGGAATACCTTGTTGTCGGCGGTATGCCCGAAGTTGTCTCCACTTTCGCCGAGACACGCGACTTCATCGAAGCCCGAAGGCTTCAACAGCAAATCATCGAGGCTTACGAATCCGATTTTGGCAAACATGCACCCGCCCGCATCGTCGAGCGCATGAGGTTGGTTTGGAAATCCCTTCCCGGCCAGCTTGCAAAGGAGAACAAGAAGTTTGTCTATGGCGCCCTTCGTCCCGGAGCGCGCGCACGCGATTTCGAGGAAAGCCTCCAGTGGCTCACGGACTACGGAATCGTTCATAAGGTGCCACGTGTTTCCGCTCTAAAGGCGCCGCTCTCGAGCTACGAAGACCTCTCGGGCTTCAAACTGTTCTGCATCGACACCGGCATCCTCGGAGCGCTCTCCGGTCTCTCTCCGGCCATCGTTCTTAACGGATCCGCTGTTTTTACCGAGTTCAAAGGTTCGCTGACCGAACAATACGTCGCGCAGGAGCTTTTGCTCCAGGACAAAACTCCCGCGTATTGGTCCTCTACCTCCGGCAATGCCGAAACCGACTTTGCCATCGACCATGCGGGAACCGTGCTTCCGCTTGAGGTCAAGGCGGCAGAGAACCTTAAAGCGAAGAGTCTGAAAATAGCCTGCGAAAAATTCAAACTCGAGCGTTGCGTGAGGAGCTCCCTGGCGGCATATAGAGACGAGGGCATGCTCATCAATATTCCGCTTTGGGAGATTGGGCAAATCGACAAGCTGGCATAGGCGCCATGGGGACGCCCCGCAAGGACTGTCCCCAGGTGCCGGCAGAAAAGGAACGTCCCCAGGTGCCGGCTGTTGAGTTGCGGTGGAATAGGGACTGTTTGGTGCCCGAAAGGGCGATTTTAGTCCGTATTTCACCGCAACTTATTTAGAGGGCGCTGAGGCTGGGGGTCCAGGAGATGGTGGGGGTCGCACCGTCGAGAGCCTCGTTGATGGTGGCGGCCATGCCGGCGAGTAAGCTGTTCTCGCTTACAGTGAGCGTCTTGTAGCCGCCGGCTCGCATAAGCTCGCGGATTACCACGGCACCAGCCAAGATCACGCCCGCGCGTTTGGACTGTACACCCGGTAGAGCGGCGATGCCGTCCGCATCCAACGCAGACATGCGCTCGATAGCGGCCGAAACCTGATCCAGCGAAAGCTCGCGCAGGTGCACAAAGCTCGAATCGTACGGTTCCAGCTCATGAACGAGCGCCACGAGTGTGGTGACGGTGCCACCCACTGCGACCAAGCGTTCGGCGCGCTCAAAATTGCTCGGCAGGCCCTCAAAATAGGCAGCGAACTGCTCGCCCGCCCACGCGGCAGCGGCAGTAAGCTCGCCGCGTGCGGGCGGCAGTGCCGAGAAAAATCGCTCCGTCACACGGCGACAACCGATGTCCAGCGAACGCGTGCCCTCCAGCGCAAAGACCCCACGCTCCGGCGCATAGACGCCCGTCGCGAGCTCCGTGGATCCGCCGCCCGAATCGGCAACAATGATGCGCTCGCCGGCAAAGTCGTGCGCCACGCCAAAAAACGTCAGGCGCGCCTCGACCTCGCCCGGAATCACCTGCGGTTCGAGCCCCAGCTCACGCAGACCGTCCAGCAGCAGTGCGGCATTGGATGCATCGCGCGCGGCGCTCGTGCATGTGGTGCAAATGCACGCGGCCCCAAAGGCACGCGCCTCGTCCACAAACATGCGACACGCAGCGAGCACACGCTCGACAGCCGCCTCGCAAAAGCGACCCGTCGCGTCCACACCCTCGCCCAGGTCGGTAATCTCGGTATGCTTGGACGATCCCACGATCGCCCCGCCCTCGACCTGGGCCAACACCAGTCGCGACGACACCGTTCCCAGATCGATCGCCGCCACCTTATATCGTTTGCAATCTGCCATTGCGGGTTCCCCTCCGGGCGCTACTCGCCGTTGGACACGACCGTCTGGCCCTCGACACCGTTAAACCCAAACAGCATGTCGAGCGCCTGGATATACCACGGGGCGTCCTTACCGACTTCTTCGATTTCCTTGGCAACTTCGCTGGCCTTCTTGGCGTTCGACGACTTCTTGCTCGAAGACGAATCCGAATCGTCGTCCAGGCCCTGCACTTCAATCCTCTTCTCGCCTGGCATCACCAGGCCCAAGTCCTCGGATGCCGCGTCCTTGATACCCTCCTCCGAGAGCAGCTTGTCGACGCTTTTTTGCAGCTCATCATTGTATTGCTGACGAATCTCGACCTGCTTGGCCAAGATATCGCTCGAACGCTTTGCCACGTACAGATCGCGCACGGGGAAATACAGGCTCACGAGCACCAGAGCAACGACGATGCCGATGAATAGCCCTCGCTGAGGACCATGGGTAAAGTCGTAGATCGCCTTGACCACCGCGTTGTCGTTGGCGTAGTGCATAAAGTCCGAGCCCGAAAAACGGTTCGAGGGCCTGCTCGACCTGTCGTGCGTCTGGGCCGAGGGACGCGACGCATGCGACGAACGTGCCGGGCGCACTGGTCCATCTGTCGAAGTATTCACTTGAGCATTGGGGCGCGAGGTACTTGTCGGGCGTTGCATGGAGCGGTCGGCGCCGGCGTAGGCGGACCCACCGAGCTGCACCGTGCGCGCACGGCGAGGCGACGGCTCACGCGAACCGGCGGAATAGTACCTGTTGTCGTAAATCTGATCCATGTGCGCCTTGTGCGGTTGAGGTTTGTTTGCGCTAAGTATTCTAGTTATAGCACGAGCGCGCGCACCGCCTTCGCCAGCCTTTGCTCGACATAAAAAAGGCGCTGAGCCGTATGGCCCAGCGCCCAATGGTGCTCAACCGCGCCCGGCTGGAGCAAGGCGAATCCGAGTCTTCCCCGCCCCCGCGACCTCCGCGTGCCTAGCGAATGTTGTAGAACGCGGCCTTGCCGGCGTAGCGCGCGCTGCCCTCGAGCTCGTCCTCGATGCGGATGAGCTGGTTGTACTTGGCGATACGGTCGCTGCGGCACGGGGCACCCGACTTGATCTGGCCGGCGTTGACGCCCACGACCAGGTCGGCGATCGTGGAGTCCTCGGTCTCGCCGGAACGGTGGCTCACGATGCAGGCGTAGCCGGCCTCCTTGGCGGTCTCGATGGCCTCGAGCGACTCGGTGAGCGTGCCGATCTGGTTGACCTTGACCAGGATCGCGTTGGCGGCGCCCAGCTCAATGCCCTTCTTGAGGCGCTCGGTGTTGGTGACGAACAGGTCGTCGCCCACCAGCTGCACCTTGTTGCCAATGCGGCGGGTAAGCTCGACCCAGCCGTCCCAGTCCTCCTCGGCCATGCCGTCCTCGATGGAGATGATGGGATAGGTGTCGACGAGCTTCTCCCAGTAATCAACCATCTGGGCGCTCGTGTACTCCACGCCCTCGCCCTTGAGCTCGTACATGCCGGTCTCGGCGTTGTAGAACTCGGTCGAGGCCGGGTCCATGGCGTACATGAAGTCGACGCCGGGCTTAAAGCCAGCCTTCTCGACGGCCTTGGTGATGTACTCGAACGGCTCGGCATTGGTCTTAAGGTTGGGGGCAAAGCCGCCCTCGTCGCCCACGCCGCCGCCCAGGCCGGCCTCGTGCAGCACGCCCTTGAGGGTGTGGTAGACCTCGGCGCACCAGCGCAGGCCCTCGGCAAAGCTCGGAGCACCCACCGGCATGATCATGAACTCCTGGAAGTCAACGTTGTTGTCGGCATGCACGCCGCCGTTGAGGATATTCATCATAGGTGTGGGCAGCAGGTGGGCGTTGACGCCGCCCAGGTACTGGTACAGCGACAGGCCCGCCGACTCGGCAGCGGCGCGGGCAACAGCCAGCGACACGCCCAGGATGGCGTTGGCACCGAGCTTGGTCTTGTTGGGAGTACCGTCCGCGGCAATCAGCGCGGCATCGACGGCGCGCTGGTCGAAGGCATCGAGGCCCACGACGGCGTTAGCGCACTCGTTGTTGACGTGCTCGACGGCCTGCGAAACGCCCTTGCCCAGGTAGCGGCCCTTGTCGCCATCGCGCAGCTCGCAGGCCTCAAAGGCGCCGGTCGAAGCACCCGAAGGCACCATTGCGCGGCCAAAGCTGCCGTCCTCGAGCACGACCTCGACCTCGACGGTGGGATTGCCGCGGCTGTCGAGCACCTCGCGACCGTAGACGTCCAAAATATCGCTCATGTTGTCTCCCTCTCACTTGGAAACGTAGTGGATGCAAGCGACCGGCTGACCGTGCACCATCGGTGCGTCTCCGTAAGTTAGCCATGTCGCACTTTTTGCATTATGCCCTAAGTTAGCCGAGGGATACACTTGATTTTCGAAAAATTTAGCGGGAACGATGAGGCATGTCAGCCCGTCGTTCCCGCAGTCTTACTCCTCCGCCTTTGCGGCATCCCACAGGTCGTTGAGGTCGTGGGTCGAAAGCTCGGCAAGATCCACGTGGGCGTCGGACGCCATCTGCTCCATCGCGGCCCAGCGACGGCGGAACTTTGCCGTGCTGGCGCGCAGGGCGCTCTCGGCGTCGATCCCCTCTTTGCGCGCGACGTTGACCAGGGCAAAGAGCAGATCGCCAAACTCCATTTCGCGCTCGGGCGAGCCAGGGGCCTCGGCCTCAAACTCGGCACGCTCCTCGGCAACCTCGTCCCACACGTCCTGGACCGTCTCCCACTCAAAGCCTACGGCGGCCGCCTTGCGTGACACCTTCTGCGCCTGCATCAACGCCGGCAGATGCGTGGGCACGCCATCGAGCAGACCCTCGGGCGCGGCCTCGCCCGCCGCCACGGCCTTGTCCTTGGCGGCTTTCTCGGCAAGCTTGACCTCGTCCCAAATCTTGAGCACCTCGTCGGAGCTCTCGGCATCCGCATCGCCAAACACGTGCGGGTGGCGGCGAATGAGCTTGGCGTCGATATCGCGCGCCACGTCGGCCAGCGTAAACTCGCCGGCGTCGGCAGCAATCTGCGCATGCAGCACGACCTGCATGAGCACGTCACCCAGTTCCTCGCGCAGGTGAACCGCGTCGTCCGCCTCGATGCAGTCGAGCGCCTCGTAGGCCTCCTCGATCATGTTCTTGCCGATGCTGCGGTGCGTCTGCTCGCGGTCCCACGGGCAGCCATCGGGCTGACGCAGACGCCAGATGGTCTGCACCAGATGCTGCAGCTCGGCCGACGCGTCTATCAGCGTGGGCAGATCGCGCGAGCCCTCGGCATTTTGCTGAGCCATATGCTGCGCCATGGTTAGTCCTCCTCCAGGATCACGTGGCGGAACGCGCCGCCCTCGTAGATGCCGTAGCTGTGCGAGCCGTCCTTGGGGATGCTCACGCTGCCGGGGTTGAAGAGCCACAGGCCCGGGTGCGCGGCGCTTTCCTCGTTGACCTTGATGTGCGTGTGGCCGTAGACGAGCGCGGAGCCCTCGGGCAGCGCGGGCGCGTGGTCGACGCTGTTGTGCATGCCGGCGCCAAAGACATAGCCGTGCGTCAGGAACAGCTCGCGGCCGGTCTCGTCAAACAGCGTGGCGTAGTCGGCCATGACGGGGAAGTCGAGGACCATCTGGTCGACCTCAGCGTCGCAGTTGCCGCGCACCGCGATGATGCGGTCGGCTAGGGCGTTGAGCAGCGGAATCACGCGCTTGGGAGCATAGTCGCGCGGCAGGTCGTTGCGCGGACCGTGATAAAGCAGGTCGCCCAGCAGGACGATGCGGTCGGGCTGCTCGGACTCAATGGCGGCGCAGAGGCGCTCGGTCCAGTATGCCGAGCCGTGGATGTCGGAAGCGATGAGGTATTTCATGGGGAGATCCTTTCGAATGGGGTTGATGGGGGCTGAATACGGGATCCGGCGGATGCGGAGCCCATCTACCGTGTTACTCGAATCGCAGTGCCGCGCTCTGAGCCGCCTGCATCACGCGTTGGAGCGGCACGCCATGTTCGCGGGCAAGACGGGCGCAATCCTCGTACTCGGGAGCCGCGCGCTCGCTGCCGTCGGGCAGGGTCGCCACCTTAACGGATACCTCGCCCCATGGCGTCGTTACGCGCTCAAAGCGGCGTGGCAGGCAAACGCGTTCCATCACCTGGCGACGAATGGCGTTGGTCGTGGTCTCCAAAAAGATAATCGTCTGCAAGCGCTCGATATCATCGTGCGAGCAGATTACCTGCAGCTGCCAGCCGGGGCGGCCCTTTTTGCAGTAAAGCGGCAACCAATGCACCTCGCGGGCGCCGGCCTTGCGCAGGCAATCGGCAGCGTAGGCAAGCACCTCGGGCGACGCATCATCGATGTCGCACTCCAGTTTGACGATAGTTTCGGGCGCATCAGTCTCGCGAGACAGCGGGGATGTGCTATCGCATTGCATACGGTCTGGATCCTTTCCGCGCGGGCTCGTTTTGTTCACCCAAACGCTAGCACATCGCAGGCTGCGCGAGTGTGACGGCGCGTGATGAGCGCGATTTTCCTTGTCGACAAGAAACCGACACTCCACCGCCCCGGCCAAACATGTACATCAGCCTCCAAACATGTCATTATTTGCAGCTTTTGGAGGCTGATGTACATGTATTGGAGCAAGCGAGGCCGCGCCGCGCAGCCTTTCCAATCGATTTCGAGCTCCGGCGCGCGGCGTGTTGAGAGCTGCAACATTACAATGGAGCGGATTCGCCAAATGCAAAGGAGTCGCCATGTCTGCCTGCCCGCTGGTCGATTGCCATACCCACACCTCGTTCTCGGACGGCCATGCCTCGTTTGAAGACAACGTTCGCGCCGCTGCTGCGGCCGGCTGCCGCGTCATGGTCTCGGCCGACCATCTCACACTGCCCGCCAGCATGGATGCCAACTGCGAAGTGCAGGTTACTGAGGGCGACCTGCCGGCACATCGTCTGGCTTTTGAGGATGCCCGCAAGCTTGCCGCGCAAATCGCGCCGGAGCTCGAGCTTATCTATGGCTTTGAATGCGATTGGTACGAGGGCTGCGAGCCTTTGGTTGAGCGCTGGTCCCAGGACGCCGTCGTACGCCTGGGCAGCGTGCATTGGATTGGCAACCCAGGCGATATCATGGCCGGTGCCGCGGGTACGGCGGGAACGGAAAACGTCGCTCGCCCCGATACACCCGATTCCCTTTGCGGCTGGATCGATGATGACACCAACCTGCATGTTTGGGAAAACCTGGGGGTACACGGCGTGTGGGAGCGCTACGTCGACGACTGGTGCCGCGCTTGCGAAAGCTCACTCAACTTTGACGTAATGGCCCATCCCGACCTGGTCATGCGCTTTTCGAAGGAAGGCTTTGCGCCCGACTTAGACCCCGCACCGTTTTGGCAGCAGATGGCCGAGTGCGCGCACGATACAGGCCGCCGCGTTGAGGTCTCGACCGCCGCACCGCGCAAGGGCCTCGAAGACTACTATCCCGCGACCGGATTGCTGCGCCGCTTTGCCCACGCCGAGGTGCCGATCACTTTTGGCTCGGACGCACACCGCGCCTGCGACATTTGCTGGAACATCCGTGAGGCCCAGGCACACGCCTACGACTGTGGCTACCGAGCCTTCGACGTCCCCCACCCCACCGGCGAATGGGAATCCACACCCCTCGCCTAGCCATCCCTTCATAAGTTGCGGTGGAATAGGGATTGTTTTGCCTGATGAAGCGCTTAAACAGTCCCTATTTCACCGCAACTTCCATGACCCCGTTACACCAACAAAGACTGTCCCAAACGACTAGTCGTTTAAGAACGTCCCCAATGACTAGTGGCGGCGGGCGTTGAGTTCGCCGGCCAACTCGTCGAGGGTGATGCCGTAGCGCTCAAGCGTCACGAGCAAGTGGTAGACCAGGTCGCCGGCCTCGTAGCGGATGTGATCGTGATCGTTATCCTTGCAGGCCATGATCACCTCGCTCGCCTCCTCGGCAAGCTTCTTGAGCAGCTCGTCCTCGACATCGGTCAGCAGGCGAGCGGTATAGCTCTCCTGCGGCGATGCGTCGCGACGGCCGTGAATCACCCCGGCGAGCCCCGTCAGCGTCTCACCGATATTTCCATCCTGAACATTCGCGGTGCGCACACCCATGGTTCAATCCTTTCTGGTTGGCCAAGCGCCTGGTCGAGCGCCCGCCCTACGCGAGTTTTCTAAAGAAGCAGGTACGGTTGCCGGTATGGCAGGCCGGACCCGGCGAGTCGACCTTGACCAGCAGCGTATCGCTATCGCAGTCGGCCCAGAGCTCCTTGACCTCCTGCATATTGCCGCTCGTCGCGCCCTTGTTCCAGAGCTCCTGGCGGCTGCGGCTCCAAAACCACGTGGTCCCGGTCTTGAGCGTCAGCCCCACCGATTCCTCGTTCATCCAAGCAACCATAAGCACCTCACCGGTGTCATACTGCTGAACCACACAAGGAATCAGCCCACGGTCGTCGTATTTGAGCTCTGCCGCGGTTGTCACTTGCTCCATTTAGAAGTCCAATCTCACAGGTATTCCCTGGCTGGCCATGTATTCTTTGACTTCGCGAATACTGAAGGTCCCAAAGTGAAAGACACTTGCTGCCAGCACGGCGTCGGCCTCGCCCTCGATCACGCCCTCGGCAAAATGCTCGAGCGTGCCCACGCCGCCGCTTGCGATCACCGGGATCGGCACCGCGCGCGCCACGGCGCGGGTGAGTGCCAGGTCGAAGCCAGCCTTGGTGCCGTCGCGATCCATGCTGGTGAGCAAGATCTCACCGGCGCCGCGACGAGCCGCTTCCTCGGCCCACGCCACCGCATCGATACCCGTGGCGTTACGGCCGCCCGCGGTAAAGACCTCCCACTTGTCGGCTCCCGGCTCACCGGGCAAACCAACACGCTTGGCATCGATCGCCACGACCACGGCCTGGCTGCCAAATGCAGCGGCAGCTTGGCTGACCAGCGACGGATCGCGCACGGCAGCAGAGTTGAGCGACACCTTATCGGCACCGGCAGCCACCATGGTTCGCATGCCCGCCAGGTCACGAAAACCGCCGCCCACGGTATAGGGAATGGCCAACTCCTCGGCCGCATGCGCCGCCATCTCAATGGTCGTCGCACGGTTGTCGCTCGTCGCAGTGATGTCCAGGAACACGACTTCGTCCGCGCCCTCGCGGTCGTAGGCGCGCGCCAGCTCCACCGGATCGCCCGCATCGCGCAGGCTCACAAAGTTGACGCCCTTGACCACGCGGCCGTCCTTAACGTCCAGACAGGGAATCACACGCTTGGTAAGCATGGGCTACTCCTCCCCTCGGGCGGCGGCCAGCGCCTGTGCCAGCGTAAAGTTGCCCTCGTAGAGCGCGCGACCGGTGATCGCACCCTCAATAGCATCCTCACCCACCGCGGCAAGCGCGCAGATATCGTCGAGTGTCGAGATGCCACCCGAAGCCATGACGGGAAAACCCGCAACCTCGGCCACATGGCGATACGCCGCCACGTCGATGCCCGTCTGCATGCCATCGCGCGCGATGTCGGTGTACACCAAATGCTTAAAGCCCAGCTCGGAAAGCTGCGCCACGGCATCGTCGAGCGCCATGCCCGCGCCGTCACGCCAGCCGTTCACCTTGACCTGGCCGTCACGGGCGGCGATGTCTGCCACCAGCAGCTCGCCAAAGCCTTTGGCCGCCACCTCGGCAAAACCCGGCTCGGTCACCAGCACGGTCCCCAGCGCAATACGGCGCGCGCCATAGCCGGCCAGCTCGTCGATGCGTGCGAGCGAGCGGACGCCGCCGCCCACGTCCACGGACAGACCGTCGATGCCGCAGATAGCCTTGATCGCCGTCGAGTTGGCAGCGCATGCGTCCTCATCCTCGCCAAAGGCAGCGGACAGATCGACGACGTGCACCCAGCTTGCGCCCTGCTCGGCAAACGAGCGGGCAACGGCCACGGGGTCGTCGGAATATACCTTGCAGCGGCTGCGATCGCCGCGCTCCAAGCGCACGACCTTGCCGCCGATCAGATCGATTGCGGGGAACAGGATCATCGGCCGGCCTCCTCGACGATGTTGACGAAGTTCTTAAGGATGCGCTGTCCCAGCGCGGAGGATTTCTCGGGATGGAACTGGCAGCCCCACACGTTGCCGTGGCGCACGATGCACGGGAAGCTCCGCGTGTAGTGCGTGCGCGCCAGAACATCGGCGGCATCGACATCGTCGGCCACCGCATAGCTGTGGGTGAAGTACATGTTGGCGCCCTCGGCAAAACCGGCGAGCAACGGATCGGCCGCGCCGGCGGGCGTCATGTGCACCTGGTCCCAGCCCACGTGCGGCACCTTCAGGCGACTCGATTCCAAGCGCGTGCACGAGCCGCGCATAATGCCCAGGCCATCGACCCAGGGACCGCCGGCCTGCTCGGAGGCATCGTCGTCCGCGCCCTCGTCCGCCGGCACGCCCTCGTCGCCGCGTTCAAAAAACAGCTGAAGGCCCAGGCAGATGCCGAGCAGAGGAGTTCCGGGGGCAACGGCGTCAAGCACGGCCGCCTCCTCGCCGCTCTGGCGCATAAAGACAATCGCGTCATAGAACGCACCCACGCCCGGGATGACCAGGCCGTCGGCGTTGCGGATCTGCTCCGGATCGTCCGATGTGCAGGCAGCGGCACCGGCGCGCGCAAGCCCGCGCACGACGCTCGACAAGTTGCCCTTGTGGTAGTCGACCACCACGATCTTCGGTTCGCCCACGCGACCCTCCTTTTTCCATCATCCAATACCACCACAAAGGGGACAGGCACCTTTGTGGTGGTTTCTGCCTATATGGCGGTTACAGTGAGCCCTTGGTGCTGGGGATTCCTTGGACGCGGGGATCAAGCTCGCAGGCGTGGCGCATCGTGCGTCCCACGGCCTTAAAGGCTGCCTCGATAATGTGATGCGAGTTGCCGCCCGCCAGCTCGCGCACATGCAGCGTGAGCTTAGCATCGCGCGCAAAGGCATAGAAGAACTCGACGGCCAGCTCGGTATCAAAGCTGCCCACGCGCTCGGTCGGCACGGGCAGATCGCAATAGGCCTGCCCGCGACCCGAGATATCAACGGCGGCCATCACGAGCGTCTCGTCCATGGCAATCGCCGCATCGGCAAAGCGCGTAATGCCCGCCTTGTCACCCAGTGCCTGGCAAAACGCCTCGCCCAGCACAATGCCCGTGTCCTCGACGGTGTGGTGCGCGTCGACCTCCACGTCGCCCACCGCATGTACTGTCAAATCGAACAGGCCATGGCGGCCAAAGGCGTTGAGCATGTGGTCGAAAAACGGCACGCCGGTCGAGATATCGCACACGCCGGATCCGTCCAGATCGAGCCTAACGACAATGTCGGTCTCGCCCGTCTTGCGGGTCACCTCGACATAACGGCCCATCTACATCTCCTCCTTCACCAGCACGGCAAACGCTGCCAGCACCTCGTCGTTTTCCTGCGGGGTACCCACGGTAATGCGCAGACAGTCCGCAAGCCCCGGCGCGTAGCTAAAGTCACGCACCAAAATCGAATACTCATCGCGCAGACGCTCGCGCACGCGCGTGGCGTGCGGCGTGCGCACGAGCACAAAGTTCGCCGCGCTCGGCCACGCCTCCACGGGCAGGCCCTCGGCAGCCATTGCGCGCAGGGCGCACAGCTCGCGCACGCGCTCAGATGCAATCCGTGCCACCACGGGCGCGTACGCATCGCGGGCACGCACGCAGGCAAGCGCCGCGGCCTGGCTTAGCACGTTGACTGAATAGATCTGGCGAATCGCCGCGAACACGTCAATAACCTCGGGTGACGCAATCACATAGCCCAGACGCGTGCCGGCGGCGCCGAACGCCTTGGACAGCGTATGCAGAATCACCAGGTTGGAATGCTCGGCGATAAGCCCTTGCGCCGTGGTGGCCGCGCCAAACGAATCGTCAGCAAACTCCACGTAGGCCTCGTCGACCATCACCATGCCGGGACACGCATCGCACAGAGCCGCGATAAAGTCGAGCGGCGCCACGTCGCCCGTGGGATTGTTGGGCGAGGTCACAATCGCCAGGTTGCACTCGGGCGCTGCCGCAAGCACGGCAGCCTGATCGAGCTCAAAGGTCACCGGATCGCGCCACACGTCGCGCACCTCGGTCTGGCAGAGCGACGCAAAGAACGCATACTCGCTAAAGCATGGCGGGCAGTTGAGCAGGGTCCGCCCCGCGCCGCCAAACGCCAGCAGGTAGTTATAGAGCAGCTCGTCGCCGCCGTTGCCCACGCAGATGTTCTCGCGTGCCACGCCATGCCAAGCGGCAAGCTCGTCGCGCAGGTCGTTGGACATGGGGTCGGGATAGCGGTTGAGCGGCGTGGCGGCGAGTGCCGCGTCGATCGCCTCGCGCACGCCAGCCGGCACGGGATAGGTGTTCTCGTTGGCCGAAAGGTTGATGCGCGTGGGCGTAAAGTTGGGATCATAGGGCTCAATGCCGGCCAAGTAGGGCTGGACGAGTTCCTTCATGCGAGGCGTCAGCTCGGCCATATTAGGCCTCCCCGCCGGTCGCGTTAGCGCCATCCGCGCCCGCAGCCGCCAAGTCCACACCCTCGGCGACCGTCGCCGCGACGTCGCCCGGCCAGGCAACCTTGGTCAGGTCGGCCGCCGCCAGCGACTCGGCGCTCACGGAATCCTCGCCCTGTTCCAGCACGCGACGACGCAGGGCGGCAGAAAGCGCGTGCGCCCACAGGCCCTCGGCCTCGGCCAAACGCTGCGTAGCGGGAGCGTCGGAGAGCAGGCCCTCGGGCGTATAGCAGATAACGCTTGAGCGCTTAACGAACTCCTCCACCGAAAGCGGGTTGGAGAACATGGCCGTGCCGCCGGTCGGCAGCGTGTGATTGGGGCCGGCAACGTAATCGCCGAGCGGCTCGGAGCTCCAAGCGCCCACAAAGATGGCGCCGGCGTTGCGAATGCCGCCAAGCAGGCCCATTGCATCCTTGCAGTGCAGCTCCAGGTGCTCGGGCGCCACGGTGTTCACGGCCTCGACGGCGGCAGCCATATCGGCGGCCACCACGATGGTGCCCTCGTTGTCGAGCGAGGCGCGCGTGATCTCGGCACGCGGCGACTGCGCCACCAGAATGTCGACACCCGCCTCGACCTCGCGCGCAAACTGCTCGTCGCAGGTCACCAGATAGCAGGCGGCCAGCGGATCGTGCTCGGCCTGGGCCATCAGGTCGGCCGCGACCACCATGGGTTTGGCCGTGGCATCGGCCAGCACGCAAACCTCGGAGGGGCCGGCGACCATGTCGATGCCCACGTCGCCCGAGACAATCTGCTTGGCCGCGGCGACAAAGGCGTTGCCCGGGCCGGTGATTTTGTCGACGCGCGGAATGGTCTCGGTACCGTATGCCAGCGCGGCCACGGCCTGGGCGCCGCCCACCATATAGATTTCGTCCACGCCGCCGAGCTTGGCCGCGGCGAGCGTATAGGGGCTGATCAGGCCGTCCTTTTGCGGCGGCGTCACCATGACCACGCGCTTGACGCCGGCCACCTTGGCAGGAATGGCGTTCATGAGCACGGTGGAGGGATACTGCGCGCGACCGCCCGGCACGTAGATGCCGGCCGCGGCGAGCGGAGTCACCTTAACGCCGAGCATCGTGCCGTCTGGACGCGTGGTAAACCAGCCCTGCTCGACCTCGCGCTGGTGAAACTCGCGAATCTGGCGCGCAGCCTTCTCGAGCGCGGCGACAAAGGCCGGGTCGAGGCCTTCGAGCGCAGCATCGATCTGCTCTTGCGGCAGACGAAAGCCTTGCAGCTCGACACCGTCAAAACGCTGGCAGTAATCGCGCACCGCAGCATCGCCGTTGGCACGCACGTTGGCCACGATATCGCGGGCGGCGTCGACGATGTTTTGCGGCAGCACACCCTTGCGGTTGAGCTGGTTGGTAACGAGGCGCTCACCGGGAGCAAGCTTGATGGTCTTCATATCGGTATCCCCTATCGGTCGAGGTTGCGTTTGGAAAACGAGATGCCGGGCAGCGGCACCAATCGGCCCGCAGTCCGGATATGGGGGCGCCCGTGCGCGCTCGCGCTATTGTGCCGAGCCCGCGACGGGCTCAAAATGCTTGTCCTTCACGGCAGCCGCCAGGCGATCGGCCAGGTTGCGAACGCGCGGATCCAGGCGCGCGGCCCCCGGGTTGACGAAGAAGCGGGCCGTGCAGTCCATAATGCGGCCGGTGATGACCAGGTCGTTGTCGTGCAGCGTGGCGCCCGTGGCGGTGATATCCACGATGCGATCGGTCATACCGACGATGGGTCCCAGCTCGATGTTGCCGTGCAGCGAAACAATGTCGGCGTTCACGCCGCGCTCGGCATACCAGGCACTCGCGATGCGCGGGTACTTGGTTGCCACGCGAAGCGAACCGCGGCGGGCATAGTTGCGCTCGGCCTGACCGGCGCGCCAAGCGGGCTCAGCCTCAATAAAGGTGCACAGGCCGTAACCCAAATCGACCAGCTGCAGCAGGTTGAGGTCGGCCTCGATAAGCGAATCCCAGCCGCAGATGCCGCAATCGGCCCCACCGCAGCCCACAAAAGCGGGCGCATCGCTGGGGCGCACGATGACAAACTCGATATCGCCGACCGCGCCCTCGCCGGCACGCGTATCGCGGCCGCGCACGATCAGGTGACGGCCGGGGTCGCGCAGCTCGGAGACGTCCAGGCCCGCGGCCTCGAGCACGTCGAGCGTGTCGGCCTTAAGCGAGCCCTTGGGAACGGCGATGCGCAGCGGACCCTCGGCACCACGGCCCGCGGCGTGGTCGCCGTCGGAAGCGGCGTCCTCAGCCGAAGTGTGCGCGGCCTCCAGACGCTCGAGCGAAAAGGCAAATCCCGCCGCCGGTACCTCGATGCCATCGCCAAACGCGCCGGTAAAGATGGAGTCGTAGCGACCGCCCGAACCCACCGGATCGGGCAGGCCACCGGCATAGGCCTTAAAGACCAGGCCCGTGTAGTAATAAAAAGAGTTCATGATGGAGAAGTCGAAGGACAGCACCTGGGCGTCCTCGGGAGCCAGGCCCTCGACCAGGGCACGCAGCTCGCGCGTCAGCGGCGCGACGATACCGGCAGCTTCCAGCAGCGCATCCACACGGTCGAGTATCTCGGCACCGCCGTGCAAGCGCGGCAGCTCGCTAATGGCGGCCTTGACGGCCTCGGGCTCGGCGCTTGCCGCCACGCGGGCATCGAGGCCCACAAAGTCGTTGGCGTGCACGCAGCGCAGGGCCTCGGCAGCCAGCTCGCGATCCTCGCACGCCGCGAGCAGCTCCTTAAAAGGACGCACGCTACCTGCGATAATGCGCGCATCGGGCAACGCCAGCTTGCGCACGGCCTCGGCTACCAGCGAGACAATCTCGACATCGCCCGCGGCGTCGCCCGCACCGATGAGCTCAAAGCCCAGCTGCGTAAACTGACGCGAGCCGCCGGCATTGCGCTGGCACTCGCGAACCACCGGCGCCTCGTAGCGCAGGCGCAGGGGCAGGTCGGCCGCGCGCATGCGGGTCGAAACCAAGCGCACGATCGGCAACGTGTTGTCGGGACGGACCACCAGCAAACGCCCATCATCGTCAAAGAGCTTAAACGGCGTGTCCGCAATGCGGCCGCCTTCCTCGAGCGAACCCTTGTCCTCGAGCAGCGGCGTCTCGACCGGCAGGTAATGATGCTCCCTAAAGCAGCCCTTCACCGTACATGCGATCTCCTCGCGTGCCTGAGCCTCCTCGGGCAATATGTCCCGGAATCCCCACGGTGTGGCCGTCATCTGGTGAGCCTCCTCATGCTGTGCTTCGCATAGAACAGAAGACCGGCATAGCTCCGCCGGTCTTCTGGGTACTTTAGCATACTAGAGTGCTTGCGGGGAAAATCGTCTCCCTCGGCTCACAGCGTATTCATTTAGAAACATAGGGGCAAGCTCTCAGCTTAATCTGGCGATTCCCCCAGCCCAACCGGAAAGCGCGTCCCACTCCGAGCCGCAAGCCCGGGATGAACTTTCCGCCGAAGACACCCTGCGCCGACAGCAACGCAAAAAGGGCGCCCGCGCAAATGCGGACGCCCTTGTGTAGGGTCGAGATATCAACCAGCCAAGATATCGGACCTGCGACCAGCTCTTAGTAGTCGAACTGGTGGTAGTAGCGGCGGTACTTGAGGTTGTGCTTGGTGACCAGCT
>NZ_QSHC01000039.1:467-954 GCF_003467545.1 Collinsella sp. AM38-1BH | reverse complement strand
TCAGCGCAACGCGTTGCGCTGAGTCCTGAGGCTGTTGCAATGAAGATGAGAATCAAGGGCTGTGACACGCGCGAGTTACCTTTAATGGATATGAGGTGAATGGGGCGATTGTTTTGCTATACTCTCTCCGAACGGGCGATTGGCGCAACGGTTAGCGCAGGTGCTTTACACGCACAAGGCTGGGGGTTCGAATCCCTCATCGCCCACCACTGATTTGATAGGCTCCCAGCAATGGGAGCCTTTCTTTTTTGGGCCCAGCGCATGGGATTCGAACCCGACAGGGTGCGGAGCTGAGGAAACGCGCAAGCGTTTTCCAGCGCAGCACGCGAGGGCCGCAGGCCCGAAGCGAGAGCGGGCGGCGAAGCCGCACGCGACATCCCTCATCGCCCACCACTGAATTGGAAACGGTCCTCGCAAGGGGACCGTTTTGTTTGCGCCCATTTCATGGGATTCGAACCCGCCAGGGTGCGGAGCTGAGGAAACGCGA
>NZ_QSHC01000039.1:0-457 GCF_003467545.1 Collinsella sp. AM38-1BH | reverse complement strand
TGAGGAAACGCGAAGCGTTTTCCAGCGCAGCACGCGAGGGCCGCAGGCCCGAAGCGGAAGCGGGCGGCGCCAGCCGCACGCGGACATCCCTCATCGCCCACCACTGATTTGATAGGCTCCCAGCAATGGGGGCCTTTCTTTTTTGGGCCCATCGCAGAGGGATTCGAACCCGCCAGCACATCTATCGCAAAGGCCGTGGTCAAAAAATGGCAAAAATGAGTACTGCTACTTTGTTTGCAACATATAAAAAGATAGTATTTGCTTTAGTTACGCAACATATGTCCATTATAAGTACTAACAGTTGGATCAAAATCGTGCTTTCATCGCCATTTTGACTTGCTATCTGGCCTTATTAGTCCAAAATTGCTGCTATCAAATCGGTAGCAGTACTCATATTTGATGTTTTTTGACCAGCAGGTCTCCCTGCCTTAGCAAATCTAAGGCAAAACGGGGTCCC
>NZ_QSHC01000038.1:0-1048 GCF_003467545.1 Collinsella sp. AM38-1BH | reverse complement strand
AAGCCCGATCGTATTGTCGTCGCCCTTGGCGGCAACGCTCTCGGCAACAACCCCGTCGAGCAGATCGAGGCCGTGAGCAACACCGCCCACGCGCTCCTCGGCCTCATCGAGCAGGGCAACGAGATCATCATCACCCACGGCAACGGCCCGCAGGTCGGCATGATCCAGAACGCCTTCGCCGCCGCCCACGACGCCATCGGCACCCCCGAGATGCCGCTGCCCGAGTGCGGCGCCATGTCCCAGGGCTACATCGGCTACCACCTGCAGCAGGGCATCGGCCGCGAGATGCACAAGCGCTATAAGCGTTGGCACGCCGCCACCGTCGTCACCCAGATCGAGTGCGACCCGGATGATCCCGCGTTCAAGAACCCGACTAAGCCGATCGGCCCCTTCTACACCGAGGAGCAGGCCAAGGAGTTCATGGCCGAGGATCCCTCCAAGGTCTTCGTCGAGGATTCCGGCCGCGGCTGGCGTCGCGTCGTCGCCTCCCCCGATCCCAAGAAGATCGTCGAGGCTGACTCCATCCTCAACCTGCTCGACAACGAGTTCATCGTCATCGCCTGCGGTGGCGGCGGCATCCCCGTCGTCCGCGACTACGAGAACAAGGGCTGCTACAAGGGCGTTCCCGCCGTCATCGACAAGGACCTGGGCGGCGAGCTGCTGGCCGAGGACTGCGACGCCGACGTCCTGTTCCTGCTGACCGCCGTCGAGCATGTCGCCATCAACTTCGGCAAGCCCGACCAGGAGGAGCTCGAGGACCTCACCGCCGACGAGGCCGAGCGCCTGGCCGACGAGGGCCAGTTCGGCAAGGGTTCCATGGAGCCCAAGGTCCGCGCCGCCATCAAGTTCGCCCGTTCCCGCAAGGGCCGCACCTGCATCATCGGCGCCCTGGACAAGGCCGCCGAGACCATGGCCGGCCTCTCTGGTACCCGCATCCACGAGTAGTCTCTACTCTGTTGCCTCTCTCGTGGGCGCCAGGCAAAGCGCCCACAAACTACCTCTCTTCATGAGCCCCGCAGTCCGCTCCGACTGCGGGGCTTTTGCTATT
>NZ_QSHC01000037.1:0-1062 GCF_003467545.1 Collinsella sp. AM38-1BH | reverse complement strand
TTAGTAGTCGAACTGGTGGTAGTAGCGGCGGTACTTGAGGTTGTGCTTGGTGACCAGCTCGTAGTTGCGCGAGAGGCGGTCGGTGGTCAGCACGGACAGGATCCAGGGGGACACGATGACGCGGAAGTCGTCGTCCAGGCCCGGGATCGCGTACTCGGCGGTGTCGATGATGACGTAGTCCTCGTCGCCGGTCACGCCGCTGGTGAGGAAGGCGCGGACGCGCTCGTCGAGGGCGCGGCACTCGTCCTCGCCCATGAACAGGAACACCGGGACGCCGGGCTCGAGCAGCTCGAGCGTGCCGTGGAAGAAGTCGTGCGAGGTGATGTGGCGGATGCGCTTCCACTGCATCTCCTCGAGCAGGCACATGGAGTACAGGATGGTCTCGCCCCACAGCGCGCCCGAGCCGATGAACATGGTGTAGTCGGCCAGCGCGTACTTCTTCGCGAGCTCCTCGGCGCGCGGCTCGAAGCGCTTGCGGATGTCGAGCATGTCCTTCCAGACGTCCTTCGTCTGCTCGATGAACAGGTCGAACTTGGGGAAGCAGCCGCGGCGGTTGAGCAGGCGCAGGCCGAAGCAGTCGGCGAGGTAGTAGCCCTTCTCGCAGCCGCCGGCGCCGTGGTCGGAGGCCATCATGACGCAGTTCTCGGCGCCCACGGCCCGGCCGATCTTGCCCTCGGGGTTGGTCATGGCGTAGACGCGCACGCCCATCTCCTTCATCTTGCCGATGGCCTCGAGCACCTCGGGGGTGGTGCCGGACTCGGAGGCGGTCAGCACGACGGACTTGTCGGTCATGCGCTTGTGGCCCATGACGTTCCACTCGGCGGCGTGGATCAGGTAGACCTCGAGGTCGCGGTCGCCGAACTTGTTCATGAGGTACTCGAGCTGCATGAACTCGTCCCAGGTGCCGCCGACGCCCATCAGGAAGACGGCGTCGTAGCCCTCCTCGTGCACGCGGTCGGCCAGCGCGGTCATCTTCTTGCCCGCCTCGTAGACGTTCCTGCCGTCCTCGAGGTAGCCCTCCTGGTCGAAGTGCATGATCTCGATCTTCTCGGTCTCCTTCAT